>NZ_JBDOOX010000005.1:0-190458 GCF_039830575.1 Chromohalobacter sp. | reverse complement strand
TGTCTGTAACGGAAATTTGGGTAGCAGGCCGACCTCGCTTTGCCATGATACCTCCAGCAGCACAGCGGAATTCAGTATCAGGATAGACTATATTTTTGATACTTACTTGCGGAACACCACACTAGGCACTGTCTGAAAAGTCGACGGCGATGCCGACGGTTCGGATGCGATCTCCTGGTCGCATGCCCTATATCATGCCGAGGCGTGTCGGAAGACACCGCGAGGGGGATCGGGAGGATGCGATGGAAGCGATAAGGCGGCGCATCGAGCGTCAGATCATGGGCGTGACCGGCATGGCCCTGGGCGACATCGATTACGACCGGCCGCCGGGGGACCCGGGACTGTTCGGGCCGCAGAGCGTCTGCTGGCGGGTACACAGCGATTTCACCTCGATGCTGTGCGGAGGAATCGGTGCCCTGATGCTGCAGATGCTGCATCCGCTGGCTCTGGCGGGGGTCTGGGACCATTCCAGCTTTCGCGATGACATGCTCGGCCGTCTACGCCGCACCAGCCAGTTCATCGCCGCCACCACCTTCGCGTCCACCGTGGATGCCGAGCGTCTCATCGAGCGGGTGCGGCGCATTCATGACGAAGTGGTGGGCGTCGCGCCCGACGGCCGTCCTTACGCCGCCAACGACCCGGCCTTGCTGACGTGGGTGCATGTCGCCGAGGTCAGTCGCTTTCTCGCCGCGCATCTGCGTTATCGCAACCCCGACCTGAGCCTTGCCGACCAGGACCGCTACTACGCCGAAGTGGCGAGGGTCGCCGAAGCGCTGGGCGCACGTGATGTCCCGCGCTGCCGCGACGAGGTGGCGGACTATCTCGACGCGATGCGCCCATGTCTGTGCTACGACGCGCGCACCGCCGAGGTATTCCGGCTCTTGCTGCACGCCGAGGCACCGCAGCCCATGCTGCGCCCGGTGGTGGCGATGACCATGCGCGCCGGGATCGATCTGCTGCCCGTCTGGGCGGCCGAGATGGCCGGCCGCGACATGCCGAGCTGGCAACGTCGCAGCGTGCGCGCAGGCGTTCGCCGACTGGTGCCGGTGCTGCGCTGGTCGGTCCGCAATGGCGCGTCGCAGCGCGCGCGGCGTCGCGTGGCTGCGGCTACGACGTCGGAGGCTGGGTCACCGCCGGTGGATGGCCGTACTTGACCTCGAATTGCTCGGTCATTTCCTGGCAGCGCTGCTCGGTGGTACGCCGTTCGCGGGCGTCGAGGGTGTCGCTGGCCAGGCGTTGCCAGCACTGCGCGATGCCATGCTCCTCGCGGGCCTCGTCCTCGGCGGTGCCGCCCTGGCTGATGAAATAGATCAGGATGGCATAGACCAGCACGATGAAGGCCAGACCCGCGACGATCAGGCCCAGGCAACCCGGTTTGCTGGCGCGTCGCGATGTCGCGTCGCGCGAAGAGGAAGCGTCTTTCACGATGGGCTCTTTCGTCCGTTGCATGCGTGACGGCAGTATATCAAAGCCTGGCCCGGGGAGCGGGGCGGCGCGATGTCGCGTGTCACGCGGACAGGCTTGGGGCGCCATGACGAGGATTGCTATGATGGCGACATGACAGCCATGCCTCTCCCGCCGCGTCCCGCGTCGAGCGACGATCCGCTCTATTATCTGCACAACTTCCGCAGTGCCCTGCGCTGGGTGAGGGCGTGCTACGAGGATCTTCTCGACGCCGACGAGCGGACGTTCATGTCGCATTTCGACGCCCTGCCCGAACCGGCCCAGGCGCTGTGGGTGCGCATGGTCATGCGCAAGGGCGAGCTCTTCCGCGACGATCGCCTCGACTACGCGGAAATCGGTACGCTCGACCCCGCCGTGGCTCCCTTGATGGCGCTGGGGTGGCTGGAGTGCGATCCCGTGCTGCCGGTGTCGGAGGTGCTGGGGATGTTGACCAAGGCCGAGGTCGGGCGTCACCTGGGCGCCTGCCTGAAGGCGCATGGCCTCAAGCGCGGCGACCGCAAGACGGACATGCAGGCGACCCTGGCGGCCGCCGACATCGGCGAAGCCCCATTCTCGGCGTGGTGTCCCGAGGCCGCGTTTCGCGTATGGCGCATGACACGGATGCCCTTGTGCGATCGGTTGCGACTGATGTTCTTCGGCAACCTGCGCCAAGGCTGGAGCGAGTTCGTGCTGGCTGATCTCGGTGTGCGTCGCTTCGAGCGGGTGGCACTGACACCGGCATCGCGTGCCTTTCCGCGTCGCGAGGATATCGATACCTACCTGCGCATTCACGACTGCCGCGAACGTTTCGATGGCGGCGAGTCGGTCGCGGCTCTGGTCGAGGCGCTGCCGGCACCGGTGGCCGACAACCCCTGGCTGGAAACGCGTCGCGGCAAGCTGCTGTTCCTGCTGGCCCAGGCCCGAGAGCGGGAAGGCGACCTGGACAAGGCGGCGCGGCTCTACGCGCAGAGCTGCCATCCCGGTGCACGGGGACGTCGCTTGCGCATGCTCGAACGCCAGGCGCGGCACGAGGAGGCCTTGGCGTTGGCGCGCGAGGCCGAGGCGGCGCCGGAAAGCGAGGCGGAGCGCCAGCAGCTCGACCGCCTGCTTCCGCGCCTGCATCGCCGCCTCTCGTTGCCGTTGCCGACGGCGCTGTCCGTGACCGCGCCCACGCACCTCGAGTTGACGCTGCCCCGTGCGACCTCGGTGGAAGCGGCCGTGGCACAACGCCTATCGTCCCCCGAATCGCCGGTGCATTACGTCGAGAATACCTTGATCAACGCCTTGTTCGGTCTGCTCTGCTGGGAGGCGATCTTCGCGCCGATTCCCGGTGCCTTCTTTCATCCCTTCCAGAGCGCGCCAGCCGACCTGTTGCGGCCGGAGTTCGCCGCACGCCGGGATGCGCTCTTCGCGCGTTGCCTGGCACGGCTCGACGTCGCCGAGGGCGAACAGGGCTACCGCGCGGTGATTCGGCGCACCTACCGCGACAAGCAGGGGCTCGAGTCGCCCTTCGTGCACTGGGAGGCATTGAGCGAGACCTTGCTCGAACTGGCGCTGGCGTGCCTGCCCGCGGCGCACCTGCGCCTCTGGTTCGAGCGCCTGCTGCGCGACGTGCGCGCCAATCGGGCGGGCATGCCGGACTTGATACAGTTTCATCCTGCCCAGCAACGCTACCGCATGATCGAGGTCAAGGGCCCCGGGGATCGCCTGCAGGACAATCAGCGCCGCTGGCTGGCATTCTGCGCGCGGCACGCCATGCCGGTGGATGTCTGCTATGTGACCTGGGCGTCATGACCACGGCGGCGGACTACACCGTGGCGGTACGCGCCTTGTGCGACTTCACGGCCAAGCGCGGCGACCTCGACCTGCGTTTCACGCCCTCGCCCAGCGCAGAAGAGGGCATCGAAGGACATGCGCGAGTCGCCGCGCGACGCGAGGCGCACTATCAGCGCGAAATTGCCTTGAGCGGCCTTTACCGGAGCGCGTCGGGGCATCGATTGCGCGTGCGGGGGCGTGCCGACGGGTACGATCCGCGGCGCCAGCGTCTCGAGGAAATCAAGACGCATCGCGGCGACCTGGCGCGTCAGCCGGAGAACCACCGGCATCTGCACTGGGCGCAATTGCTTCTTTATGGCTGGCTGCTGTGCGAGGCGCACGAGCTCGAGACGCTCGAACTGGCATTGGTGTATTTCGACGTCGCCCGCCAGGTCGAGACGCCGCTCGTCCAGCGCATGAGCCGCGCCGCGCTGTACGATGTCTTCGTGACCCACTGCGAGGCGTTTCTCGACTGGGCGTTGCGTGAAACGGCGCATCGCGAGGCACGCGATCGGGCCCTCGAGACCTTGCGCTTTCCGTTCGCGGACTGGCAAGGCGAGCAACGCGCACTGGCCGAAAACGTCTACAAGGCGGCCAGCACCGGGCGTTGCCTGCTGGCCCAGGCGCCCACCGGGACCGGCAAGACCCTGGGCACGCTCTTTCCGATGCTCAAGGCCATGCCCCGGCAACGGCTCGATGGCCTGTGCTATCTCGCCGCCAAGACGCCCGGCCGCCAACTGGCGCTGGATGCGCTGGCACCGCTTGTCGCGCCGACACCGCTGCGTGTGCTGGAACTCACCGCCCGCGACAAGGCATGCGAGCATCCCGACCGCGCCTGTCACGGCGAGTCCTGTCCGCTGGCGGCGGGGTTTTTCGACAAGCTGCCCGCCGCGCGTCGCGCGGTGATCGAGCACGGCTGGTGGGATCGTTCGCGCCTGCGCGAGATCGCGCTGTCCCATGACGTGTGCCCGTATTATCTGGGCCAGGAAATGGCGCGCTGGAGCGATGTGAGCGTCGCCGACTATCACTACTATTTCGACACCGGCGGCCTGCTGCATGCCTTGTCCCAGGCCAATGACTGGCGCCTTGGCGTGCTCGTCGACGAGGCGCACAACCTGGTCGAGCGTGCGCGCGACATGTACAGCGCCACGCTCGATCAGGGAGATCTGCGTGCCCTGATACGCGAGAAGCCCGCCGGCGTCACCGCCGCGCTCAAGCAGCTCAATCGCGAATGGAATGCACTGGGGCGCGAGTGCGAGGCCGAGCACTGCCCGTTGCCCGAGATCCCCGGCGACTGGCTGTCGGCGCTCCATCGGCTGATCGGCACCATCGGCCAGGTGGCGAGCGAACCGCCCTACACGCTGTCGCCGACCTTGCAGCGTTTTTACTTCGATGCCTTGAAGATGGCTCGCATCGCCGAGCGCTTCGACCGGCATTTCGTCTGTGACATCACCCTGCGCCAGGGCGCACGCGGCCTGCGTCATGCGCGCTTGAGCCTGCGCAATCTCGTGCCGGCGCCGATGCTGGCACCTCGCTTCGCGGCAGCCCATGCCAGCGTGCTGTTCTCGGCCACTCTGACGCCGTCGCGCTATCAGCGCGACTTGCTCGGGCTGCCCGGGGACAGCGTGTGGCAGGAAGTGGATTCGCCCTTCGCCAGCGATCAGCTCGAGGTGCGCATCGCGCGACACATCTCGACCCGGTTTCACGAGCGTCAGGCCTCGTTGACGCCCATTGCGGCGTTGATCGCCGAGACCTATGCCCGTCGCCCGGGCAATTATCTGGCCTTTTTCAGCAGCTTCGCCTACCTGGAGGACGTGGTGGCGCAACTGCGCGAACATCATCCCGAAGTGCCGCACTGGCAGCAGTCGCGCGGCATGGATGAAGCGGCGCGGCACGCGTTTCTGGCGCGTTTCACGCCTCACGGGCAGGGCGTGGGGTTCGCGGTATTGGGTGGGGCCTTCGGCGAGGGAATCGACCTGCCCGGCGAGCGGCTGGTCGGTGCCTTCATCGCCACGCTGGGACTGCCGCAGGTCAATCCCGTCAACGAGCAGCGGCGCCGCTTCATGCAGACGATGTTCGGCGCCGGCTATGACTACGCCTATCTCTATCCCGGCATCCAGAAGGTGATCCAGGCCGCCGGGCGTGTCATTCGCGGGCGCGAGGATCGAGGCACGATCCACTTGATCGATGATCGCTTCGACCAGCCACGGGTGCGGGCCTTGTTGCCGCGCTGGTGGCGGATAACGTCGAGCGTTGACGAGGGCAATAGCCAGCCGCGCCAGGCTCCGCTAGGGTAGGGCGCAAATGTCTCAGGGAAGAGTGATATGAGCTTGACACTTAGCGTGGCGCTATTCGCGGGATGCGCGCTGATCATCGGACTGGTCGGGACGCGCTTGACCGGCGTGGTGGACACGCTCGCCGACCGCACCGGAATGGGCGAGGCGATCGCCGGGGCCGTGCTGATGGGCATGGCGACCTCGCTGTCCGGCATCGTGCTGTCGGTCACGGCGGCCTGGAAGGGGCAACCCGAGTTGGCGATGAGCAACGCCGTGGGCGGGATCGCCGTCCAGACGCTGTTCCTCACCGTCGCCGATGTGGCGCTGCGGCGCATCAACCTCGAGCATGCGGCGGCGTCCATCGGCAATCTTGCCCAGGGCACGCTGCTGATGTGCCTGCTCGGCCTGTTGCTGGTGGCCAGTTTCTCGCCGGAATGGACCTTGTGGAGCATTCATCCCGTTACGCCGATCCTGCTGCTGGGGTACGTGTACGGGTTGCGCATCATCGACGAGGTTCGCAGCGAGCCGATGTGGATGCCCCGGCGCACGCGCGAAACCCGCGAGGATACGCCGGATGACGAGGCCAGGCGCCATTCGTTGACGCGACTATGGGGCGCGTTCGTGGTCCTGGCCTTGCTGCTGGGCATCTCCGGCTGGGTGATGGAAAAAGCGGCCACGACCCTGGCGGCGGAAACGGGCATGAGCCAGACCGCCGTGGGGGTGTTGCTGACCTCGGTCGCGACGTCGTTGCCCGAGTTGGTGACCGCCGTGGCCGCCGTGAAGCGTGGCGCGCTGACCCTGGCGGTGGGCGGCATCATCGGCGGCAACGCCTTCGATACCCTGTTTGCCGCCGCCTCGGACGTCGCCTACCGTGATGGCTCGATCTATCATGCGGTCTCCGACCAGACCCTGCTCTGGATCGCGCTCTCGGTCTTGATGACGGCCGTCCTGCTGCTGGGGCTGGTGCGTCGCGAGAAGCACGGTCCGGCACGCATCGGCTTCGAGAGCGTGGCCCTGGTACTGCTGTACGGGGCGGGCGTGGCGATGGTCTTCCAGGATGCCTCCTGAGCATGCCTTGCGGCGATCCGCTCAGTCGAACAAGTCGCCCTGGGCATGCGGGGCGCGAAACGCGCTGGTGTCGAGTCCCATCTCGGTACGGCTCCCGATGCCCAGGCGCCGGCAGGTCGTGCGAAAGCGCTGTGCCAGAAGCTGGGCGAACACTCCCTCGCCGCGCATGCGATGACCGAAGCGGGCATCGTAGTCCTCGCCGCCGCGGCATTGACGAATCAGGCTCATGACCTTGGCCGCCCGCAGCGGATAATGCTCCTGGAGCCAGGCCTCGAACAGCGGGGCCACTTCATGCGGCAGGCGCAGCAGCATCCAGGCGGCGGTACGGGCGCCGGCCTGGTGGGCGGCTTCCAGCAGTGATTCCAGCTCGTGGTCGGTGAGTCCCGGGATCACGGGCGAGATCAGTGCGCCCACGGGGACGCCCGCTGCATCGAGCTCGCGCATGATTTTCAGGCGCGTGCGCGGCGACGCGGTTCTGGGCTCCAGAGTGCGTTTCAGATCGTCGTCGAGACTGGTCAGGCTGACGAAGACGCGCACCAGGCGGTGCTCGGCCATTTCGGCGAGCAAGGCCTTGTCGCGCAGAATCAAGGCACTCTTGGTCACCAGCGTGACCGGGTGGCGGGTGTCCAGCAGCAGTTCCAGCAGCGCGCGCGTCGTGCCGCGCTCCGCTTCCAGCGGCTGGTAGCAGTCGGTGTTGCCCGACAGGTTGATCGGCCGACAGACATAGCCCGGCTTGTCCAGTTCGTCACGCAGCCGTTCGACCATCCCGGTTCGCGCGATCAGCCTGGTTTCGAAGTCGAGCCCCGGTGACATGTCCCAGTAGGCATGGCTGGGTCGTGCGAAACAATAGATGCAGCCGTGCTCGCAGCCGCGATAGGGGTTCAGCGAGCGGTCGAAGGACAGATCCGGCGAGTGGTTCCAGGAGAGCGCGCTTTTCGCCGGCTCGTCGCGGACTTCCGTCGCCAGCCGGGTCGGTGCGTCTTCCTGCCACCAGCCGTCGTCGACGGCATCGCTGGTCGTGGGCGAAAACCGATTGTGCGGATCGAAGGTCGCGCCACGCCCCTTGCGGGCGCGCGAGCGGTCACTGGGCGTCGTCATGGTCGGGTTATCTATACTGTATTTATAGCCAGTATAGGCGTCTGGCCTGTACGTTCAAGCCGCTGGTGGCATGCGACGCTCCGGATATCGTTATCCGCGCGGCGGGTAGCCCAGGGCTTCGCGCAAGCGCTCGGCGTGCGCGGCGACCCAGGCGGGGTCGATGGGCCCCCAGTCGCGGATGACGTAACGGCCGATATGATGCCTGGCGCCGGGTTGCTGTTCGAATTCGCAGTGGATGTCCAGCTCGACCAGAGCGTTGACGGTGTCCTGGGCGGTGCGACGCGGCATGCCGGTGGCTTCGATCAGCGCCGGGACACTGGCCGTGCCGTCGGCGATCAGATGCGCGACGTACAGGCGACGATAGAAACTGCTCTGGGTCTTGCTGAGTGCCATGGGCATGCTCCGGAAGGGGACGTGAGGCGGATAGCATAACGCCCCACCCCGGAAAGGGGCAGGGCGCATGCATTGCACCGCGTGGAAGGACGCAGTCAGAAGCGCAGCGTCACGCCGCCTTCCACGTAGCGATCCTGGGTGTTGTAGCCGTCGATCAGCTGGTATTCCTTGTCGAAGGCGTTCTCGACCTTGGCCGAGAGTTCGATCATCGACGTGACCTGCCAGGCGGTGCGCAGATCGACCACGCCGTAGCCGGCCACCGTGGTATCCCCGTAGGTGACGAAGTCGCTGTCATGGCGATCGCCTGCCGCGCGCAGGGTGGCGCCGAACGTCCAGTCGGCCACGGCGTAATCGGCATCCAGGCGGCCGAAGGTACGGGCACGACGCTGCAGGCGCTCGCCGGTCTGCCGGTCCTCGGGGTTCTGGTGGGTGAGGCTGGCGTTGAGCGTCAGGCCGCCTGACTGCCAGCCGCCGCTGAGCTCGACCCCGCGAATGCGGGCTTCGTCGACGTTGTAGGGAATGGAGGTCATGGGATCGTAGCCGATCAGGTCGTCGATACGGTTATCGAAGACGGTGACACGCCCCTGCCAGCCATCACGCTCGTAGGCCCAGAACGCTTCGAGGTTCTCGGCGGTTTCCGCATCGAGATCCGGGTTGGTGCCGTAGGGGCCGTAGAGATCGATCAGGTTGGGCGCCTTGTAGGCCGTGGAGACGCTGGCGCCGAGTCGCTGATAGGGCGTGAGGCGGTAGGCATAGCCGAGGCTGCCGGTGGTCTCGTCGCCGAACAGGGAATCGTCGTCATGGCGCAGGGACCCGCTCACCTCATGGGCACCGTAGGTGCGCTGCATCATGGCGTAGATCCCGATGTTTTCACGGCTGTCCCTGACGTAGTCGCCGGCATAGGGGCTGGCGGAGTCGAAGTCGACACTGTCGTGGCGATAATCGATGCCCAGCACGTCCACGCCGTTGTCGCGGGTGAAGCGGTGCTGAAGTCCGACCTCATCGCGATGACTCTCGATCAGGCTCTGGCGTTCCCCCGCGTAGCGCTCTTCACGCTGTTCGTCGAAATGGCCGGCGGTGATCGACATCTGCCAGTCCGGCTGGAGCTGGACATCGAGCTGGCCGCCGAAGGACTGCAGATAGCCTTTGGTGACACAGTCTTGTGTCGGGGTGAAAGCACCGGCTGGGTAGCAGTTGTCGTATTCGCCCTCGAAGTTCTGCCGCAGGGCATTGACGCTCACCTCGACGTCGTCGTTGAAGCGATGCGACAGCCCCAGTTGCGCGCCTGCACGCTCGAAACCGTCGCGCTCGCCGCTGTCGTCCGCCTGGGTGGCGTTGAAGCCGTCCCCGTCGCGGTGAAAGAGCGAGGCGTTCAGGCGGGTGTCGTCGTCGCCGGTGGCGACCCAGGCGCTCTGGCGTTGGGTGCTGTCGCTGCCCGCGCTTGCCTTGAGCCCGCCTTGCGTGCCGGTGGCCGCGCCACGCCGGGTGAAGACCTGGATGACACCGCCGATGGCATCGGCGCCATAGGCGGCGGCCCGCGGTCCACGCACGATCTCGATGCGCTCGATGGCCTCGAGCGGCAGCATCTCCAGGCTGGCGCCGCCGCTGGTGGCCGAGTTGATGCGCACGCCGTCGACCAGCACCAGGCTGTGGTCGGATTCGGTGCCGCGCATGAACAGGCTGGAGAGCGTCCCCGGCGGGCCGCTCTGGGCGATTTCGATGCCCGCACGGCCTTGCAGCAGGTCGATGATCGAGCCGGCCTGGCTGCGCTCGATGTCATCGCGGTCGATGACGGTGGTGCTGGCCAGGACATCGCTCTGCGACTGGGGAAGCCGGTTGGCGGTGACCTGGAGATCGGATAGTCGTTGATCGCCCTGCGCCTGTGCGCCGCCCGCCACGACAAGGGCGAGCCACAGCAGGTTCTTTTTATGCAACATGGAAAAACGCCCCATCAGCGTAAGAAACGAGTTACGCGATGAGGAGGACAGAAGGTGACGCCGCCGCGTCGCCTGGACGGCGTGAATGCAACGGTCGCCACTGGCGAAGCCCTCCGCATCAGCCAGTGCTGAGACGCAGGCCGGTCTCCGGACTGACGCGCTGGCGGTCGGCCATGCCGACGCCGGACAGAAACGCCTTCCCGCGTTCATCGGCGACATGTTGCCGCGACGAGAGGCAGTGGCGGCCGCTTGCGATCGGGCAGCGGCGGTTTCTGTCGACACGCGATTACCGTTGCGGGGGCAGTACGGGATTCTCACCCGTTTCCCGAGCACCTGGGTCTCGACGGACGGGGATTCTGCTTGGCGGTGCCGGGCAAGTCAAACGCCGGCCGCGTCGGGCGCGACCGGCGGGTGCGTGAGCGGCGATTCAGAGCGAGAGGAACAGCCCTGCCAGGGCGGCACTCATCAGATTGGAGAGCGTGCCGGCGGCAACCGCCTTGAGCCCCATCCTGGCGATGTCGCTGCGCCGGTTGGGCGCCATCATGCCGAGTCCCCCCATGAGAATGGCGATGGACGAGAGATTGGCGAAACCGCACAGGGCGAAGATCACGATCGCCTTGGAATGGGCGCTCAGCGCCTGGGGATCGGCCGCGAGATTGGCGAAGGCGACGAACTCGTTGAGCACCAGCTTCTGGCCGAGGAAACTGCCGGCTTGAATGGCTTCCGTCCAGGGCACGCCGATCAAGAACGCCAGCGGTGCGAACAGGTAGCCGAGCAGCAGTTCGAGGGTCAGTTCCGGATAGCCGAACCAGCCGCCAATGCCGCCGATGATCTGGTTGCCCAGCGCGATCAGCGCGATGAACGCGAGCAGCATGCCGCCGACGTTGATGGCCAGTTGCACGCCGGAAGCCGCGCCGTTGGCCGCGGCTTCGATGACGTTGGCGGGCGCCTGTTCGTCTTCGCCGTCGATGACCTCTTCCAGGTCGGCTGCCTGACGCTCGGTTTCCGGCACCAGCATCTTGGCCATCAACAACCCTCCGGGCGCCGCCATGAACGAGGCGGCCAGCAGGTACTCGAGGGAGATGCCCATGGCGGCGTAACCGCCCAGCACGCTGCCGGCGACCGAGGCCAGACCACCGACCATCACCGCGAACAGCTCGGAGCGCGTCATGCGCGACAGGAAGGGGCGCACGGCCATCGGAGCCTCGGTCTGGCCGACGAAGATATTGGCCGCGGCGGAGAGCGACTCGGTGCGCGAGGTGCCCAGCAGCTTGCGCAACGCGCCACCGATCAGCTTGATGACCCAGCGCATGATGCCCAGGTAATACAGCACGGCGACCAGCGAGGAAAAGAACACGATGATCGGCAAGACGCGCAGGGCGAAGACGAAACCGCCATCGCCGAAGACCTCGAACATGGTATCGCTGACCAGCCCGCCGAAGACGAAGTCCATGCCTGCCTGGGCACTGTCGATGACGGATTGCACGCCGTGCGTCAGGCCCAGCAGCACGCTGTGACCGAAGGGGATGTACAACACGAACAGGCCCAGGCCGGCTTGAATGGCGAGGGCGCCGCCGACGGTGCGCAAGCGAATGGCGCGCCGGTTCTCGGATAGGGCGAAGGCGATCAGTAGGACGGCGATCACGCCGACAAGCCCCATGAGGGTTTGCATCGAAGGCTCCTGAATGCTGGGTTTGAGGGACGGACGAGTGCGGCCGTGACAGCAAGGTCGGCGCTCGGCGGCAAGCGCTTCGGGGGGCGGCGCGCATGGGTCGGTCCTGCCGACCTGACCCAAGGGTGCGTACTTTAACAGCATCGAGACGCCGCGCGAACGTCATGCGGGCGCGGCGCCTCGACGGGCTTACGGCGCGTCGGACGGCTCGGGTTCGTGCAGGACCAGCTCGACGCGGCGGTTGGCGGCACGTCCCTCGGCGCTGTCGTTGCTCTGCAGGGGACGGGTATCGGCGTAACCGACGGCACGCAGCACCTCGCTGTCGAGGCCTTCGCCGACCAGGAAGCGCAGGACGGCCGTGGCGCGTGCGGTGGAAAGCTCCCAGTTGGAGGGGAAGCGATCCGTGGCGATGGGGCGGCTGTCGGTATGCCCCTCGATGGTGATCTCGCCATCGAAGGCGCGCAACGAATCCAGCAATTGACGCAACACCGCACGGCCCTCGTCGGTGAGGTCGGCCTGACTGCTCGAGAACAGCAAGTGATTCTCGATGCGGAAATTCAGCCCCTGGGCGCTCTGCGTCACCACGACACCGTCGATGAAGGGCTTGAGCGTGTTCGGCAGGCGCCGCACGCCGGCCGGTTCGCGCGCGGCGGCCTTGGCGTTCTCGACCAGGGCCTCGGCCGGGGCCGGGTTGACCATGATCATGCGTGGCGGGCGCGGCGGCATCGGCGGTGGTGTGTAGAACGTCGTGTCACGCGGCGGCACGTAGCGCTTGTCCGAGCGTGGCGGCACGTAGAAGGTCGGTGACCAGGCACTCGCCTGCAAGGTGGGCACACCCAGCACCGGGAACGCGAGTGCCTCTTCGGCGGCACTGTCGTCGTTGCCGGTCAAGGCCAGCAACAGCACGAACAGCGTGATCAGCAGCGTGAGCATGTCGAGATAGCTCATCAGCCAGCCGCCCCCCTCGTCGTTCGAGGCGTGCACGGGCGCGAGCAGGGTGTCGCCGGCGTCGATGGCGTAGCGATGACTCGCTCGGCTCATGCCACCGTTTCCTCCTGCTTGCGGGCATCGGCGTCGGGCGCGTCGGTGCGCGGTGTCGGCCCGCGAATCTCGTCTTGATGCTCGGCCATGAAGGAGTGGAGCGTGTCTTCGATGAACGAGGGCAGACGCCGCTTGGCGACCAGCATGACCCCTTCCATGACCATGTGCATCTCGATGAGACGTTCCTCGGTGCGGCGCTCGAGCTTCACGGCGATGGGCTTGAACAGCAGGTTGGCGAGCAGGATGCCGTAGAACGTCGACATCAGGGCTACCGCCAGGCGCGGGCCGATGACCGTCAGGTCGCCGCCGTTGATGACTTCGAGCATGTTGATCAGCCCGATGAGGGTGCCGAGCATGCCGAAGGCCGGCGCATAGGTCGCCATGGTGCGAAAGATCTGCGATTCCGCGTACTCCCGCGCCCGCATGCGCGCGATGCGCCAGCGCAGGACGTCATGAATCTCGTCGTCCTGGGTGTTGGCGATGACCAGCGAGATGCCGGTACGCAGGAATGGATTGCGCGTGTCCTCGAGCTCGGCCTCGATGGCGCGGATGTTGCCACGGAACCAGTGGCGCGCCATGGAGACCAGCGTCTGGATGTCCTCGTCGATGCGGCTGTTCTCGCGCCGAAAGACCAGCCCCACCAGACGGGTGACGCGGACCACCTCGCGCATGGGGTAGCTGATGAAGGTCGCGGCGAGCGTGCCGGTGATGACGATGGCAAGCCCCGGGAAGTTGAAGAAGCTGCTGGGCGTTTGCGCGGTGAAGAGCACGACGGTGGCAAGCAGCAATACGCTGGCGGCGATGCCGATCAGGGTCGACGGGTTCATGGGCATTGTCCGGTGCACGAGCGGCATGAAAGCGGTAAAGCGATTTGGCCAAAGGCCTCCATGACGCATGATACGCGCGCCTCGCGCGACCAAAGCGTGCATTTGCCGTGCGCTTTGCGCGCTTTTCAGCGACTAGACGATGCCAAGGTTCTCCGCCGAGGCGAACAGGGTAGGATCGTCGCTGATCACGGCATCGACGCCCCATTCCCAGCACGGCAGGAAAGTGGCGGGGTCGTTGGCGGTGTAGCACAGCAATTGCAGGCCGGCCTCGTGAACGGCGGCGACGGCGCCGGGCTTCAGTTTGCGCCAGTCGAGATGCACGCTACTGGCGAGCAGGGCCTCGGCATCCGCTAGCCAGCCCCTTGGCAACCTGTCGTACAGCAGCCCCAGCCGCAGACGGTGCGGATCGGCTTCCTGGCGCCGTGCGCTGCGCAAGGCGTTACGGTCGAACGAGGAGACCAGCAGCCGCGAGGGGGGGAGCGCGGCCAGGGCGCGGGGAATGACCGTCTCGGCGAGGGCGGCGGGATCGTGCTTGTAGCTGATCTTGAGCTCGAGGTTGAGCCCCATGTCGCAGGCCGCGAGCAGCGCCAGCATGTCATCGAGCGTGGCCATGCGTTCGTCACGGAAATCGGGATTGAACCAGCTGCCCACGTCCAGTTGCCGTGCGCGTTCGATATCGAGACGCCGCAATTTGCCACGTCCGTTGGAACAGCGCCGCACGCCGGCATCGTGCCAGATGACCGGCGTGCCGTCGCCGAGCAGTTGCACATCGAGTTCCACCCAGCGACAGCCGGCCGCATGGGCCGCACGCACCGCCGCCAGGGTGTTTTCCGGCGCCCGTGCGGAAAGGCCGCGGTGGGCGATGGCACGTGGCAGCTCGAGTGACGGGCCGTGTATCGCGGCGCGGGGCGTTTCGTATTGCACGGTGGCCCGGGAGCGGGGCGTGGCATCGGGAACGGGAACTGACATGTCGGAACTGACCTCGCGAATGGCCGATGGACGTCGCCGAGCGGGTACGAAGTGCCAATGTTATCTACGCCTTGCGTACCATGCCCGATCACCGCGTCCCGTGCACGATCGGCGCGGCATCGAAACGACAGCATAGCATCGCAGCGCACGGTGCTGGACAGGCCGTCTGTGCGGGCATCTTCCTGCTCAGTCTAGGTCGTCTTCTTGACATCCGGATGACCATGACACGATGAGAGGACACAGGGGGGTATGGTAGTCTGCGCACTTTCCATCCCCGCCCCTGGCGCTTGTGCCGGCAGGTGGCGCCCCGACTGGCGGAGCAATCGATGAAAGTCATTCATGTCAAGAATCCAGAGAGTCGCGAAGCGTGTCTCGCCCGGCTTTGCGCCAACGTGTACGGCCAGGACGCCGGTTTGACGCCGCTGGTGACCTTCACCGGGATTTCGGGCGTGCTGTTCGAGCAGGACGCGGCGCGTCTGTTCGCGCTGGCGGACGACCGACAGCGGATCCTCGCCATGATGCTGCTGGTCTCGGATATCGAAGGTCAGGGCATGGAAGTGACGCTGCTGTCGGCGCCCGAGGACGGGGGCGATGACACGCACGTAAAGCAGCTGGTCCGGGAGATGGCCATGCGGGCTCCGCTGCGTGTGCATGCCAACGACGCCACGAGCGAGGCCTTCTTTCGCGATTGCGGCATCGCGCATTGGTTGGACATGCCGGACGGCGTGCGCCTGGGGTTGAGCTCGGAGCACGAGAAGGTCGAGCCCGCTGACCTCACGCAGCCGCTGCGTTTTAACGCCCAGGCCATCGTGCAGACCTTCAAGCGTGAACCCGAGACCTTCGAGGCGTACAAGGCGCGCTTCCTGGCGGGGCTGGAGCGCTTCGACGGGCAAGTGTGACATCGCGGGCACGTGGCGGCGGTCGGCATGGCCGGCCGGTCCATTGGGCGAAGGTCGTCGTCTGGATGACTTGACCCGGCGCACGTTCGGCGCTTGGATGAAGGCCTGAACCCGTTAGCTTCATAAGGAATCATGCATGGCCAAGCGTATCCAATTCGCACGCACCGGTGGCCCCGAGGTACTGGAGTACGTCGACGTGACGCCCGCCGAACCCGGCCCGGGCGAGGTTCGCGTTCGCAATCACGCGGTGGGGCTGAATTTCATCGATATCTATTTCCGTACCGGCCTCTACCCGGCGCCCAGCTTGCCTTCCGGGCTGGGCACCGAAGGGGCCGGTGAGATCGACGCCGTGGGCGAGGGTGTCACCATGTTCGCGCCGGGCGATCGCGTCGCCTACGCCCAGGGCCCGCTCGGCGCCTATGCCGAGCAGCATGTATTGCCGGCGGAGAAGGTCGTCGCCTTGCCCGACGCCATCGATTACGAGACGGCCGCTGCCGCCATGCTCAAGGGGCTGACGGTGCAGTACCTGCTGCGCCAGACGTATCGGGTCAAGGAAGGCGAGACGATCCTCTTTCATGCGGCGGCGGGCGGCGTCGGCTCGATCGCCTGCCAATGGGCCAAGGCACTCGGCGTCAAGCTGATCGGCACCGTGGGGTCGCCGGAAAAGGCCGAGCTGGCCAAGCGCAATGGCGCCTGGGCCACCATCGACTATACCCGCGAGAACGTCGTCGAGCGCGTTCGCGAGCTGACCGGCGGTGAAATGGTGCCGGTGGTCTACGATTCGGTGGGCAAGGACACTTGGGAAACCTCGCTGGACTGTCTCCAGAAACGCGGCCTGATGGTGAGCTTCGGCAATGCGTCCGGTCCGGTCGAGGGCGTCAACATCGGCATCCTCAATCAGAAGGGCGCCTTGTTCGTGACGCGCCCCAGCCTCAACGGTTACGCCGACACGCGTGAACGTTTCGAGGCCATGGCCGCGGAACTCTTCGAGGTGATCGCCAGCGGCCAGGTCACCATCGATGTCGCCAACCGCTATCCGCTGCGCGATGCGGCCAAGGCACAGGAAGCGCTGGCGGGACGTCAGACGACCGGCTCGACGGTATTGCTACCCTGATGTGGCGTCGTATATCTCGGCTGATGGCGGTCGTGAGCGGGACGGTTGCCGTGGTGGCGTTGGCGGGATGCGCCACCGATGGTGACGCAACGTCCGCCGGTGCGACCTCAGAGCGCGGTCAGGCCAGCTATTATCATGATCGCTATCAGGGCCAGCGCACGGCCAGCGGCGAGCCATACGATGCCCAGGCATTGACCGCCGCGCATCGACGGTTGCCGTTCGATACCCGTGTGCGTGTTGCCAACTTGGATAACGGCCGGCAAGTGACGGTACGCATCAACGACCGAGGTCCCTTTACCGAGGGTCGAGTCATCGACCTTTCGCGCCGTGCAGCCGAGCGTCTTGGCATGATCAAGGCCGGCACGGCGCCGGTACGCGTGACGCCGTTGCGGTAAGAGCCATCCCGCGCGACCGTGCCTCATCGAGGTGCGGTCGCGCGCCCTTCATGCTATGTCGTGTGCCAGACCACACGGTCCTTGTCGGTGGCGAAGGCGTCGAAGGCGAAGTCGTCGACGCTGAGCATGTCCAGTACCTCGCGCTCGAAGCGCCGCATGAAGATGGCGTCGTCTTCTTCGATCAGGCCGGCCTCCCAGGCCGCCTCGACACGCTGTTCGG
Organism: Chromohalobacter sp.; assembly: GCF_039830575.1. Lineage (NCBI taxonomy): Bacteria > Pseudomonadati > Pseudomonadota > Gammaproteobacteria > Oceanospirillales > Halomonadaceae > Chromohalobacter > Chromohalobacter sp. The sequence goes on along the minus strand of NZ_JBDOOX010000005.1, from coordinate 173,291 downwards.
GATGCAGGGCCTCGGCGGGCAGTTCTCCCTGGCTGTAGGCCTTGGCAATGCGCCGGTAGAGCGGTTCGGCACGTTCGCTGTCGGCGAGCAGGGCATTGTAGCGAGCCAGCGGATTGTCGCGTTGGCCGGCTTCCTGGGTGTTCCAGGTATCGGCGGTCAACTTGTGGCGCAAGGCGCTGTCGGTGGAAATGGCCCGTGCGATGTCGCGGGTGAACCGGTCCTGTGGCTTGTGCCAGCGACGCCCCAGCGGTAGCGCGACGGCGGAGAGCGTCATCGCCAGCGCGCGGTTGGGCAGGTTGTCGAAGAGTTCCGTGAAGGCCTGTTCGGCACGATAGAGCAGGGTGCGGCAGCTGTAATGCATCAATGCTGCTTCGTGCTCGACGCTCTCCGACTCGTGCCATTGCTTGATCAGCATCGAGGCCAGATACAAGTTCGAGAGCACGTCGCCCAGGCGCGCCGAGAGCATTTCCCGTTTCTTCAGCCCCGAGCCGAGGCTGGCCATGGCGGCATCGGCGCACAGCCCGAATGCCGACGCCAGGCGCGAGACTTCCTGGGCGTAAGGCGCGGCGACCTCGTCGAAGGGGACCCTGGACTTGCCGATTCCCAGGCCTTGCGTGAAGGCCCGTGCGGCATTGCCGAACACCATGCCTGCGTGTCCGAAAATGGCCTTGTCGAAAGCGGCGAGATCATTGTCGTCCTTGGCGGCCAGCTCATCGAGTACATAGGGATGGCAGCGTATCGCCCCCTGGCCGAAGATCATCAGGTTGCGGGTCATGATGTTGGCGCCTTCCACGGTGATCGAGACCGGGTTGGCGGAGTAGGCGATGCCCAGATAGTTGCGCGGACCCAGCGTCACCGTGCGGCCGCCGTGCACGTCCATGGCGTCGGCCAGCATGCTGCGCTGGAATTCGGTCAACTGGCTCTTGAGAATCGCCGAGGGAACCGCCGGCTTGACGCCATGATCGATGGTATTGGCGGTCTGCATGACGGCCGCCTGGGCGATGTAGGCGTGGGCGGCGATGCGTGCCAGGGGCTCCTGCACGCCTTCCATGTCGGCGACGGGGAGGTTGAACTGGCGGCGGATACGGGTGAAGCCGCCGGCCCAGCCCACGGCATAGCGGCCGATGCCCGAGGCCCCGGAAGGCAGGGTGATGCAGCGTCCCACGGAGAGGCATTCGACGAGCATGCGCCAGCCCTGACCCGCCATGTCGGGCCCGCCGATGATCCACTCCAGGGGGATGAACACGTCCTTGCCGCGAATCGGCCCGTTCATGAAGGGGCTGCCGATGGGATGATGGCGGCGGCCGATGTCCATGCCCGGGGTGTCGCGCGGAATCAGCGCGCAGGTGATGCCGAGGTCCGAGGTATCGCCGAGCAGGCCGTCGGGGTCGAACATGCGAAACGCCAGACCCACCACGGTGGCGATGGGAGCCAGGGTGATCCAGCGCTTCTCGAAGGTGAGCTTGAGCCCCAGGATCTCCTGGCCATTGTGCTGGCCCCGGCAGACGATACCGACATCCGGCAGCGAGGTGGCGTCGCTTCCCGCCCGAGGCCCGGTCAGCCCGAAGCAGGGAATCTCGCGGCCGTCCGCCAGGCGCGGCAGGTAATGATTCTTCTGTTCCTCGGTCCCGTACTTGAGCAACAGCTCGCCCGGCCCCAGCGAATTGGGTACGCCCACCGTGACCATCAGCGTCTCGTTGACCGCCAGCTTCTGCAGCACGGCCGACTGGGCCTTGGCGGAGAATTCCAGCCCGCCGTAACGCTTGGGAATGATCATGCCGAAGAATCCCTCGCGCTTGAGGTATTCCCACAGCTCGGGGGGCAGGTCGGCGCGCTCGCGGGCGATCTCCCAGGCGTTGCACATGCCGGCGGCCACCGAGCACTGGTGATCGACGAAGGCACGTTCTTCCTCGCTCAGGCCGGCGTTGCGAAAGTCCAGCAGACGTTGCCACTGCGGACGGCCCGAGAACAACTCGCCATCCCAGGCCACGCTACCGGCTTCCAGCGCGGTGCGCTCGGTTTCCGAGACCTTGGGGGCGGCCTTGTCGAACGCGGCGAACAGCCGCGGGGTCAGCCAGCGGCGACGTAGCGTGGGCAATCCGCATGCCGCGACGGCGGCGGCGCCCAGCCACAGCAGGATGCCGACCGTCACCGCGCCGAAGACGACGCCGATGAGGCCGAGGACCGCCAGCACCCCGAGCGCCGGCAAGGCGCCCGCCTCGCGACGCATGACCCACACGAGGCCTGCCAGTGCCACGATGATGAGCAGTAGTTCCAACATGCGGACTCTCCCTGAATGAATTCTAACGAGCGTTTGAATTCAGCCTAGCGCACTCATCGCGTCGCGACTAGTCATCCAAGGTGGAAGATGATGCAGCGCTGCCCGCCCAAGACAGTCAGCGCTGCCCGACTCATGCCGGTGGCGCCTCGTTTGGCGTCGCGTCGAGGCGAGCGGGCCGCAGGCGACGATGCAGCCGGTCGAGGTAGAGGTAGACCACGGGAGTGGTGTAGAGCGTGAGCACCTGGCTGAGGATCAGACCACCGATGATGGTGATGCCCAGCGGCGCACGCAGGGCGGCGTTCTCGTCGGTGCCCAGCAGCAGTGGCACCGCGCCCAGGATGGCGGCCAGCGTGGTCATCATGATCGGACGAAAGCGGACCAGTGCCGCTTCGCGTACCGCCTCGAGCGCGTCGAGGCCGCGTTCGCGCTCGGCGCTCACCGCGAAGTCGACCAGCATGATGGCGTTTTTCTTGACCACGCCGATCAGCAGGATGATGCCGATCAGGGCGATGAGCGTGAACGGGGTATCCAGCAGCATCAGCGCGAGCAGGGCGCCGACCCCTGCCGAGGGCAGCGTCGACAGAATCGTCAGCGGGTGGATGTAGCTTTCGTAGAGAATCCCCAGCACCAGGTAGACGGTGACCAGCGCGGCCAGTATCAGCCACGGCATGGCTTGCATGCCGCTCTGGAAGGTCGCCGCGCTGCCTTCGAAATCCACCTGCAGTGCGGTCGGGGGGCGCAGGTCGTTCACCGCCTGACGGATCCGCTCGGTCGCTTCGCCCAGGGAAACGCCTTCCGCCAGATTGAACGACACCGTGGACGAGGCGAACTGGCCCTGATGATTGACGCTGACCGGGCTGGTGCTTTGCTCGAGGTGGCTGAACGCCGACACGGGGATCGAGTCGCCGGCTTCGTTGATGACATGCAGGCGCGAGATGGCTTCCGGCGCCTGACGATGGTCGGCATCCACCTCGAGAATCACGTAGCGCTGGTTGTCGGCATCGTAAAGGCTGGCGATGCTGCGCTGGGCGAAGGCGTTGCCGAGCAGGGTGTCCACGTCCTGCATGTCGACGCCCAGCCGGCGGGCGGTATCGCGATCGACGACCAGCTCTACGGCCTGTCCCTCGCCCTGGTTGTCGCTGTCGACCCCGGTCAGGCCCTCGAGACCGCGCAGGGTATCGCCGATCCGTCGCGACCAGGTATCGAGCAGTTCGAGATCGTCGCTCTTGAGCGTGATCTCGTACTGCGTGCCCGTGTTCTGGCGACCGCCGATGCGGATGTCCTGGAGGGCCATCATCGAGGTGCTGACCCCGGGCAGGTCGCCCACCGAGGCCGCCAGGCGATTGCCGACCGCCTGCGTGCCCTGCGTGTGCCCGTCTTTCAGCGTGACGAAGAGCGTGGCGGAGGCACCGCCGCCGCGCCCGCCCATGAAGCCCAGCACACTGTGGACCTCGGGCGCGCTGGCCAGGCGTTCGCGAATGGTGCGCAACTTGTCCGACATGGCATCGAACGACAGGCTCTGGTCGCCGCGTACGAAACCGATCAGCCGACCGGTGTCCTGCTGGGGAATGAACCCCTTGTCCACGACGGCGTAGAGATAACCATTGAGCACGATGACGCCGACCAGCGAGAGAAGCGTCAGCCGGCGGTGACGCAGAGCGACATCCAGGCTGCGGTCGTAGAGGCGCTGGGCGCCTCGTCCGCAAGCGAGCAGGGCTCGCTCCCACCCCGGTGTGCGGCGCCGACGAACGGGACGCAACCAGCGCGCGCAGAGCATGGGGGTCAATGTCAGCGAGACGACCAGCGAGACCAGTACCGCCAGGGACAGCGTCATGGCGAACTCGAAGAACATGCGTCCGATGAACCCGCCCAAGAAGAGCAGCGGCACGAAGACCGCGACCAGCGACACGCTCATCGAGGTCACCGTGAAGCCGACTTCGCGCGCCCCTTGCAGCGCGGCACGCAAGGGCGGCATGTCGCGCTCGATGTGGCGGGCGATGTTTTCGACCACCACGATGGCATCGTCGACCAGAAAGCCGATCGACACGATCAAGGCCATCAACGACAGCGTGTCCAGCGAGAAGCCCATGACATGCATCATCGCGAAGGTGCCGATCAGCGAGACCGGAATCGCCAGGCTGGGAATCAAGGTGGCACGGGCATTGCGCAGGAACAGGAACACCACCAGCACCACCAGCGCGATGGCCAGCATCAGCGTGAGCTGGGTTTCGTGCAGCGAGGCACGAATGCCCGGTGCCCGATCGAGCTGCACGCTCAGCGACGCGCTCTGCGGCAACTGGCTTTCGAGCGTCGCCATGCGCTCGCGAATGCCGGCGATGGTCTCGATGACATTGGCGCCACTGCTGGCGCTGATCACCAGGAGCACGGCGGGCTGGTCGTTCTGGAAGCCGACGTTGTAGCGGTCCTCCACGCCGTCCTCGAGGTCGGCGACGTCCCCCAGGTGCATGACGGCGCCATCTTCGCCACGGGCCACGACGAGATCCTCGAAGGCCGCGGCGCGCATGAGCTGCGAGTCGGTGTCGACCTCCCAGCGGCTGGCAGGCGAGGCCACGAAGCCCGTGGGCGTGCTGGTGGTGGCGCTGCGGATCGCATTGGCCACGGCCGTCAGCGAGACGCCGGCATGCTCGAGGCGACGCGGGTCGAGCGACACGCGTACCGCCGGCGAGGAACTGCCGCCGACATTGACGTCACCGACACCGGGCACCTGCAGGATCGGCGGGGCGATGCGCTCGTCGGCGAGCCGGTAGAGCTCGCTGGTGGGCAAGGTGTCCGACGTCACCGAGAGAATCATGATCGGCGCCGCCGCCGGGTTCATCTTGCGGTAGCTGGGACGGCTGGTCATGCCGCTGGGCAGCAGAGGCTGGGCATTGTTGATGGCGGCCTGCACCTCGCGTGCGGCGACGTTGATGTCCTTGTCGAGATCGAATTGCACGATGATGCGCGTCGACCCGTCGGAGCTGCTCGAGGTCATCTGCGAGATGCCCGCGATGCGGCCCAGCGAACGCTCCAGCGGCGTGGCCACGGTGGACGCCATGGTTTCCGGATTGGCACCGGAAAGGTTGGCGCTGACCACGATGGTGGGGAACGACACGTTGGGCAGCGGCGCCACGGGCAGTCGCTGGTACGCCAGCAGGCCCAGCAGCACGATGCCCAGGGCCAGCAGCGTGGTGGCGACCGGACGTCTCACGAAGGGGCTGGAAACGCTCAAGAGCTCGCTCCGTGCGTGCGTTCGCGGCGTTGCCGGCGGTCGTGCCAGCGCTCGGCGAGCCGGTCGAAGAAGAGGTAGATCACGGGCGTGGTGAACAGCGTCAGCAACTGGCTGAGCAACAGTCCGCCGACCATGGTCATGCCCAGCGGCCGCCGCAGCTCGGCGCCGTAGCCGCTGGCCAGCATCAGCGGCAATGCCCCGAGCAGGGCGGCGAAGGTGGTCATCATGATCGGCCGGAAACGCAGCAATGCGGCGCTATGAATGGCGCGTGCGGCGGACATGCCTTGCTCGCGCTGCGCCTCGAGCGCGAAGTCGATCATCATGATGGCGTTTTTCTTGACGATGCCGATCAGCAGGATGATGCCGATCACGGCGACCATGCCCAGGGCACTTTGGCTGAGCATGAGGGCGAGCAGCGCGCCGATGGCCGCCGATGGCAGGGTGGAAAGAATCGTCAGCGGATGGATGTAGCTTTCGTAGAGCACGCCGAGCACGATGTACATGGTCACGATGGCCGCGGCGATCAGCCATAGCGTGTCGCGCGTCGAGGTGGTGAACGCCAGGGCCGTACCGCGGAAATCGAGCTGGGTATCGGCGGCCAGCACGTCGTCACGGGCGGCTTCCACGGCGGCGAAAGCCTCGGACAGCGAATGCTCCGCGGCCGGTGCGAATGACATCAGCGCCGAGGGGAACTGGTTGAGCCGCTGGCGCGACAGGGCGGTGGGGGCTTCCTCGACGCTGACCAGACTCGACAGGGGAATCATGGCGTCATCGCTGCCGCTCACGTAGAGCCGCTCCAGAGCCTCGGGCCCCTCGGCGTTGGCCTGCGTGGCGCCCAGCACGACGCGGTACTGGTTGGATTGCGTGAAGATGGTCGAGATCAGGCGCTGGCCGAAGGCATCGTAGAGTGCGTCGTCGATGTCGGCCACCGATACGCCCAGGCGACTGGCGCGTTCCCGGTCGATACTGACCTCGAGCTTGCGTCCCGCGTTTTGCAGGTCGGTGGCGACATGGGCGATGGCCGGCGAATCCTGGAGACGCTCGGTCATGGCGGTGACGTCCTTGGCCAGCCGTTCGCGGTCGCCTTGCGTCAGGGCGAACTGGTAAGGGTAGCGGCTGACGGTGTCCTCCAGCGTCAGGTCCTGTACCGGCGTCAGAGCCAGGTCGATCCCGGGAACATCCGCGGCGGCGTCGTCAAGCCGCGCGATGATGGCGTCGAGGCTGGCATCGCGTGCCCCGAGATCGACCAGGTCGATTTGCAGGCGCCCGCCGTTGAGGGTGGTGTTGGTGCCGTCGATACCCACGCTAGAGGCGATGTTGGCCACTGCGGGGTCGTCCATCAGACGCGCGGCCAGCGCCTGCTGACGGGCCGCCATGGCCTGGTATGACGTCGACTGGGTGGCCGTGGTGACCCCGCGCAGCGTACCGGTATCCTGGACCGGAAAGAGTTGCTTGGGCACCAGCCAGAAGAGCACCGCCGTCAGCGCGAACGTGCCCAGGGCAACCCATAGCGTGGCACGCTGGTGGCGCAGTACCGCGTCCAGGGCGCGTTCATAGCCCCGGGTGAGCCGGCCGAAGAGCCCTTGCCGGCTGCGGACCAGCGCTTCGTCATCCAGGAGCGGTCGCTCGGCGTCGACCGCGTCGTCATGCGAGCGCAGCCAGCGCGCGCACAGCATCGGCGTCAGGGTCAGGGAGACGAATGCCGAAATGACGATGGAGATCGCCAGCGTCATGGCGAATTCGCGAAACAGCACGCCGACCACGCCGCTCATGAACAGCAGCGGGATCAGAACCGCGAGCAGCGATACCGTCAACGAGAGAATGGTGAACGCGATCTGGCGCGAGCCCTTGAGGGCGGCTTGCAGCGGGGGTTCGCCGCGTTCGAGGTAGCGCGTGATGTTCTCCAGGACCACGATGGCATCGTCGATGACGAACCCGGTGGCGATGGTCAGTGCCATCAGCGTGAGGTTGTTGAGACTGAAGCCCGCCAGGTACATGGCCCCGAAGGTGCCCACCAGCGACAGCGGCACGGCGAGACTGGGAATCAGGGTCGCCGGCAGATTGCGCAGGAAGAGGAAGGTCACCATGATGACCAGCCCGACGGCCAGGATCAGTTCGAACTGGACGTCCTCCACGGCGGCGCGGATCGTGGTGGTCCGGTCGCTGAGAATCTCCACGTCGACGCTGCCCGGCAGGCTGGCCGATAGCGTGGGCAGCGCGCGTTCGATGTCATCGACCACGCCGACGACGTTGGCACCCGGTTGGCGCAGGACATCGATCAGGATCGCGCCCTTGCCGTTGGCCCAGGCGCCCAGCTGCGCGTTTTCCGCCCCATCGTCGATGCTGGCCACATCGCTCAGACGCAGGGGCGCGCCGTTCTCGTACTTGAGGATCAGATCGCGATAGCCCGCCGCCGAGGTCAACTGGTCGTTGGCATCGATGCTGTAGGCGCGATATGGCCCGTAGATGGTGCCCTTGGCCTGATTGACGTTGGCGCTTTCCACGGCATTGCGCACGTCGGCCAGGTCGAGGCCATGCGCGGCGAGTCGGCGTGCGTCCACGTCGATGCGCACCGCAGGGCGGTTGCCCCCGGCCAGGCGGACTTCACCGACGCCGCCGATCTGGGCGAGTTTCTGTGCCAGGCGGGTATCGACCAGATCATGCACCTCGGTCAGCGGCAGACTGTCGGAGGTCACGGCGAGTGTCAGCACTGGCGTGTCGGCGGGGTTGACCTTGCTGTAGCTCGGTGGCCGGGGAAGGTCATCCGGGAGCAAGGTGTCGGCCTGATTGAGCGCGGCCTGGACTTCCTGCTCGGCGACGCCGAGGTCGCTGTCGAGCCCGAAGCGCAGGGTGATCAACGACGCGCCGCCGGTGCTGGTGGAGCTCATGGCATCGAGGCCGGCGATTTCGCCGAGCTCGTCTTCCAGCGGTGCGGTGACGTGGGACAGCATGACGTCCGGGCCGGCGCCGGGATAGAGCGTGGTGACCTGAATGGTCGGGAAGTCGACCTCGGGAAGCGACGAGATGCTCAACAGGCGATAGGCAAGCGCGCCCGCAATCAGGATGGCCAGCATCACCAGCGAGGTGGCGACCGGACGCAGGATGAACAGACGCGATGGGTTCATGATGCGTCCCGAGCCGCCGCGTCGGCGTCGCCGGTCGCCGTGTCGCGGGATTCACCGGGCAGGGCATCGCTGACCACGCGGACCGCGGCACCGTCGCTCAGGTTGTCGATGCCGTCCACCACCACGCGCTCGCCCGCCGCCACGCCACTGACCAGTGCGCTGCGATGATTCTCGCTGGCGCTCACCTCGACATCGCGCCGGCTGACCGTATCGTCGTCGTTGACGACGTAGACGAACAGGCCGTCCTGGCCGGTCTGTACCGCCGGTTCGGGCACGATGACACGGTCATGCAGCGTGCGCACCGTCAGGCGCACATCGACGAATGCACTGGGATAGAGACGGCCCCTGTCGTTGTCGAAGCGGGCCCGGAGCCGCACGGTGCCGGTGGCGGTGTCGACCTGACTGTCGAGACTGGTCAGTCGGCCCTCGAGTCGTTCGCCACCCACCGTGGTCGCCGTGACCGTGGGCGCGTCCCCGGCGTCGAGCTGCTCGCGCAGGGTGGGAACGTACTGGCTGGGCAGCGAGAACACCACGGAAATGGGATCGAGCTGGACGAGCGTGGCGATGGGGTCGTCGTCGCCGCTGGCGACCAGGTTGCCGGGATCGACGTTGCGGATGCCGATGATACCGTCGCTGGGAGCGGTGATGCGGGTGTACTCCAGCTGTACCTGAGCGCTGTCGATATTGGCCTTGTCGCTGGCGACGGCGCCTTCGTACTGGCGTACCAGCTGGCGCTGCTGCTCGAGTTCCTGGCGGGCCACGGCCTGACGCTCAATCAGGGTCTGATAACGTTCGAGATCGTCGCGTGCCGAGGCCAGCTGGGCCTGATCCTGAACCAGCTGTCCCTGGGCGGCGGCCAGTTGTGCCTGGTAGTCGCGCGGGTCGATGGTGGCCAGCAGCTGGCCCTGCTCGACGTGTTCGCCTTCCTCGAATGCCACCTCCAGCAGTTCGCCTTCCACACGCGGGCGTATGGCCACGCTCGCCAGCGAGCGCACCGTGCCCAGCGCCCCGACCGTGACCGCGAGGTCGCCGCGCTGGGCGGCGATGGCGGCCACGGCCGTGCCGCCGTTGCGCGCTGCGTCTGCCGGTGGCTCGCTCTGGGGGTCGCTGCGCCGCCAATCGGCCACCCACCACACAGCGAGCGCGACCAGCACGACGACCAGCAGGAGGCCCCAGAAACGGCGGGAGTGACGAGCAGGCGAGTGTGACATGGCGAGGGTTCGATCCTTTTGCAGTGGCGTGGCGGTGTCCGGGGCAGTCCGCGCGCAGACGGAGGAACGGCGAATACCGCATTATTGACCGCATTGTAACGAGAGGTTCCCCCGGGCGACGAGTTCGGGCGAACGATGTACGGAGCCTAAGCGGCTGATGGGCAAGAAATAAGGAAGGATAGTGCAAGACACCCGATGCCGAGGCATCGGGTGTGGGGACAGCGGTTCACGGCGCGGAAGGCGTCACGCCCGACGGCGGGCCGGCGCACCGTTGGCCACGTAGTAGTCGACCTTGGCCGGCGGCAGCGGATCGCGACCGCGAACCTTGTCGGCCATCTTTTCGGCGATCATGATCGTCGGCGCATTGAGGTTGCCGGTGGCGATCACGGGCATGATCGAGGCATCGATGACACGCAGTCCTTCGAGGCCATGCACGCGTCCCGCACCATCGACCACCGCCATCGCGTCATCGGCACTGCCCATCTTGCAGGAGCCGGCGGGGTGATAGGCGGTCTCGGCATGCTGGCGCACGAACTCGTCGAGCTCGGCGTCGCTTTGCACATTCGGCCCCGGCGAGATTTCGCGGCCGCGATACTCGTCCATCGTCGGCTGCTCGATGATCTCGCGCGTGATGCGAATGGCGTCGCGGAATTCCTGCCAATCCTTGTCGTGGGACATGTAGTTGAACAGGATGCTCGGCGCGGCCTTGGGGTCGCGCGATGTCAGGCGAATGCGACCGCGGCTCATGGAGCGCATGGAGCCGACGTGGGCCTGGAAGCCGTGGGCCTGCACCGCGCTCTTGCCGTTATAGCTGATGGCGATCGGCAAGAAGTGGTACTGCAGGTTGGGCCACTCTTCCTGGTCGTTGGTACGAATGAAGCCGGCCGCCTCGAACTGGTTGCTGGCGCCGACGCCCTTGCCGAAAAACAGCCACTCGGCACCGATCTTGGGCTGGTTGTACCACTTGAGCGCCGGGTACAGCGAAATGGGCTTCTTGCACTCGTACTGAATGTACATCTCCAGGTGATCCTGGAGGTTTTCGCCGACGCCCGGCAGCGCGTGCACCACGGGGATGTCGAATTCCTTGAGATGCTCGGGATTGCCCACGCCGGAACGCTGCAGGATCTGCGGCGAGGCGATGGCGCCCGCGCACAGCAGCACTTCGCGGCGTGCGCGAACACGCTGGGCCTGTCCCTTGCGCTCGTAGCTCACGCCGACGGCGCGCTTGCCCTCGAATTCGATGACATCGGTCGTGGCGTGCGTCTCGATGGTCAGGTTGGGGCGTTGCTTGGCGATATCCAGATAGCCGCGCGCCGTGGAGGCACGACGCCCGTTGGGCGTCGTCGTGCGGTCCATGGGGCCGAAGCCTTCCTGCTGATAGCCGTTGACGTCCTCGGTGGCCGGATAGCCGGCCTCGATGCCTGCGCGGATGAAGGCGCCGTAGAGCTCGTTGTTGCCTTCCTTGGGCGTGGCCACCGACACCGGGCCGTCACCGCCGTGATAATCGTTGGGGCCGATGTCGCGGGTCTCGGCGCGCTTGAAGTAGGGCAGGCACTGCAGGTAGTTCCAGTCCTCCAGGCCCGGTATCTTGGCCCAGTTGTCGTAATCCAGCGCGTTGCCGCGCAAGTAGCACATGCCGTTGATCAACGACGACCCGCCCAGGCCCTTGCCGCGTCCGCACTCCATGCGGCGATTGTTCATGTAGGGTTCGGGGTCGGTCTCGAACGCCCAGTTGTAGCGCTTGCCCTGCAGGGGGTAGGCCAGCGCCGCCGGCATCTGCGTGCGGAAGTCGAAGCGGTAGTCGGGACCGCCGGCCTCGAGCAGCAGGACCTGGACGTCCGGATTCTCGGTCAGGCGAGTGGCGAGTACGTTGCCGGCGGAACCGGCCCCGATGATGATGTAGTCGTATTCACGAGCCTGTGTCATGAGCGGCCCTCCTTCACGTGGTCGAACGAAAGACAGGAATGCATCCGTGGCCGGCTGGCACCGGCCACGGACGTTGCATCAGAACACGGCGGGGAAGGGCCCCATTTCGATCTGTACCGATTTGATCTGCGTGTACTGATCGAGCGACGAGAGACCGTTTTCACGGCCGATGCCCGACTCCTTGTAGCCGCCCACCGGCATTTCCGCCGGCGAATCGCCCCAGGTATTGATCCAGCAGATGCCGGCCTGCAGACGATGAATGACGCGATGCGCGCGGTTCAGGCTTTCGCTGAACAGGCCGGCGGCAAGGCCGTAGGAAGTGTCGTTGGAGCGCCGGATCACTTCTTCTTCATCGTCGAAGGTCAGGATCGACATCACCGGTCCGAAGATTTCCTCGCGCACGATGCGCATGTCGTCGCGGCAATCGGTGAAGACCGTCGGCGCGGCCCACGCACCCTTGGACCAGTCGATGCCCGCGGCATTGCCCTGGTTCCAGCGACCGCCGCCCACCAGCAGTCGAGCGCCTTCCTGGCTGCCCAGGTCGATATAGCTCTGGACCTTCTCGAGATGCTCGAAGCTGACCAGCGGACCGAAGTTGACCGCCGGATCCAGCGGATCGCCGGCCTTGATGCGTTCGACGCGCTCCTTGATCTTGGCCTCGAAGTCCGCCTGCACCGAGCGCTGCACGAAGACGCGAGTGCCGTTGGTGCAGACCTGACCGCTGGAGTAGAAGTTGGCCATCATCGCGGCGTCGGCGGCACGTTCCAGGTCGGCATCCTCGAAGACGATCAACGGCGACTTGCCGCCCAGCTCCATGGTGACTTCCTTGAGCGTCGATCCCGCGGCGGCGGCCATGACCTTCTTGCCGGTTCCGACTTCACCGGTGAAGGTGATCTTGTCGATGTCGGCATGGTTGGTGAGCATCTGACCGACGCGTCCGTCGCCCTGCACGACATTGAACACGCCATCCGGCAGGCCGGCTTCGGTCAGGATCTCTGCCAGCTTCATGGTGGTCAGCGGGGTGACCTCGCTGGGCTTGAACACCACGGCGTTGCCCGCCGCCAGCGCCGGCGCGGACTTCCAGCAGGCGATCTGGATGGGATAGTTCCAGGCCCCGATGGCACCGATGACGCCCAGCGGTTCGCGGCGCGTGTAGAAGAACGAATCTTCGCGCAGCGGGACCTGGGTGCCTTCGATGGAGGGCGCCAGATTGGCATAGTATTCCAGCGAGTCGGTACCGGTGACGATGTCCACGGCTTGCGTTTCGCTGATCGGCTTGCCGGTATCCAGCGTTTCCAGGCGCGCCAGTTCGTCGTTGCGCTCGCGGAGCAGGGCGACGGCGCGATGCAGGATACGGCTACGCTCCATGCCGCTCATGGCCGCCCAGACGCGCTGCCCCTCGCGGGCCGAGGCGACGGCGCGGTCGACATCGGCCTGTGCGGCCTGCTGGACGCTGGCCAGCACGCTGCCGTCGACCGGATTGATCGTGTCGAAGGTCTCGCCCGACGTCGCGTCGACGAGTCGTCCACCGATATAGAGCTTCTGTGTCTCGAAAGTGGCCATGGGGCCTCCCGCATCGTGAAAGTGAAAAATGGGCATGCCGCTCAGGCATCGGTCGGCGCATGACTAGTGGACCGAGCGAGCTGCTCTTCTACATAGTCATAGGCCAGTTGCCGGGCGCGGTCGACGTCGATGCCTTGCGGCGCCAAGGCACCGCGCAGCCAAAGTCCGTCGATCATCGCGGCCAGACCGCGCGCCGCCTGCTGCGCTTCGGGTCGCGGCAGGCAGCGTCGAAAATGGTGGCAGAGGTTTGAATACAGCCATCGGTCGTTGACGCGTTGCAGGCGCTGCAGATCGGGGCGGTGCATGCTGACCGACCAGAACGCCAGCCACGTTTTCATGACGGTCTTGTTGACCTGGCTGCGGTCGAAGTTGCCGTCGATGATGGCACGAATGTGCTCACGCGGGCTTTCGACACCTTGTGCCCGGCGTCGGGCGACGGCGTCACCGAGATCCCAGAGAATCTGGCGCATGGCCGATTCCAGCAGCCCGTCCTTGCCGCCGAAATAATGGCTGATGATGCCAGCCGATACCCCGGCACGCTTGGCGATACGAGCGATCGTGGCATCCGCCAGGCCGACGTCGTCGATGGTCTCCAGTGTCGCCTGGATGAGCTGACGGCGACGTATTGGCTGCATACCGAGTTTGGGCACCTGGCTTTCTCCTCTGCTGACGGGTGTGGCGGCCGTGCATGTGCCACCCGGCGTCCACCTCATTATGGAATGTTTTTATTGAACGTTCAATCAATAAAAAAGCTGCTATCTTTTCCTATGGTAAATGAAATCCATAGTGGAAAAGAATTGCCGAATTCATTTAGCATAAAAATACGTTATTGAATCGTCATTCAATGACTATATCAACATCAACGCAAGGGAGAATCGCATGTCTAACAAGACGTCTTTGATCGCGCTGCTGGGCGCCACTACATTGCTTTCACCCCTGGCCATGGCAAATACGCCGGAAAGCTGCCAGCCGGTACGCTTCGCCGAAGTCGGCTGGACCGACATCACCGCCACCACCGCCTTGACCCGTGAGGTGCTCGAGGGTCTCGGTTACGAGACGACATCCGACACCGTCTCTGTGCCGGTGGCCTACGCCGGGATGAAGAACGGCGACTTCGACGTGTTCCTGGGCAACTGGATGCCGTCGATGGCCTCGATCAGCGACGAGTATATCGACAAGGGACAGGTGGATCGTCTCGGCGCCAACCTGGAGGGGGCCAAGTACACCCTGGCGGTGCCGCAGTACGTCTACGATGCCGGCGTGACCTCGGTCGAAGACCTGGACGCGCATGCGGACAAGTTCGATAGCCGCCTGTACGGCATCGAAGCGGGCAACGACGGCAATCAGATCATCCAGCAGATGATCGATGACGATGCCTTCGGGCTGGGCGACTGGAGCCTGATCGACTCGTCCGAATCGGGCATGCTCGCCGAACTCAACTCCCGCACCCAGAGCGAGGAATGGATGGTGTTCCTGGGGTGGGAGCCGCACCCGATGAACACCAACTACGAGATGGCCTATCTGGAAGGCGCCGATGACTACTTCGGTCCCAACCTCGGCGGCGCGACCGTGTATACCAACACGCGTGCCGGGTACGCAGAGGCCTGCGGTAACGTGGGCGAGCTGCTCAACAACCTGAGCTTCACGCTGTCCATGGAAAACGAGATCATGGGCGCCATCATGGACGACGGCGAGGATCCGCGCGATGCGGCGCGCACCTGGCTGCAGAACAACCCGTCCGTCCTCGACGAGTGGCTCCAGGGCGTGACCACCGTCGAAGGCGAGCCCGGGCTGGCGGCCGTGAAGAAAGCGCTGGACATCGACAGCTGATCGAGGCGTCTCGCCCATTGCCATGGGCTTGCCAACGGGCAAGCCCATGTGCATAATTCGCTCCCGTCGCGAAGCCGTTTAGCGCAGCGACACGTGGCTACGTAGCTCAGTTGGTTAGAGCACATCACTCATAATGATGGGGTCCCCTGTTCGAGTCAGGGCGTAGCCACCACTTCCTTCCTTTCGCGGTTTTCCTCCCCGGTGTCATTTTTCGTCAGGCGTCGTTCCGCATTCCTCTGGATTGCGTCCCTGGATGGCACTCCTCGACTGTCTTCGTCGTGCATGACGCATGTGCAGACCATTGTTTCGCAACGGGATTGTTCGAGGCTTGCGGCGTCTTTTCCGGGAAGGAATTCACTTTCAGCCTTGACGCTGGCGATCGAATCCGTATACTACGCCGCGTGCTCCGGCATCGTTCCCCGATAGCTCAGTTGGTAGAGCAAATGACTGTTAATCATTGGGTCGCAGGTTCGAGTCCTGCTCGGGGAGCCAAACCGGATCGCGCACTCGGCGATCCCCGATAGCTCAGTTGGTAGAGCAAATGACTGTTAATCATTGGGTCGCAGGTTCGAGTCCTGCTCGGGGAGCCAACTTCCCGCCGAGTCACATCACGAATGTTCCCCGATAGCTCAGTTGGTAGAGCAAATGACTGTTAATCATTGGGTCGCAGGTTCGAGTCCTGCTCGGGGAGCCAAGTGGTGCCATTGGCCTGCTTGACATCGACCCTCCGTACGTCTCCTTTCTGCTCGTCCCTTGCGTTTGCCCTGTGTCGTTTCTGAAGCGTTCTCGTGCTTTTCAGTGACGCCAGCCAGCGCCGAATGTCCGTGTCTCGAAAAAAGCGCGTCAGCTGCATGGCACGTGTTTCGCCGATCCCTGAATAGTCACGCCAGTCCGATGGCGCGAGAGTGCCGAGTCCGGCCAGGCCGTATCGCTCGAGGGCATCGGTCAGTGCCTGTCGAGGCACGGCGGGAACGCCCAGGGCACGTAACCAGCGCACCGTAGAGCGCGTGTCGGCGAGGGCGAAATGCCGCTGCCAGGCCCGGGCGGTCTTCTTGCCTACGCCGGGCAAGGCTTCAAGGGCTGCGGTATCGAGCGTTCGCCAGTCCAGAAGCCCCTTGACCAGGCCGGCATCCACCAGCTGATTCCATGTCGCGGGACCGATGCCGGGAAAGTCCAGCCCCTCGTCGCCGCCCAGCCACTCGAGACGCGCGAGGAATTGATCGCGACATGCGGGCGTGAACCGCAGACAGGAAAGGCGATCGTATTGGTCTGCCTCGGGAGCGTCGACCTGCGGTCGCGGCCGAGTACGGACCACGACCTCTTGCAGTTGCGGGATGGTGAGTCCGGCCAGGCGCAGGCGTACTTGATCGCCGGGGCGGACGTCCGTGCGTCGCCAGTGCGCCAGGGATCCGAGGCTGACGCGGGTCACGCGCTTGTCCCCCAGGAGGACCGGTTCCAGCTCGGCGACGACCGCGATGCGCCCGGTGCGACCGACCGAGAATTCGAGGGCATCGACACGCGCGAGCGCCTTGCGCGCAGGGTACTTCCAAGCCATTGCCCAGTCCGGCGGCGAGGCCTGCCAGTCGCTTCCCGGTGGTCGGTCTCCGCGCTTGACGACGACGCCATCGGTCGCGAAGGGCAGGGCATGGCGGTACCAGCGTTGGCGCCAGGCGGCGATATCTTCCGCCGTGGCGACCCCATGCGTCATCTCGGCGACGTCGCCGAATCCCCAGCCAGTCAGCGTCTCCAGGCGTTCGGGCATGGAGTCGGGTCCGTTGGGCCATGCCCAGACGAACAGGCCGATCGTGCTGCCTTCACGATCCGTCAAGGTGTCGCGTGCCATCAGGCCGGCGATTCGCGCGCGTGCACCGTCGGTGCCGTCGCGCGATTGCCGGTGTGCCGTGCGTCTGGCGTAGAGCTCGCCTTGCAGTATGACCAGCGGCGGGGCATCTGCCGGCAGGTGCGAGGGAATCGCCGCGATATGCAGCGCCTTGGTGTACCAATCCTGGCCAGAGACGCCATCGCCGCGGCTGATGGCGGCTGCCAGCCGGCCATACCGATAGACCAGAGTCACGGCGACGCCGTCGACCTTGGGCTGCACCCACAGCGGGTGATCGCCCTGACGCTCGACCCAGCCGGCAACGGCGTCGCGGTCGGGCAGTTTGGCGATACCGGTCTGTGCGACCGGATGATGCTTCGCCCCCGTGGGTTCGTGCGTGTTGACAGATGGCTTCGCGAGCGAGGGGAAGCACTCCGCCCAATGCGCGAGCCGGCGTTTTGCGCTGTCGTAGGTGCCGTCGTCGACCAGACGCTGTCCCTGTCGGTAGTAGGCGCGATCCCAGCGTGCGATCCGAGCGTCGAGGGCCTGGTAGTCGTTCTGCATGGCCTCGGGCGTCATCTGGGGGCAGGGTGGCGCGCTCGCCCAGCCGGGCATGGCGAGGGTGCTCAGGCCGACCAGCAGACACGCTCTCAGCCAGGCTGCGGTTCGGAGTGGCGCGGGACGCATGCCTGAACCGTCAATCCACGAAGGTCGTCGCGACATGTCGAGACATCCAATTATTAGGTTTTTCTTATTTAACTGGAATCGAGGCTCCAGGCCAAGCCCGGGAGGGGCCTGTTCAAAAAAATGCCGCCGGCGAGCGCCGGCGGCAGGAGAGTACAATGAGACAGGTTCTGAAATAGGTTCTGAAACAGGTTCGGGCGTCCGCGCGCTGGCGGCCGGACCGAACCAGGCGGGTCAGGCCGCGTCCTGCAGGTGGGCATAATCCAGCAGGATCTCCGCTGCCTCGACGACCTGGGCGCGGTCGACCGGTTCGTCGTCTTCTGCTGACGCGTCATCCGACTCCGGAGCATCCTCCGCCGAAGACGCCTCGGCACTTTCGCGGGCATCGATCCACTCGTCCAGCGGTTCGAGGCCCAGCGCGCGCCGGCGCTGGTTTTCCAGCGACAGCTGCTCGGCTTCCTGGGCCTCCATCTCGCGTTGGCGCTGTTCCCGGTTCAGGCTGATGCTGGTCTGCTGTTCCTGAAGGCGCTTGGCGAGCCTGGCTTCACGCTCGAGATAGACGAAGTTGGGGTTCTGCTGAACGCGCGCCTCGTGCTTGTCACGCAGGGTGGCGAGATAGCGCTGGGGCGTGCCGTACTGACGGTATTGCACGGCACGCACCTGATCCCAGGGCAGGGCGTTGTCGAGCGCGCTTTCCCCGATGTCGTCCTTGCCGATCAGGCTGGGGAAGGCGATGTCGGGTTCGACGCCGCGCAGCTGGGTGCTTTCACCGGTGATACGGTAGAACTTGGCGCGGGTCAGCTTGATCTGACCATGGCTGAGGTCATTGAGCGTCTGCACGGTACCCTTGCCGAAGGTCTGGCTGCCGACGACCAGGCCGCGACCGTAATCCTGGATCGCGCCGGCGAAGATTTCCGAAGCGGAAGCCGAGAGCCGATTGACCAGGACGCTGAGCGGCCCGTCGTAATGCGTGCCGCTGTCCGAGTCGCCATACAGGTTGATGCGGCCACGGGCGTCGCGAACCTGTACCGTGGGACCGCGATCGATGAACAGGCCGACCAGGGAATTGGCTTCCTGCAAGGCGCCGCCGCCGTTGTTGCGCAGATCCAGCACGATGCCTTCGACGTTCTCCGCCTTGAGCTTGTCGATTTCCTTGGCGACGTCCCGCGTGCTGCTGCGGTAGTCGCTGTCGCCGGCCTGCCAGGCATCGAAGTCGACGTAGAAGGTGGGGACGTCGATGACGCCGATCTTGTGCTCCTGGCCGTCGCGGGTCACGGTCACGACCTCGCTGCTGGCGGCCTGGTCCTCCAGTTTGACAGTGTCGCGCGTGATGCGCACGGTATGCGTACGTGTCACGTCCACGGCCTTGGCGGGAATGACGTCGAGGCGCACGGTGGAGCCCTTGGGGCCGCGGATCAGGTCGACGACTTCGTCGAGGCGCATGCCCACGACATTGACCATTTCGCCGTCCTCGCCTTGTCCGACCGCGACGATACGGTCCGCGGGCTGCAGGGCGTCGCTCTTGTCCGCGGGGCCGCCCGGCACCAGGCTGGAAACCTTGACGTACTCGCCTTCGCTTTGCAGCAGGGCCCCGATGCCCTCCAGCGAGAGCTTCATCTGGATGTCGAACGATTCGCTCTGGCTCGGAGACAGATACTCGGTGTGCGGATCGATGGTGCCGGTGACGGCGCTCAGGAACAGCACCAGCACGTCTTCGGCGTTGGTCTGCTCGACGCGCGACAACTGATTTTCATACCGCTCGCGCAGGGTCTCGGCGATGTCCGTATCGCCTTCGTCGTCCGGGGCGCTCAGGGACTGGGTCAGGGCGGCATTCTTCAGGCGCTTTTCCCATAGCCGATCGAGCGCGTCCTGGTGCTTGGCCCAGGCTTCGTTCTCGCGGTCCAGCGCCAGCCGCTCGTTGCCTCGGTAGTCGTAGTCGATGCCGTCTTCCAGGCGGTCGATCAACCATTCGAGGCGTGCTTCCAGGCGCTCCTGATAACGGGCGTAAAGTTCGTAGACGCGCTCCAGTTCACCGTTGTCGAGCGCTTCGTCGAAGCGGGTCTCGAGGTCCTGAAAGTCGTCGATGTCCCGCGACAACAAATAGGCACGTTGTGGGTCCAGTACATCGAGATAACGCTGAAACGCTCTCGACGACCACTCATCATCCAGGTTGATATCGGCGTAATGTCCATATCGCAGCGATTCAGCGACTTCCGCCGCTGCTTGCCGCTGTTCGTCGGTAGGTGTCGGGCCCTCGGCCAAGGCCGGGGTACACACCACCAGCAACAGTGACAAGATCGCCGCGCGCCGAGCGGCTGCAAACAGACTCATCAATCAAGCACTCCCGGTTTCATGTACACTCTCGTTCGTTCCTAGGACCTGTTGACGTTTCAGCGCGAAAGGGCCGGGCCAGTTTTGCACGATGCTGCGTTATTCGTCGTTCATTTGGAATGACCAAACTACGCTCCTCACGCCTTGCCCCGCACAAAAACTGGCTCCGGCGCGGCCGTGCATGAAATGTCAACAGGCCCTAGATTGCCGGCTCTTTGAGTTGAGTTTTCTCAGACCGGACTGGCATTGTAGCAGTCTGTATCATCCGTCACAGACACTTCTCCGAGGAACGCCATGGCTCACGCCCCCACCCTTGACCGTTTACTGCATTTTCTCGAGCGC
Source organism: Chromohalobacter sp. (assembly GCF_039830575.1). Taxonomy (NCBI): domain Bacteria; kingdom Pseudomonadati; phylum Pseudomonadota; class Gammaproteobacteria; order Oceanospirillales; family Halomonadaceae; genus Chromohalobacter; species Chromohalobacter sp. The sequence continues at coordinate 152,950 of NZ_JBDOOX010000005.1, read as the reverse complement.
TCGCCCACACCCTGGCATGCCGTCGACAACATGGCCCGGCGGCTCGAACAGGCGGGGTATCGGCGACTCGAGGAAACCGAGGCGTGGCAATTGGCGCCCGGTGATCGTTTCTACGTCACGCGCAACGCGTCGTCATTGATTGCCATGCAGGTGCCGACGGATCCCTTGAGCGGGCTGCGCATGATCGGGGCGCATACCGACAGCCCGGGGTTGCGGTTGAAACCCCAACCCGTGGTGGCCAAGAAGGATTGGCTGCAGTTGAGCGTCGAGGTCTACGGCGGTGCGCTGCTGGCGCCATGGTTCGACCGCGATCTGGGGCTGGCCGGGCGTATCCATGTACGACGCGAGGATGGACGCTTGCAGGGCGTATTATTGCATGTCGATCGTCCCGTCGCGATCATCCCCAGCCTGGCCATCCACCTGGATCGCGAGGCCAACAACGGGCGTGCCCTGAATGCCCAGACGCAGATGCTGCCGGTCGTGCTGCAAGGTGGTGGCGAAGCCGATCTCGAGCGCTGGCTCAAGCGCTGGCTGTACGAACAGCATGGGCTGGAGAACATTCAGTTGATGGATTACGAGCTCTCGCTTTACGACATGCAGCGGCCGTCGCGTGTCGGGATCGAGGGGGAACTGATCGCCAGTGCGCGCCTCGACAATCTGCTGTCGTGCTTCACCGGTATCGAGGCCTTGCTGGCCGGCGACGGGCGACAGGGGGCGCTCTTCGTCGCCAACGATCACGAAGAAGTGGGCAGTGCCAGTGCGTGCGGCGCCCAGGGCCCCTTCCTGGGAGACGTGCTGCGTCGCGTGCATGCGCAACTGGGCGAGGGCGGCGAAGACGGCTGGGTGCGTCTGATCCAGGGCTCGCGCATGATTTCCTGCGACAACGCCCATGCCGTGCACCCCAACTTTCCCGAGAAACACGACGAACACCACGGCCCGGCGATCAATGGCGGGCCTGTGATCAAGGTGAACGCCAACCAGCGCTATGCCACCAACAGCGCGACAGCGGCCATGTTCCGGGATATCTGTCGCGAGGCAGGAACACCCGTGCAGACCTTCGTGACGCGTGCCGACATGGGCTGCGGCAGCACCATCGGGCCCATCACCGCCACCGAACTCGGGGTGCCGACGCTGGATGTGGGTATCCCGCAGTGGGGCATGCACTCGATTCGTGAAACCGCCGGCAGCCGCGATGCCGATTACTTGATCCGCGCGCTGACGGCCTTCGTCAATCGCACTGAGCTGGACTAGCCGAAGAGAGCGGCGCCCGGCCGAGGACGGGCGCCCGGGGCAGTCTCGCCGGGTCTTCCAGATGAAAAAAGCCCGTCGACACAGGTGTCGACGGGCTTTTTCGTATCTTGGTGGCTACGCCCTGACTCGAACAGGGGACCCCATCATTATGAGTGATGTGCTCTAACCAACTGAGCTACGTAGCCGTTCAATGCGGGCGTATACTACGCATAACTCCCTGATGTGTCAACTGTATCGTCGACACGAACGCATGATCCGCCGCGTGGCGTCACCTAGACGTTGAAACGGAAGTGCACGACATCGCCGTCGGCGACCACGTAATCCTTGCCTTCCAGACGCCATTTGCCCGCGTCCTTGGCGCCTTGCTCGCCCCCCAGGGCCACGAAGTCTTCGTAGCCGACCACCTCGGCACGAATGAAGCCCTTCTGGAAGTCGGTGTGGATCGCGCCGGCGGCTTCCGGGGCGGTGGCACCTTGCTTGACGGTCCAGGCGCGGACTTCCTTCACGCCGGCGGTGAAGTAGGTCTGCAGGCCGAGCAGGTCATAGCCGGCGCGGATGACGCGGTCCAGGCCGGGCTCTTCCATGCCCATCTCCTCGAGGAAGACGCTGCGTTCTTCTTCGTCGAGCTCGGCGATTTCGGCCTCGATCTGGTTGCACACCGGGACCACCACGGCGCCTTCCTCGCGCGCGATGTCATTGACCACGTCGAGGTAGGGGTTGTCGTCGAACCCGTCTTCGTTGACGTTGGCGATGTACATGGTGGGCTTCAGGGTCAAGAAGCCGAAGCTCTTGAGCTGGCGCTTCTCGTCCGCGTCGAGGCCGAAGCTGCGCAGCGGCTGGCCCTCGGCGAGGTGCGGCTGGATGCGGTCGAGAATGGCCTTGGTGGCCATGGCGTCCTTGTCGCCGCCCTTGACCACGCGCGCCAGACGCTGGATGGCACGTTCCACGGTATCCAGGTCGGCCAGGGCAAGCTCCAGATTGATGGTCTCGATATCGGCGCGCGGATCGACCTGATTGGCGACGTGGATGACGTTGTCATTGTCGAAGCAGCGCACGACATGCGCGATCGCCTGGGTTTCGCGGATATTGGCCAGGAACTGGTTGCCCAGGCCTTCCCCCTTGGATGCCCCGGCGACCAGGCCGGCGATATCCACGAATTCCATGGTCGTCGGGATCACCTTTTCCGGCTTGACGATCGCCGCGAGCTTGTCCAGACGCGGGTCCGGCATGGGCACGATGCCCACGTTGGGTTCGATGGTGCAGAAAGGAAAGTTTTCGGCGTCGATTCCCGATTTGGTCAAGGCATTGAACAGCGTGGATTTGCCGACATTGGGAAGGCCGACGATACCGCAATTGAAACCCATGGGATCTTCCTGAATCGTATGCGAGAAGGCGTGATGAACGTGGCCTGCATTCTACCCGGCAGACGGGCGTTGGGCCATGGGCGAGACGAGGTCGCCGCGAAAGGCGGGTGCGATCAGGCGTTGAAGCTGTGCAAGCGGTTCATGGCGCCTGCCCAGTTACCGTCGAGAACGTCGGGGAGGGTCCGCAGGCATTCGTCGATGGCGGCATCGATGGCGGCGCGTTCCGCCTTGCCGGGGCGTCCCAGAACGTAATTGACCACTTGCTTGGCCGAGCCGGGATGGCCGATGCCGATGCGCAAGCGATGGAAGGACTTGTCGTTGCCCAGCGCGCTGACGGTATCGCGCAGGCCGTTGTGACCGCCGTGGCCACCGCCGTGCTTGTAGCGTGCCGTGCCGGGAGCGATATCCAGCTCGTCGTGGGCGATGAGCAGTTCGTCGGGCGTGAGCTTGAAGAACTGACAAAGCGCGGCGACAGCCTTGCCGCTGCGGTTCATGTAGGTGCTGGGCACCAGCAAGTGAACGTCGTGACCGGCGTAGCGAACCTTGGCGTACTGACCAAGGAACTTGCGCTCGGCACGCAGCGGCGTCAGGCTGTCCCGCGCCAGGGCCTCGACGACCCAGGCGCCCGCATTGTGTCGCGTGGCATCATATTCGGTGCCTGGATTGCCCAGGCCGATAATCGCTTTGACGTCACTCATGCGGGCACCTGGGAAGACCGATTACTCGGACTTCTCGCCGTCTTCGTCGGTGGCTTCTTCGCCGCCTTCCTCGTCACCCTCGGTGCCGGTGTCGGCACGGGTCACGCTGACCACGCCGAAGTCGTGTTCCTCGCCATGGCTCAAGGCCACGAGGGAAACGCCTTCCGGCAGCGGCAGGTCGGACAGGTGCAGCGTCTCGCCCAGACCCAGGTTGGTGACGTCGACTTCGAGGTATTCGGGCAGCTTGCCGGGCAGGCAGCTGATCTCGACGTCGTTGGCCAGCACGTGCAGCACGCCGTCTTCATCCTTGACGCCCTTGCAGGCTTCTTCACCGTTGATGTGAAGCGGGACGTTCATGGTGATTTCGTGCGTGGCATCGACGCGCATGAAGTCGGCATGCGTCACCAGCGCCTTGTACGGGTGGCGCTGGATGTCGCGAATGATGACCTGTTCCGACTGGCCTTCGAGGTCGATGTTGATCACCGACGAGAAGAAGGCTTCATCCTCGATGGCCTTGTAGAAGGCGGACTTTTCGAGGGTGATCGGTTGCGGCGTCTTGCTGCCACCGTAGATGATGGCGGCGACTTTCTTGTTCTCACGACGCAGGCGGCGGCTCGCACCTTTCCCCAGGTCGTGACGAACCTCGGCGGATAGAGTGAATTGGGACATTGATTGTCACCTCATAGGTTATGTAAGGAAATCGGCACCGCCCGCGACCAGGCGATGCCGTTTCCGTGAGGGCCTCGCGGCCCGCGTATCCGTGCACGTTCCCGGTGACGCATCACCACCTTTTCAGTGATGCATCGCCTCAGTGGAACATGGCACTGACGGATTCTTCGTTGCTGACGCGGCGGATGGCCTCCGCGATCAGACCGGCGACCGAGAGCTGGCGAATGCGACCGCTGCGGGACGCTGTCTCGGAAAGCGGAATGGTATCGGCCACGACGAGTTCGTCAAGTACCGAACCGACGATATTGTCGACGGCGGGACCCGAGAGAATGGGGTGCGTGGCGTAGGCCACGACACGCCGCGCACCATGACCCTTGAGCGCTTCGGCGGCCTTGCACAGCGTGCCGGCGGTATCGACCATGTCGTCGACCACCACGCAGGTGCGGTCCTGAATGTCGCCGATGATGTGCATGACCTGGGCCTGGTTGGCCTGCGGGCGACGCTTGTCGATGATCGCCAGGTCGGCGTTGAGCTGCTTGGCAATGGCGCGGGCACGCACCACGCCGCCGACGTCGGGGGAGACCACCACCAGGTCGTCGTAATTCTGGCGCTCGATGTCGTCGAGCAGGATCGGCGATCCATAGACGTTGTCGACGGGCACGTCGAAAAAGCCCTGAATCTGATCGGCGTGGAGGTCCATGGTCATGACGCGGTCGACGCCGGCCTTGACCATCATGTCGGCGACCAGCTTGGCCGAGATCGGGACGCGCGCGGAGCGCACGCGGCGGTCCTGGCGAGCATAGCCGAAATACGGCACGACGGCGGTGATTCGCGTGGCGGAGGCACGACGCAGTGCATCCACCATGAGAATCAGTTCCATCAAGTTGTCGTTGGTCGGTGCGCAGGTGGACTGCAGTACGAAGACGTCCTTGCCGCGAACGTTTTCGTTGATCTCGACCGCGATTTCACCATCGCTGAATTGACCGACGGTTGCATGGCCCAGCCGGTTGTCGAGGCTTTCGGCCACCTTGCGGGCGAGTTCGGGATTGGCATTTCCCGCGAACACCATCAATTTAGACACGCGCAGCCACCTTTGGAGTCTTGGAGGATCTCGGAGTGGAATTCGTCGGGCGCCCTGAAGAATTGGCTGGGGTACCAGGATTTGAACCTGGGAATGCCGGTACCAGAAACCGGTGCCTTAACCACTTGGCTATACCCCAGCAACCATCGACTCGTTTCGTTATCCACATAGAACACGATGCCGATTTCAGGCGTCCCCGTATTGGCTCATGGGTGACCATTCGTCGTGAATGCCCAGAGCGTCATGGAGGGGAGAAGTGTTGCAGCCGCGTGCCTTGAACGCATGCCAGTGGCTGCCAACACGGCGCAAAATCCTATCGGCTTGCCGTTCGCTCGTCAAGGGACAGAAAAGGCAACTGCCCGTTCCCGTGAGCATGGCCGGACCGAAGGCCGATAACCAGTCGAGCGCATGTGCGACGTCCGGCGAGAGGCGTCGCACCACGGCTTCGCAGTCATTGCGCCAGGCGCGCCCCTGTTCGGCTCCCCCTCGCAGTGCGCGCGCCATACTAATCGGCGGGGTGTCGCGTGTCAATTCGGGGTGCCCGAACACGGCGGGCGTGGCGATTTCCTCGCCCGGGTGTATGACCACGAACCAGGGGGTGTCGAGCGTCACCGGCGTAAGGCGTTCGCCGATACCTTCGGCCCAGGCGCTGTGCCCGCGCACGAAGACCGGCACGTCGGCGCCGAGCGTGAGACCCAGCTCGGCGAGACGGGGCAGCCCCAGGTCGAGCGACCACAAGCGGTCGAGCGCGAGCAGGGTGGTGGCCGCGTCGGAGCTGCCGCCGCCCAGGCCGCCTCCCATGGGGAGCCGTTTGTCGAGGTGAATGTCCACGCCCTGATGCGTGCCGCTTGCGTGCTGCAGCAGGCGGGCGGCGCGCACGATGAGGTTGGCGTCGTGGTCGACGCCCGCGATGGCCGGGGCCAGGTGAATGGCGCCGTCATCGCGGGGGCTGAAGTGCAGCATGTCGCTCCGGTCGAGAAACTGGAACAGTGTCTGCAGCTCGTGGTAGCCGTCGGCACGGCGGCCCACGATATGCAGCATGCGATTGAGCTTGGCGGGCGCCGGCAGGCTGAGGCGTTGCATCATGTATCGCTCAGCAGCTGCCACTGGTTGGCGACCAGAGTGGCGCGCAGCTCGCCGTAGGTCATGACCAGCCGGCGCGGCATCCACAGCGTGTCGGCGCGTGTCCAGTCCCGATATTCGATCGTCCATCCGAACTGACGCAACTGCTGCGGGAAGCCTTGTTCATCGTGCTCGATGCGCTCGCCGCCCTCGGGGGCGGGAAGGCCGCGTACCCAGTAGTCGAGCGCCGAGATGGGCAGCGACCAGCCCAGTTGATGCTCCATGAGGGCTTCCGGTGTCTCGGCCTCGAAACGTCCTTCACCATTGGTCAGCGTCACCGCGCCGGGGCGCCCCGTGAGCAGGGTGCGGCCGGCGCCGAAGGGGCCGCTGATCAGGATGCGGTACGTGTCCGGGCGCTGTTGCCAGTCGATATTGGCGCTTTCGGAACCTTCATTGGTACGAAGCCCGACCTTGCCCGCGAGACTCCAGGCGTCGAGTGTCTGCAGGCGCTCGATCTGCGCCTCCCAGTCGCCGCGGTCACGCGACTGATCGGGACTGGGCGCCTGGCTGGCACAGCCCGCCAGCAAGGCGACGAGCACGAGGCCCAGCCAGACACGGGCGGAGGCAATGGCGGCGCAAGGGTGCGGTGACGAGACGTGCTTCATGAGTCGGCTTCCTTGTCGTGAGGCGAATCGGCGGCATCCGGTGCCGTGTCGTCCGGCGCGAGTTCAGGCTGGCGACGCAACAGCTCGTCGATGAGCGGATGCGGAGAAAAACGGCGCTGTGCTTCCTCTATCAGGTCGCGCGCGTCATTGCGTTGCCCGGTAGCAGCGAGCACCTCGGCGAGATGCGCGGCGATTTCCTGATCGGGCTGGCCGCGATAGGCCTCGCGCAGATAGGGCAGGGCGTCGGCGGCACGACCGAGATGAAAGTAGACCCAGCCGAGGCTGTCGAGGATCGCGGGGCTGTCGGGCTCGAGGCGATGTGCCTTTTCGATGAGCGGCAGGGCGTCGCGGTGGCGCCCCATGTCGTTGCTCAGGGTATAGCCGAGCGCATTGAGTGCCTCGGCATTGTCCGGTTCACGCTCGATGATTGCCCGCAGATCGGCCTCCATGGCCTGCAGGTCGCCCTGGCGATAGGCGCGCATGGCGCGCTGAAAGCGAAGCTCGGTGGCGTCGGGCGTCTTGGCGATGGCCTCGTCGAGAAGACGGTCGGCGCGTTCCTGCCGACCCTGGGCATCGAGCACGTCCAGCTCGAGGCGCAACAAGGGAACGCGCTGATCGGGATGACGGAGGCGCTCGATGCGCAGGAAGGCGCTGGCGTCCTGGGGGCGGTCGTCGGCGACCAGCATCCTGGCGGCCTGAGCGCGCGCTTCGATGAAGCCATCGCCGCTGGGTACCTGGCGGTAATAAAGAAGCGCGTTGTCGGTCTCGCCGGCGCGCTCGGCGATGCTGCCCAGCATCAGGTAAGCGGCGGGCGGGGTGTCGTCGCGGTCGAGCAGCGGCAGCAGAAGGCGCCGTGCGCCATCGGGTTGCGCGGCGTCGAGATACATCTGGGCGAGAGCCAGGCGCAAGGAGGCGGTATCGTCGTGACGTGCCAGCAGGCGTTCGACATCGTCGTGGGCGGCGGCGATCTCGCCGTCGGCCAGGCGTGCCTGAACCAGCGTCAGTCGCAAGCGGCTGTCGTCGGGAAACTGGCGCAGCCCCTGGCTGGCATAACGACGTGCGTTGCTCAATGCGCCACGGTGCAGGGCAATCGTGCTGCGGGTCAGCCATACGTCGGCGGGCGCGTCGGCGTTGTCCGACAGGCGCGCGAGCCGGGCGTCGGCTGCCTGGATGTCGCCCTGCGCCGCCTCGAGTTGTGCCGTGGCCAGCTGAGCGTCGAGATGGTCGGGATGCTCGTCGATGAAGTCGTGCAGGTCTGCCAGCAGCGGTGCCAGATCGGCATCGTCCTCGATGGCCAGTTCTGCCAGGGCGGCGAGTTCGGCGTCGGGCTCCCGAGCGGCGATGCGCAGGCGTTGCGCCAGAGCGGTTTCCCAGTCGCCGCGTTGCACCGCCAGGCTGGCCAGCACGTAGTGCGGGGTGGTGGCATCGTCGGCGAGCCGTTGCCAGCGCAGCGCGGCCTGTTCCAGCAGGGCGCTGTCATTGGCATAACGCGCCGCGAGCGTGGCGCGTTCGGCCAGGGCGACGGAGCCGTAGCGTTCGTTGACCTCCAGGTAACCCCGAGCCGCTCGGCGGTAGTCGCCACGCTGGCCGGCGATTTCGGCCAGCAACAGTGTCGAGAGCCCTTCGGCGTCGAAGCCGCGAGCCACCGGTGGGGCGTTTTCCATGGGGTCTTCGAGCGGGATGGCGCCGGGCGTGGTCGCCGCGTGCTGGCAGCCCGTCAGCAGCAACGCCAGGGTGGTGGCCAGAGTCAAGCGTGTGCGCATGCCATCCTCGAGTTTGCATCGGAAAGCATCAGCATACCGGCTCGGCCAGGCGGGGCAAAGCGCTTCGGCCGGGAACCCGGCCGCTCGCGACATCTTGTCCCGGCATGCCCAAATGTCTTACGCCTATGCTAGGATATCGATCCTGCAGCGCATTGGGCGGGGCTGGTATTCCGGCTTCGTCGCCCCCACATTGTCCGCCGCGCCCGAACGCAAAGGCCGGACGCTGCCGATAGACCGATGTGATGACCGTGATTTCATGACGCTTCTCGCCCTGGGGATCAACCACAAGACCGCGACCATCGAGGTTCGCGAGCAGGTCGCCTTTACGCCGGCCGAGCTGGCGGGCGCGTTGGCCGAACTCAAGTCGCTGCCCGGTGTCAACGAAGCGGCAGTACTGTCGACGTGCAACCGCACCGAGCTTTATTGCGTGACCGACTCGCAAGGGGAGCGCGAGGTGCTCGATTGGCTGGGGCGCTTCCACGCGCTGCCGCCGGAAACCTTGATGCAAAGCGCCTACCACTACCTCGATGGCGAGGCGGCGCGGCACCTGATGCGTGTCGCGGCGGGCCTCGACTCCATGGTGCTGGGCGAGCCGCAGATCCTGGGGCAGCTCAAGGAAGCCTATCAGCTCGCGCGTGACAACGCGGGGCTGGGGGGCGAACTGGAGCGCCTGTTCCAGCACACCTTTTCCGTCGCCAAGCAGGTACGCAGCGAGACTGGCATCGGCGAAAACCCGGTGTCGGTGGCCTATGCCGCCGTCAGCCTGGCCAGCCACATCTTCGATGACTTCGGCCGCGCCCGTGCGCTGCTGATCGGCGCCGGCGAGACCATCGAGCTGGTGGCCCGGCACCTGCGCGAAGCGGGTATCCGGGGGCTGACCGTGGCCAATCGTACCCGCGAGCGTGCCGAGCTCCTGGCCCACGAAGTCGATGCCGAGGCGATTTCCCTGGGCGAGATTCCCCAGGCCCTGGCGCATGCCGACATCATCATCTCCTCGACGGCGAGCCCGCTGCCGATCCTGGGCAAGGGCATGGTCGAAAGTGCCCTGAAGAAGCGTCGTCATCGCCCCATGTTCATGGTCGACATCGCCGTCCCTCGCGATATCGAGTCCCAGGTGGGCGAGCTGGATGATGTCTTCCTGTACAGCGTCGACGACTTGCAGGAAGTGATCGAGGAAAACCGCAAGCAACGCGCCGTGGCCGCCGCCCAGGCCGAGTCCCTGATCGAGCATGGCATTCAGCACTGGCAGCACGAGCGCCGCGTGCGGGGTGCCGGGGATCTGATCCGGCGCTACCGCGAGCAGGGCGAGGCGCTGCGCGAGGAGGCCGAGCGTCAGGCACTGGCGCAGCTCGCGCGCGGCGAGGATCCCGAAAAGGTCTTGCAGCGCCTGTCACGTCAATTGACCAACAAGTTGCTGCATGGTCCCACCCTGCGCTTGCGTGAAGCGTCGGGCGAGGCACGACACGATATTCTCAAGGCGGCCGATACCCTGTTGATCGACCCGGCCGCATCGACACAGGACTCTGCATGAAAGCGACTCTGCGCACACGTCTCGATGGCTTCCAGGAACGCTTCGAAGAACTCGCCGCCTTGCTGGCCGAGCCCGACGTGATCGCTGATCAGGCGCGCTTTCGCGATTATTCACGCGAGTACGCCGAACTCGAGCCGCTGATCGAGGCGTGGCGCAGCTATCGGCGCACCGAGGACGACCTCGAGGCCGCCGAGCAGATGCGCGAGGACAGCGATCCCGAGATGCGCGAGCTGGCGGAGGAAGAATGGCGGGAGGCGCAGGCGCGTCTCGAGGCGCTGGATGCGGACGTCAAGCGCCTGCTGGTGCCCAGGGACCCCGACGATGCCAGCAACGTCTTCCTCGAGATTCGCGCCGGCACCGGCGGTGACGAGGCAGCCCTGTTCGCCGGGGACCTGTTTCGCATGTATTCGCGATATGCCGAAAAAGTCGGCTGGCGCATCGAGGTGATCAATGCCAGTCATGGCGAGCAGGGCGGCTACAAGGAACTGATCGCGCGCGTACGCGGTGACAATGTCTATGCGCGTCTCAAGTTCGAGTCGGGCGCGCACCGCGTGCAGCGGGTGCCGGCCACCGAGTCCCAGGGGCGCATTCATACCTCGGCGTGCACCGTGGCGGTGATGGCCGAGGCCTCCGCCGTCGGTGAGGTGGAACTCAACAGCAACGATCTGCGCGTGGATACCTTTCGCTCCAGCGGGGCCGGCGGTCAGCACGTCAATACCACCGATTCGGCGATTCGCATCACGCACCTGCCGAGCGGACTGGTGGTGGAGTGCCAGGAAGAACGCAGCCAGCACAAGAACCGGGCCAAGGCGATGGCGCTGCTGGCGGCTCGCCTCAAGCAGTCCGCGGTGGACGCACAGCGCCAGCAGCAGGCCGATACGCGGCGTTCGCTGGTGGGCTCGGGGGACCGCAGCGAGCGCATCCGTACCTACAACTTCCCTCAGGGGCGCATTACCGACCATCGCATCAACCTGACGCTCTACAAGCTCGGCGACGTGATGGCGGGTGAGCTCGCCGAGGTGATCGATCCCTTGATCCACGAGTACCAGGCCGAGCAACTGTCGGCCCTGCAGGCCTCGTGATGACCTTCGATGCCTTGCTGGCACGCGCGACGATGCGGCTGCAGGCCTCGGGGAGCCCCACGCCGCGTCTGGACGCGGAGGTGCTGATGATGCATGCCGCGGATGGCACGCGAGCCTGGCTGTATACCTGGGGCGACCGCGAGATTGCGCCTCCGGCATGGGCCCGGTTCGACGCCCTGATCGCGGCGCGGTCGCTGGGGCATCCCGTGGCGCACCTGACCGGGGAGCGTGAATTCTGGGGGCTCGTGCTGCGTGTCGACGACACGACGCTCATTCCGCGCCCCGACACCGAATGCCTGGTCGAAGCGCTGCTGGCTCGCATGCCGCATGCCACCGGGCGCGCGCTCGATCTGGGCACGGGATCGGGTGCCATCGCGCTGGCGCTCGCCTCGGAGCGACCGGCGTGGCATGTCGTCGGGGTCGACAAGGTACCCGGCGCCGTACGCCTGGCGACGGCCAATGCGGAGCGCCTGGCACTGAGCAACGCCACCTTCCTGGTCAGCGACTGGTTCTCTGCCCTCGGCAACGAGACGTTCGACGTGATCGCGGCCAACCCGCCCTATATCGCCGAGGACGACCCGCATCTCGCCCAGGGCGACGTGCGTTTCGAGCCCCGCTCGGCCCTGGTGGCGGAAGACGCCGGGCTTGCCGACCTGTGTCACCTCGCGCTGACCGCGCGGGCCCATCTCGCTGGGGGCGGCTGGCTGGCCATGGAGCACGGCATGACGCAGGCGGCGCGGGTGCGCGAGATCCTGACGAGTGCCGGTTATCGCGATGTCGCCAGTGTCGCGGACCTCGGGGCCCGCGAGCGCGTCACTCTGGGGCGTGCGCCCGATGCGGCGGGGCACGGCGCTCGTTGATTCGACGCACGTGGGGACAGACTCGATGCGCGTGGAGGAAGGCGCGGCGCGTCTGGAGGCGCGGGCGGCGAATGTGGTAGTAATACGCCTCGCACTCGACGGTGCCGACGCCTGGCGGCCGCTTGATGCCGCCGGTGCCGTCGCGGGTATTTCCTTTGCCATTCAACGTCTCGGAACAACAATATAATGAAAGCCAAGACCCGATCGCTCGATCGCATCGATCTCAACATTTTGCGCTGCCTGCAGGACAACGCCCGCATTTCCTACGTCGATCTGGCCTCCCGGGTGGGCCTGTCGACCACGCCCTGCCTGGAGCGTGTAAAGCGTCTGGAAAAGGCCGGCATCATCCGTGGCTACAAGGCACTGCTGGATCCCAAGGCCCTCAAGGCCAACCTGCTCGTGTTCGTCGAGATCAGCCTGGAAACGCAGTCGCCGGCGGTATTCGACGAGTTCCGCCGGGCCGTGGCCAAGCTGCCGCAGATTCAAGAATGCCACCTGGTCTCCGGCCAGTTCGATTACATCCTCAAGTGCCGCATTCCCGAGATGTCGGCCTATCGCCAGTTGCTGGGCGACGTGGTGCTGACGCTGCCCGGTGTCAAGGAGTCCAAGAGCTACGTGGTGATGGAAGAAGTCAAGGAAGAGGTCTCGCTGCATGTGCCCGATATCGAGCGGCTCGATACATGACGGCGCCCCCGGGCGCTGCGCGCGACTAAGGTGATGAATGTCATGACGGAAATGGACGATACCGCGCTGCTGCGCTATAGCCGCCAGATCATGCTCGAGCAGTTCGATGTGGCGGGGCAGCAGCGCCTGCTGGCGGGGCATGCCTTGATCGTCGGCGCGGGAGGGCTGGGCTCGCCCGTGGCGCTGTATCTCGCTGCCGCCGGGGTGGGGCGCCTGTCCATCGCCGACGACGATGTGGTGGAATTGTCCAATCTGCAGCGTCAAATCGCCCACGACGAGCGTGATCTGGGCCGTGGCAAGGCCGAGTCGGCGGCGGTCTCGGCGCGGCGGCTCAATGCGGCCTGCCAGGTGGACGTCATTGCCTCGCGGCTTGCGGGGGAGGCGCTGCAGCGTGCGGTGACGGAGGCGGACGTCGTGCTCGACTGCACCGACGGCTTCGCCAGCCGCCATGCCATCAACCGTGCCTGTGTCGCCACGCGAACGCCGCTGGTATCCGGCGCGGCGATTCGCTTCTCGGGTCAGCTGGCGGTCTTCGATGCGCGTGATGCGGCCTCGCCCTGTTATGCCTGCCTTTACGGCGAGGACGGTGACGACGAAGCGCTGCGCTGCGCCGAAAACGGCGTGATCGCCCCTCTGGTGGGCATCATCGGCACCTTTCAGGCGCTCGAGGCGATCAAGCTTCTCGCCGGCGTCGGTGAGTCGCATCGCGGCCTGGCCACGTTCGATGGCCTGAGCGGAGAGTGGCGACGCTTCAATGTCGGTCGCGACCCGGCGTGTCCCGTTTGCGGCCCTGGCCCGCACGGCGCGTCTGCCACGTCCTGATCCCTGAAAAGGAAGGTGCCGTCGCCGGATGGCAACGGCATGACGCCAATTTCGCAGACAATGTGAAAACGCTGTTCTATAACCCTTTCGGGCTCCCGCTGGACGTTAACTTCGGGTAACATTTCTTTCGTCTCAGTCATGCATCGCTTGCCGAGTGGACGCGACAGCCAGGCGCCCGGGCACCAGGCCACCGACAGGAGGTCGGCGGGGTGCCCGTGGCTCGCGTGAATACAAGGAGGCAAGAGATGAACAAGCCCATCATCATTGGCAGTGCCATTGCCGCACTGGGGATCGCCGGCGGCGTCGCGATCGGCGCCTACCAGCAGGGAAATGCCGGCCCCGAGTATGCCGACATCGTCGATGTCGCGCCCATCGTCGAAACGCAGCAGGTGCCCCGTGAGGTCTGCCGCGACGTGACCGTCACCAAGCGGCGCCCCGTGCAGGACGAGCATCAGCTGGCCGGGTCGGCCATTGGCGGCCTGGTGGGTGGCGTGGTCGGCAATCAGTTCGGCGGGGGAAGCGGCAAGACGCTGGCGACCGTGGCCGGTGCACTCGGCGGCGGCTATGCCGGCAACAAAGTGCAGGAGCGCCTGCAGGACGGCGATACCTACACGACCACGCAACGGCGGTGCGAAACCGTCAACGACACGCAGAACGAAACGGTGGGCTTCAAGGTTCGGTATCGGGTGGACGGCCAGTCGCACGAGGTCAGGCTCGACGAAAAGCCCGATGGCGAGCGTGTGCCGCTGCGTGATGGCACGCCGCGCTGGGACGAGGTGACCTCATCGTGAGGCATTGCCGGCTTGCCCATCGAGCCCACCACTAGACATGCCTCGCCAGGCAAGACGACGACGCCCCGGCATGATCCATGCCGGGGCGTCGTCCTGGAGGGGCGTGTCTGTCTTCAGAGCTCGAAGGCGGGCAGCTTGCGCGGCACCTTGACCTTGTCGAGCTTGGCCACCTTGGGCAGGCCGTTTTCGAACGGCGGGAAATCCTCGCCCTGGATCAGCGGTGACAGATAGCGGCGGCCCGCCTCCGTGATGCCGAAGCCGTCCTCGCGGATGTAGTCGCGGGGCATGAACTTCTCCTTGTTGGCCACTTCGGCCAGCGGCGCCGCATCGATGCGCCATTCGTAGGGCGTCTCGCTGACGCGCTTGATGGTCGGCATCATGGCATTCCTGCCTTCCAGGGCCAGCTCGACGGCCTTCTGCCCCACCGCATAGGCCTGCTCGACGTCGGTTCTGGAGGCCAGATGGCGTGCGGCACGCTGCAGGTAGTCGGCCACCGCCCAGTGGTACTTGTAGCCCAGGTCCTGCTTGATCATGCCGGCGAGCGTCGGTGCCACGCCGCCCAGCTGACGGTGGCCGAAGGCGTCGGTATTGCCGGCGTCGGCGAGGAAGGTGCCGTCTTCGTAACGGGCGCCCTCGGAGACCACGATGACGCAATAGCCGTACTTCTTGACGGCCTCGTCGACGCGCTGCATGACTCGGGCGCGCTGGAAGGGGAGCTCGGGGAAGATGACCAGGTGAGGGGGCTCGCCTTCGCCGTTGCCCGCCAGGGCGCCGGCTGCGGCGATCCAGCCCGCATGACGGCCCATCACTTCGAGCACGAACACCTTGGTGGAAGTGGCGCACATGGAAGCGATATCCAGCGCCGCTTCGCGGGTCGAGGTGGCGATGTACTTGGCCACGCTGCCGAAGCCGGGAGAGTTGTCGGTGATCGGCAGGTCGTTGTCGACGGTCTTGGGAACGTGAATCGCGGTCAGCGGGTAGCCCATCTTTTCCGAGAGCTGCGACACCTTGAGGCAGGTATCGGCGCTGTCGCCGCCGCCGTTGTAGAAGAAGTAGCGGATGTCATGCGCCTTGAACACCTCGATGAGGCGCTCGTATTGCGCGCGGTGCGTCTCGATGTCCTTGAGCTTGTAGCGGCAGGAACCGAACGCGCCGCCCGGCGTATGGCGCAGTGCGGCAATCGCCTCGTCGCTTTCCTGGGAAACGTCGATGAGATCCTCGGTCAGGGCGCCGATGATGCCGTTGTGGCCGGCGTAGACCTTGCCGATCTTGTCCGAATGGCGACGACAGGTCTCGATGACGCCGCAGGCGCTGGCGTTGATGACGGCGGTGACGCCACCGGACTGGGCGTAAAAGGCATTGTGCTGGGCCATGGGACTTGTGGTGCTCCTGGGTCTGGGCGCATGAATGAGCGAATGATAGCCGACATCGACGGTCGATGCCTATGCCAGGGCGCTCGGCTGGTGGGTCGCGCGGCGCCATGCTAGGCTCGCCGCATCATGGCAGGAGGCTCAGATGCACGTCCATATTCTAGGGGTTTGCGGTACGTTCATGGGGAGTCTGGCGCGGTTGGCCAAGGCGCTCGGACATCAGGTCAGCGGTTCGGACGCCAACGTCTATCCGCCGATGAGCACTCAGCTCGAAGAGGCGGGCATCGCCCTTTGCGAGGGCTATGCCGCCGACAACCTGATGCCGCGTCCCGATCTCGTGATCATCGGCAATGCATTGTCGCGCGGCAACCCCGAGGTGGAGGCCGTGCTCAATGCCAAATTGCCCTACGTCTCGGGACCGCAGTGGCTGGCCGAGCAGGTGCTGCCGGGCCGGCGCGTGGTGGCGGTGGCCGGCACTCACGGCAAGACCACGACCGCCAGTCTGCTGACGTGGATTCTGGAGGCGGCCGGCCAGGCGCCGGGGTTCTTGATCGGCGGGGTGCCGCGCAATCTGGGCGTGTCCTCGCGACTGGGAGAGCCCGGGGCGCCGTTCGTGGTCGAGGCCGATGAGTACGACACGGCCTTCTTCGACAAGCGTTCCAAGTTCGTCCACTACCGCCCGGATATCGCGGTGCTGGGCAATCTCGAGTTCGATCACGCGGACATCTTTCCCGACCTGGCCGCCATCGAGCGTCAGTTCCACCATCTGGTGCGTACCGTCCCCGGTGAAGGACAACTGGTGGTGGCGGCGGGCGAGCCCGCCCTCGAGCGCGTGCTGGCGCAAGGCTGCTGGAGCCCCGTCGTGCGTTTCGGTGCCAGCGACGACGCCTCATGGCAGTGGCGGCTGGAAAGCGCCGATGGCCGTCGCTTCGCGGTGCGTCATGGCGAGCGCGTCGCGCACGTCGACTGGGCGCTGAGCGGGCGTCACAACGTCGCCAACGCGGTGGCGGCCCTGGCTGCGGCGTCGGCCTGCGGTGTCGCCCTCGAGGCAGGGGCGGCGGCGCTGGCACGCTTCGAATCGCCGCGCCGACGCCAGGAGGTGCGAGGCGAGGTCGGCGGCATTCAGGTCATCGACGACTTCGCCCATCATCCCACGGCCATCGCCGCCACGCTCGAGGGGCTGGCAGCGGCGACCGACGCGGGGCGGCTGCTGGCGGTGATCGAACCGCGTTCCAATACGATGCGTCTGGGCAGCATGCGCGAGCGCTTGCCGGACAGCGTGGCGGCGGCGGACCGCGTCTGGTGGTATCGGCCACCGGAGGTCGAATGGTCGCTGGAGGCGCTTGCGGCGGCCTGTCCGGTGCCGGCGACGGTGAGCGACGAGATGCCGGCCCTGGTCGAGGCCATCGTGGCCGAGGCGCGTCCGGGAGACCGGATCGTGGTGATGTCGAACGGGGCGTTCGGCGGTATCCACGAAAAGTTGCTGGCGGCACTGGAGGCCCGGCATGGCGGATGAAGCAATGTTCGAGGCGCCTGTCACCGTGGCGTTGACGGGGGCATCCGGGGCGCAGTACGGGCTGCGTCTCATCGACTGCCTGGTGGCGGCGCGGCATCAGGTGCTGGTGCTGATCTCCAAGGCCGCGCACATGGTCATCGCCACCGAAACCGACGAGAGCTTGCCGTCGAACCCCGAGCGCTTGAGCGAGGCGCTGCGGGAGCGAAGCGGTGCCGCGCCGGGCCAGATTCGCTGCTTTGCCCGGGAGGACTGGATGGCGCCCGTGGCCTCGGGGTCCGGTGCGCCCAGTGCCATGGTGATCTGCCCCTGTTCGACGGGAACGCTCTCGGCGGTCGCCACCGGCGCGAGCAACAACCTGATCGAGCGCGCCGCGGACGTGGCGCTCAAGGAACGGCGTCAGCTCATCCTCGTCCCGCGCGAGACGCCGTTCTCGGCCATTCATCTCGAGCACATGCTGACGCTGACCCGGATGGGCGCGGTGATACTCCCCGCGGCCCCCGGGTTCTACCACCGCCCACAGACGCTCGACGACATGATCGACTTCATCGTGGCGCGCATTCTCAATCAACTGGGCATTGCGCATGCTCTGATGCCGCGCTGGGGAGAAGCCACATGATCAGCCTGTCGTTGCTTTCGGTCTTCGTGCCGACGTTTTTCATGGTGTCGTTGACCCCGGGCATGTGCATGACGCTTTCCATGACGCTGGGCATGACGATCGGGGTGCGGCGCGCCTTGTGGATGATGCTCGGCGAGCTGGTGGGCGTTGGCCTGGTGGCGGTCTCGGCGGTGGTCGGGGTCGCCACCTTGATGCTTCGCTACCCGGAAGTGTTCGCCATGTTCAAGTGGGTCGGCGGCGCCTATCTGATCTATCTCGGTGTCATGATGTGGCGTTCCAAAGGGCGCCTGGCGATCCCCGAGGCGAGTGACGCGGTGCCCGATGTATCGCGGGTCCAGTTGATCGTTCAGGGGTTCGTGACGGCGGTCGCCAATCCCAAGGGATGGGCATTCTTCATCGCCTTGCTGCCGCCCTTTCTGGAATCCGGCCGTCCGCTGGCGCCCCAGCTGGTCGCGCTGGTCGGCGTGATCCTGACCCTGGAGCTGACCTGTCTGCTGATCTATGCCGGCGGCGGGCGCACGGCCAGCCGCTTCCTGCGCCGCAGCGGCAATGTCCAGTTGCTGAACCGCATTGCCGGCAGCTTGATGGTCGGGGTCGGTATCTGGCTGGCGCTGGGCTGAGTGTTCCGGTGCACGCGGGCATCAGGCATCACACATAGGGCAGCCAGATGACGCGTACCGTCAGCAGCAGCAGCGAGGCCCCCGCCAGCCACGGCCATGGGCAGGACGTGAGCGGTGCGCGCACGAAGCGCTGATAGCTCAATCGCGTCAAGGCACAGACCACCAGGCCCAGCAGGGCGCCGCCGATCAGGTCGCTGACCCAGTGCACGCCCAGAATCAGGCGCGACAGCGCCATGGGCAGACAGACCAGGATGGCGCCCCAGTAGGCCCACAGGCGCTGCCTGCCGGGGAGTGCCTCGGCGATGAAGGCCGCCGTCAGGCCCAGCAGTACCACACTGGTGGACGTGTGTGCGCTGGGGTAGGAGAACGAGCCGACGAGATAGTCGGGCGTCTCGGGGCGCGGCCGGGCGGCCAGGTACTTGAACAGCGTGTTGGCGACTCCGATGCCGCCCAGTGCCGCGGTGATGTGAAAGAAGGCGGCAAAACGCCGGGCGACGAGCAGCCAGAGCAGCCACGGCAGGCTGAGCGCGGTCACGCCCAGGGCGTCGCCGCTGAGCGCCATGAAGGCGCTGACGTCGCCTGGCCAGCCGTCGGCCAGCGGGGCCAGCAGTGCGTGCAGCTGTCGGTCCATGGGCAGGGAGGTGTCGGGGTGCTCGAGTACCCAGAGCGTCCAGCCACACAGGGCGATCAGGCTGCCGATCAACAGCGCCAGAGAGGCCAGGGGAATTTCGTTGCGCGGATGGGCGGCGCTCAACGTGAGCCAGACGCGCCGCCGCCAAGGGCGTGTGCGCGATGCCTGCGCCAGTCGCCTGTAGAGCTGTCCCTCGCGACCGAGCTGGTGACGCAGCCAGGAAAAGCCCACGCCCAGCACGGTCAGGAGAATGGCCAACATCAGTAGCCAGCGTTCGCTGCTGGGCGGCAGGTCGATCAAGCGATCCCAAGAGTGGCCCAGCAGGTACCCCGGCAACAGGTAGGCGGGCGCCCACAGCAGGGCCGAGCCGATATTGACTGCCGCGAAGCGCCATGTCGACATGTGCATCATGCCGGCAACCAGCGGCACGATGGGCCTTACCGGACCGACGAAGCGTCCGATGAGAATCGAAAGGTCGCCATACCGCTTGAAGAACGTGATGCCTCTCGCCAGCCATTCCGGGTGTCGCGAGAACGGCCACAGGCGCGGCACGCGTTCGCGCTGTCGGCGCCCCAGCCAGAAGCTCAGGCCATCGCCCACCGCCGCGCCCACGAAGGCGGCCGCCAGCAGCAGCGGCAGCGAGAGATGCTGATGGCCAGCCAGCGATGCGGCGGCGGTGAGCAGCACGATGCCCGGCACCAGTAATCCGATCACGGCCAGCGATTCGCACAGCGCGACGAGCAGGACGATGGAGAGCAGCAACGAGGGGGATGGCGAAAGTTGGTACAGCCACTCGGTCGGGTTCAAGTATCGGGCTCCAGCAAGTTGAGGCCGCGTGAAATCAGGCGCTGCTCGAAGCGTTCGGCGCTCTCGTCATCGGCCAGTTGGCAAATGCGGATCTGGGCTTGAATCGCCCCGATCTCGGCCAGTCGCGTCTCGCCGAGTGCCTGCATCAAGCGCTCCCGGACGATGAGTGCCCCCGCCTCGCCGGCATTGGCCAGCAGGAGCCAGAAGACGTTGTGCTGATGCTGGCCGAGTGCATCGCCGCGTCGCGAGCTGCGCTGCACGACACGGCAGAAGGTCATCAACAGCGTGTCCCGCGTGGTTTGGCCGAACTGCTCGTCGGCCATGTCCACCTGCGGCAGATGAATGACCAGCGCACTCAGCGATTGGTTCAATGCCCGGGCCCGTTCGACCTCGGCGACGAGCCGTTCACTGAGGGTGTCGCGCGAAATGATGCCGCTTCGTGTATCGAGATGATCGGTGGACTTCAGGAATCGGGACTGCTGCATGTACCACCCGAGCGGCAGGATCGAGATGACCACGAGCGTGACGTAGTGCGTGCCGCTGACAGGCGCAGGCAATGCGATACCGATCAGCAGCAGCCACAGCGGTGCGAGCAGCACGTTGAGCAGCAGAGCGGCGCCGGGAGGCAGCAGCAGGGTGGTGAGTATCGGCGGAACGCCCATCCAGAGGCCGATCGAGGTGCCGAGATAGGGAGCTTCCACGGCGATGGCCAGGTAGCCGCTGATCAGCACGATATAGGCAGAGCCCCGCTGCAGGTAGCGTCTTTGCGTCAGCAAGGCGGCGCCGGCCACCAGCGCGGCCAGGATGGCGGCGGGCAGGATGCGTGCGTAGTGTCCCATCAGGTAATGCCACAGCGTCAGGCTGAGCAGCAGCAGGGTGCCGCAGCCATATGCCAGGGTCTGGAAACGTGCCGGGAAGCGTCGCTCAGGCATGATCGGACTCCTCTTCGCGAGCCAGAGACAGGCTGTCCGTCTGCATGGCCAGCGCGTGACCGAGCGTCAGCGGGTCGAGATCGGGTGTCACCGCGGCCACGCGCATCCGACATTCCATGGGGAGTGCCGCGATGAGCGCGTCACGCCGCTGCACGGCATGCTGGGCATCGGGCGATACCAGCAGCACGCCGAAGGTATGGGGATTCACGCGGTAACAGCCCTCGAAGGCGCGGGTCAGGGCAGGAAGGCACTCGCCGAGACGTTCCCGGGCACCGTACCCACGTTGCCGTGGACGCATGACGAGCAATTCGACATGCACGTTCTCGCGCTGGCGCCGCGACCACTCGACCTCGATGTCCTGACGCAAGCGGCTGAGCGACCAAAGGGCCTTTCCCGGCGCCAGCCGATGGCGATTCTCCAGCTCCTGGCGCAGGTGCGTGTGTTCGGCGGCCCGCGCCAGGCCCAGGAGCATCAGCCCGCTCAGCAGCATGCCGCTGAGAAAGGACTGGGGGACGGCCAGGGTCGACTGGACCTGCCACCAGCCGAAGGCTGCCATCACCAGCAGGCAGGCACGCAGCGCCCGGGGCTGCGGTGGCAGCAGCAGCATCGGCCACACCCACAGGCCGATGGCATAGTCGAGGGGCGCGCGCCACAGGAGTCCCGCCAACTGCAGGGCGCAGCAGGGCACCACCAGGCGCCAGACGCGCGGTGTCAGACTGTGCCAGGCAAGGAGTGCCAGGAGCACGCTGGAGGGGGCCAGCAAGGCTTGCGCGATGGGGTCCGATTCCTGCCAGACGATCACGGCCAGCAGCCCCGCGCCCAGTAGGAAAAGCCCTGCCAGGGGAGTTTTGTATTTGCGCTGCATGGTGCCGTATAGTGATTCCTTTCCCAACGGTGCCGGCAGTATAGCCGCTGTTCACCTGTCGTCATGCTCCGGAAAGCGCTGCAAAACACGTGCTTCCCACCGTATACCTAGGAGAAGACTGCCCGCATGGCCCTTGAAACTTCCGCTCCCGAGATCGCCGACGTCGAGGCCTACATGCGCGCGCTGGGCGAGCGGGCGCGTGATGCGTCGCGCATGCTGGCGCGAGCCACGACGGCGCAAAAGAACCGAGCCCTGCACGCCATGGCCGAGGCCCTGGACGCCGCCCGAGAGACACTCGAGACGGCCAATCGCCGCGACCTCGAGGCAGGGCGTGCCAATGGCCTCGACGAGGCGCTGCTGGACCGCCTCGCGCTCACCCCCGCGCGCATCGATGCGATGATCGAGGGGTTGCGCCAGGTGGCCGCCTTGCCCGATCCCGTCGGCGAGATTCGCGACATGCGTTATCTCCCCTCCGGCATTCAGGTCGGCAAGATGCGCGTGGCACTCGGCGTGGTCGGCATCGTCTACGAATCGCGTCCCAATGTCACGGTGGATGCGGCCAGTCTATGCCTCAAGTCCGGTAATGCCACCATCTTGCGTGGTGGTTCGGAGGCGATTCAATCCAACCGTGCGATCGCCGACTGCATTCGTCAGGGCTTGGCGGCGGCGGATCTCGACGCTGCCTGCGTGCAGGTGGTGGCGACCACGGATCGCGCGGCCGTGGGAGCGCTGATCGCCATGCCCGAGTACGTGGATGTGATCGTGCCGCGTGGCGGCAAGGGGTTGATCGAGCGCATCTCGCGCGACGCCAGGGTCCCGGTGATCAAGCATCTCGACGGCGTATGCCATGTCTACGTCGACAGGGCGGCCGATGATGCCAAGGCCGTGGTGATCGCCGACAACGCCAAGACGCAACGTTATTCGCCCTGCAACACCATGGAAACCCTGCTGGTGCATGGCGACGCCGCCCCGCGGGTGCTGCCCGAGCTGGCTCGGCTCTATGCGAGCAAGGGCGTCGAGCTGCGCGCCTGCGAACGGGCGCGAGCCTGGCTGGCCGATGCCGTGGCTGCCACCGAGGATGACTGGCATGCCGAATACCTGGCGCCGATTCTGGCGGTACGCGTGGTCGACTCCCTGGAGGAGGCGATCGCGCATATCAATACCTACGGCTCGCACCACACCGATGCCATCGTGACCGAGAGCGTGACCGATGCCCGGCGCTTCCTCGCCGAGGTGGATTCCAGCTCGGTCATGGTCAACGCCTCGACGCGTTTCGCCGACGGCTTCGAGTATGGCCTGGGGGCCGAGATCGGCATCTCCACCGACAAGCTGCATGCCCGCGGCCCGGTCGGACTCGAAGGCCTCACCAGCGAAAAGTACATCGTGTACGGCGACGGCCATGTGCGCAGCTGAGGCGCGTCCGGCCCGGGTGGCCATGCTCGGCGGAACCTTCGACCCTGTGCACATGGGGCATCTGCGAAGCGCCGTCGAGCTGCGCGAAGCACTCGAGCTGGATCGGGTTCACATGGTGCCGGCACGCGTGCCTCCTCACCGTGCGACGCCGGGCGTGAGTGCCGAGCGGCGCGCGGCCTTGCTGGCGCTTGGCATCGGCGATACGCCCGGTCTGGCGGTGGATGACCGCGAGATCGCCCGGGACGGGCCGTCCTATTCCGCCGACACCCTGGCGTCGCTGCGCGAAGAGCTGGGACCGCAGGCACGCCTGGTCATGGCGCTGGGCCACGATGCCTACCTGAATCTGGCCGAATGGCACGAGCCCCAGCGGCTGTTCGATCTGGCGCACATCGTGGTCATCGACCGACCCGATCACGACCGTCCTCTGGCGCCGGCCTTGCAGGAACTGGTGGCGGGGCGCGAGGTGTCGGATGTCGAGGCCCTGATGCAGGCGCCAGCCGGATCCCTGCTGGCGCTGCGTCTGCCCACGCGCATGGCCATCTCGGCCACGTCGATACGCGAGCGGCTGCGCCGTGGCGACAGCATCCGCTATCTAGTGCCCGAGGCCGTGGAGCGCGATCTCCTGGCGCGCGGGCTTTACGCTTGACAATGCGCCGTCGCGGCGGCCCTCGGGACGCCGACACGGCTTTTTATCGTGAGCCCTGGCGGTTTGGTGGCAGCGCGGTAGAATGCGACCTTGCCCAAGCAGGGCGACGACACATGAACGAGGAGCTATGCAGACCGAAGCACTCAAAACGCTGGTAATGAACACGCTCGAGGAACTCAAGGCACGCGATGTTGCCGAACTCGACGTTGCTTCGCTGACCAGCGTCACCGATACCATGATCGTAGCCAGCGGTACGTCGAGCCGACACGTGGGGGCCTTGGCCGAGAGCGTGGTCGAGTCCGTCAAGGAAGCCGGCTATCGTCCCCTGGGGGTCGAGGGGCGCCAGGGCAGCGACTGGGTCCTGGTCGATCTGGGCGAACTCGTGGTGCATGTCATGCTGCCCGAGACGCGTCAGTTGTACGATCTCGAACGTTTGTGGTCCGACCTTCCCAGCGATGGGGCGGTTGCCGAGGAGGCGCTGGGCGGGGTGCGTGGATGAAACTCCGCGTTCTGGCCGTTGGAACGCGCATGCCCGACTGGGTGACACGAGGCGTCGACGAGTATCTCAAGCGGCTGCCGCGGGATTTCAGCGTCGAGATCGTCGAGATCGCGCCCGGCAAACGCGGCAAGAATGCCGACGTGGCCCGGGCGATCCAGGGCGAGGGCAATGCCATGCTGGCCAAGCTGCGCGATCAGGAGCGTGTCATCGCGCTGGCCGTCGACGGGCAACACTGGAGTACCGAGCGCCTCGCCGCCAATGCCGATCATTGGCGGCAGGACGGGCGCGATGTGGCACTGCTGGTGGGCGGGCCGGACGGGCTCGACCCCCGCTTGCTGTCGCGCGCCGAACAGCGCTGGTCGCTATCGGCACTGACGCTGCCGCATCCGCTGGTGCGCATTCTATTGGCCGAGCAGCTGTATCGTGCTTGGACCTTGCTGGCCGGGCACCCTTATCACCGATGAGCATCCAGGCCATGACGTGCCGGGGTGAATGCCTTCCACCTTCCCGCTTGTTATCGGGGACCCATGCGTAAACGTCGCGACGCAATCAAGGATACCGAACGCGAGGTCCGGGTCTTCCGTGGCCGCTCGTTCCTGGCCGCCGTGCTCGTGCTGTTGATGGCCGGCGGACTCGGTGCCCGCCTGTTCTACCTTCAGGTCGTCGAACACGAGGTGTTCACCACCCGCTCGGAGAACAACCGCGTCCGGGTCGAGCCGCTGCCCCCGACCCGGGGCTTGATCTACGACCGTCAGGGCAAGCTGGTGGCGGAGAATCGGCCGACCTATAACCTCACCATCGTGCGCGAGCGAGTCGACGATCTCGACGCCACCCTCGAGCGACTGGTCGATGTCCTGGGGCTGGACGAAGATCAGGTCGCGGCGTTCCGCAAACGCTCGCGCCAGCGTCAGCGGCCGTATCAACCGGCCTTGCTGATGAGCGATCTCAGCGAGCGCCAGATTGCCCACCTGGCCGTCAATCGCTACCGGCTTCCGGGTGTCGAGGTCGAGGCGCAATGGCTGCGCTATTATCCCGACCCCAAGATCATGTCGCACGTGCTGGGCTACGTGGGGCGAATCAACGAGCAGGAGCTCGCATCGCTGGACGGTGGCAACTACGCGGGTACGCACTATATCGGCAAGACCGGGATCGAGAAGCAGTACGAAGCCGCCCTGCACGGGCAGGCCGGCTTGCGCAAGGTGGAGACCAACGCGCGCGGGCGCGTGCTTCGCGAGCTCGAGCGTACACCGCCGCAACCGGGCAAGGACCTGACGCTGACCATCGATACGCGCCTGCAGCAGCTGGCGTACGATCTGCTGGACGGCCGGCGCGGGTCCATCGTCGCCATTCAGCCCCAGACGGGCGATATCCTGGCGATGGTGTCGGCGCCGGGGTTCGACTCGAACAAGTTCGTGACCGGCATTTCCTACAAGGACTATCAAGCCCTGCAGCAGGACCTCGACCTGCCGTTGTTCAACCGGGCCGTACGCGGCCACTATCCACCGGGCTCCACGATCAAGCCGTTCGAAGCGCTGGCGGCATTGCAGCACGGCGTGGTGACACCGGACGAGGTCATCTACGATCCCGGCTACTACAAGCTGCCCAACGACTCTCGCCATTACCGCAACTGGCTGCGCTGGGGGCATGGCCGAGTCGATCTGGAGCGTGCCCTGGCCGTGTCCAACAATACGTACTTCTACACCATGGCGCATCGCCTCGGGATCGACGCGTTATCCAGCTTCATGCACAAGTTCGGCTTCGGCGAAGTCAACTCGCTGGACGTGCAGGGCGCCTCGGCGGGTACCGTGCCGTCGCGTGAATGGAAACGCGCGAAGTACGATCAGCCCTGGTACCCCGGGGAAACGCTCTCGGCCGGTATCGGCCAGGGGTATTGGATGGTCACGCCCCTGCAGCTCGCCACCGCCGAGGCGACCCTGGCCAATCGCGGGCACTGGGTGCGTCCGCATCTTGCCAAGCGTGTCGGCGAGACCACGGTCGAGCCGCCTTTCGAGAACACCAGGCAGGACGTGGAGCTCGACAAGGATGCCTGGTGGGACGACGTGTTCAGCGGCATGCAGAAAGTGGTCAGCGGTCGTGAAGGGACCGCGCGCCACATCGGCAAGGGGCTGAAGTATGAAATGGCCGGCAAGTCGGGGACGGCGCAGGTGTTTTCGCTGGGGCAAAACCAGAAATACGATGCCGATGAACTCAGGGAGCGCCTGCGGGACCATGCCCTGTTCACGGCGTTCGCCCCGGTGGACGATCCCCAGATCGCCATTGCCGTGATCGTCGAGAACGCGGGGGGCGGCAGTTCGCACGCCGCCGGACTGGCCCGTGCGCTGGCGGACGAGTGGCTTTTGCCCGATGACGAGAACACCCACCAGGCCGAGAAACTGATCGAGGAGGACGTCGAAGTTGAAGGGACTTGAGTGGCGTCGATTCAGTCCGGCATCGTCCGATGGCATGGGGCGCAAGCGTTCGTTGTGGTCGCGCCTGCATCTCGACCCCTGGCTGCTGCTGCTGCTGCTGACCTTGATGGGGGCGGGACTGGTCGTCCTGTACAGCGCCAGCGGCATGAGTCCGGCGGTCACCATGGGACAGGGCATGCGCTTCGGGGTTGCCTTGCTGGCCATGTTCATGGTCGCCCAGTTTTCGCCGGGCACCCTGTACCGCTGGACGCCGTTGGCCTATTGCACGGGCGTGGCGATGCTGCTGGCGGTGGAGATCATGGGCGATATCGGCATGGGGGCGCAGCGTTGGCTGGAAATCCCCGGCGTGATCCGCTTTCAGCCGTCGGAATTGATGAAGCTGGCGGTCCCCATGATGGTCGCGGCTTATCTCTGCAAGCGCCCGCTGCCGCCCAATACCCGCGATTTGCTGGTGTGCGGCTTCATCATCGGCTTCCCGGTGATGCTGATCATGCGTCAGCCCGACCTGGGAACGTCGCTGCTGGTGGCGTGTGCCGCGGTCTTCGTCATTTTCCTCGCCGGGCTGTCGTGGCGAGTGATCGCCTTGCTGGGGGCACTGGCGGCGTCGGCCTTGCCGCTTTTGTGGTTCAACATGCATGAATATCAGCGCCAGCGCGTGCTGACGTTCCTGAATCCGGAAAGCGATCCGCTGGGCGCGGGCTGGAACATCATCCAGTCGAAGACCGCCATCGGCAGTGGCGGGGTCTTCGGCAAGGGATGGGGACTGGGGACACAGTCCCAGCTGGAGTTCCTGCCCGAACGTCACACCGACTTCATCGTTGCCGTGCTCGGGGAAGAGTGGGGGCTGATCGGCATGCTGGTCTTCCTGGCGCTCTATGTCCTGATCGTGGGGCGCGGACTGTTTCTCGCCAATACCGCGCAGAACACCTATGGACGCCTGGTGGGGGGCAGCATCGTGCTGACGTTTTTCATCTACGTCTTCGTCAATATCGGCATGGTCAGCGGCATTCTGCCCGTCGTCGGAGTGCCGTTGCCGCTGGTCAGTTTCGGGGGGACGTCCAGCGTGACCTTGCTGATCGGTTTCGGTATCCTCATGTCCGTTCACAGCCACCGGCGGTTGCTGCCGCGCTAGGCATGCCAAGACACGCAAGGATAGCGACCACATACCAGGGCCAAGGAGCCTGTGCCTGATGAAGCGGAACATGACACGCGCCCAGCGAAAAAAATTCGGCCCGCTACTGGCGGCGATGTTCCTGGGGCTGTGCGGAGGCGCGGCGCAGGCGGCACCGGATTTCGATCCCGCCTCGCATGAGAACATTCGTCAATGGCTCGATGGGGTGGCCCGGCAAGGCCTGGCACGCGACGAGGTGACGCGGGCGCTGCAGCATGCACGCTTCCGGCAGAACGTGCTGGATGCCATGCAGGGAGCCGCGGAGCGTCGGCTGAGCTGGCACGAGTACCGCGATATCTTCGTGCAGCCCAGGCGCGTTCAGGAAGGGGTGGCATTCATCGAGGCGCATCGCGAGGCGTTTGCGCGCGCCGAGCGCGAATTCGGCGTCCCGCCGGCCTACATCGCCGCCATCATCGGCGTCGAGACGCGCTATGGGCAGCACAAGGGCGACCACCGCGTGCTCGACTCCCTGGCCACCCTGGCGTTCCATCATCCCTCGCGTGGCGACTTCTTCCAGGGCGAGCTCGCGGCCTTTCTCGAGATCACGCTCGAGCAGGACATCTCGCCGCAAATGCCCAAGGGATCCTATGCCGGGGCCATGGGCTATCCGCAGTTCATTCCCACGAGCTACCAGGCCTATGCGGTCGATTTCGACGGCGACGGTCGCCGCGATCTCTGGGAAGATCCCGTGGATGCGATCGGCAGCGTGGGCAATTACTTCGCCGAACATGGCTGGCGGCGCGACGCCCCCGTGGTGACGCCGGCCGAGGGACCGGCGACGCCCCCCGACGGCATTGACTTCAACGCCACCCGGGCGCCTTATCTCGAGGCGTCGCGGCTGGCCTCGGCCGGCATCGTGCCGCGCGACGGCGCGTCGGTGGACGGGAGCGTGGTGCCCCTGTCGCTGGAGCTGGCCGATGGCAGCTACCGGTATGCCCTGGGGCATCGCAATTTCTATGTCATCACGCGTTACAACCACAGCCATCTGTACGCCATGGCGGTACACGATCTCGCCGAACGCATCCAGGCGGCGCTCGACGGAGACCCGGCATGAAGTGGGGCGGGGCGCTGCTCTGCATGCTGGTCCTCTTGCTGGCTGGCTGCGCCAGCGAGGGAGGCGGTCGCTACGCCCAGCAGCGCGACGCCTATCCGGATGCACCGCCGGACGTGTCCCAGGTGCCGGACGCGGTGCCCAAGGTCGAGCCGCGAGCCAAGAGCGGCAATCGCTCCACCTACGAAGTGTGGGGCAAGACCTACCATGTGCTGTCCGACCCAAGCGGCTACGAAGCGGAAGGGGAGGCGTCATGGTACGGCACGAAGTTCCAGGGCTATGACACTGCCAGCGGTGAGCCCTATGACATGTACAAGATGTCGGCGGCACACCGCACGCTGCCCTTGCCGACCTACGCCCGGGTCACCAATCTCGACAACGGTCGTGACGTCATCGTGCGCATCAACGATCGCGGTCCGTTCCATGGCGATCGGTTGATCGACCTTTCCTATGCGGCGGCGGCGCGTCTGAAGATTCTCGGTGGCGGCACGGGGCACGTTCGTGTCGAGGCCATTGACCCCAGGCAATGGGCCGAGCAGCATGAGCGTACCGGATCGTCGCGCCCGGCATCGCAGGCTGCGCCTTCCACCAAGGACGAGGCCGTCGCGCAGACATCGTCGCCCGCCGCCGAGTCATCAGCGCGCGAGGCACGTTACGTTCAGGTGGCGGCCTTCGGGTCCGCGACGAATGCCAGGGCGCTCGAGGCGCGCCTGAAAGATCGTCTGTCGCGCCCGGTGCGCGTGCGCAAGGAAGCGTCGTTGTACCGGGTCCAGGTCGGGCCGGTTCGCGATGCAGCACATATCGATTCCATCCAGGCGGCACTGCAAGAGGCGGGTTTCGACCAGTCGTTTGTGGTGTCCGCTGCCGAGTAACCCCGCTTAGCGAGAAATGTTGTCATGAGAGTGTTCGCTCAATCGTCACTGTTACGCGTTGTTCTACTGGTCACGCTATGTATCGGCGTCCTCGCGCCAACGGCACATGCCCAGAATCCACCGGAACCGTCGCCGGTGCCATCTTCCATGGTACCGTCCGCGCCGGAGCTGGCGGCGTCGGCATGGGTATTGATGGACGCCGATAGCGGCAAGATCCTGGTCGAGCACAATGCCGACAAGGAACTGCCGCCGGCCAGTCTCACCAAGATGATGACGGCCTATATCGTCGAGCGCGAAATCGATGCCGGCAACATCAGTGGCGACGACGAGGCCACGATCAGCGAAAACGCCTGGCGGACCGGCGGCTCGCGGATGTTTCTCAATCCGGGCAGCAAGGTGAGCATCGACAATCTGCTCCGGGGCGTGGTGATCCAGTCGGGTAACGATGCCAGCGTGGCGCTGGCCGAGCATATCGCGGGCAGCGAGGACGCCTTTGCCGATCTCATGAATCAGCAGGCGGCGCGGATGAAGCTCGAGCACACGCATTTCATGAACCCCACCGGGCTGCCCCACGAGGAACACTACTCCTCGGCGCACGATCTGGCGGTCATCGCTCAGCACATCATCAAGGACTACCCCGACCATTACGAGGTCTATTCCGAAAAGTACTTCACCTGGAACGACATTCGCCAGCCGAACCGCAACCGCCTGCTATGGCGCGACCCGAACGTCGATGGCTTGAAGACGGGGCACACCGAGGCCGCCGGCTATTGCCTGGTCGCGTCCGCCAAGAAGGACGGTACGCGCCTGGTGGCCGTGGTCATGGGAACCGACTCCGATGAAGCGCGGGCCCAGGAAACCCAGAAGCTGCTGAGCTACGGGTTCCGCTTCTTCGAGACGCAACGTCTCTACGAAAGCGGCGCCGTGCTCAATACGCCCCGCATCTGGGGAGGCGAGAAGGACGAATTGCGTCTGGGCGTCGCCGACGATGTCTACTTGACCGTGCCCCGTGGGCGCAGCGACGAGCTGAGCGCTCAGCTCGACATTCGCGAAACCATCGAGGCGCCGGTGAGCGCGGGCGATCGCCTGGGAACCTTGAAGATCGTGCTGGACGGCGAGGTGCTCGACGAGCGGCCGCTGGTGGCACTGGAGTCGATCGACGAGGGCGGCTTCTTCAAGCGGATCTGGGATAGCGTGCTGCAGTTCGTGAACGGCTTCTTCGACTGATCCGGCGGTGGAGGGTGGCGTCGGGTCGGCGCCGCCCTTGGTCGTCGCGGTAAGGTTGAGTAGAATACTCGGACATATCATGCCGAGCCCATACGAGGCCGTTCTACCCATGCAACAGACTTCGCCTACCGAGCAAGGGGCGTCGCAGGACGCACCCAAAATCGAGTTTCCCTGTCAGTATCCCATCAAGATCGTCGGTGACGCGGCGCCCGATTTCAAGGCCGCCGTGCTGGATATCGTCGAGCAGCATGCGCCGGGGTTCGACCGCAGCAGCGTGCGCATGGTCGATAGTCGCAACGGTCGTTTTCAATCCGTGCGCGTGGTCATCCGGGCCACGGGGCATGAGCAGCTCAATGCATTGTTCCATTCGCTCAAGGCGACTGGGCGCGTGCACATGGTGATGTGATGGCCGCCGAGCGCGGGCTTCCCCCGATCGAGTTGCATCGCCTTGGGCGGCGCCCCTATGTGCCGGTATGGCAGGCCATGCGCGAGTTCACCGACACGCGCGATGCCGACAGCCCCGATCAGTTCTGGCTGGTCGAACACGACCCGGTGTTCACCCAGGGGCAGGCGGGCAAGGCCGAGCACCTGCTCATGCCCGGGGACATCCCCGTGGTGGCTACCGATCGAGGCGGGCAGGTGACCTATCATGGGCCGGGGCAGGTGGTGTTGTATCCGCTGATCGATGTGCGTCGTGGCAAGCTGGGAGTGCGCGAGCTGGTCAGCGCGCTCGAGCAGGCGGTCATCGACTTGCTGGCCGCGCATGGCGTCGCGGCCCGGGCGCGCCCCGATGCGCCCGGGGTCTACGTGGGCGAGACCAAGATCGCCTCGCTGGGGCTGCGCATTCGTCGCGGCGCCAGCTTTCATGGCGTGGCGCTCAACGTCGATGGCGACCTGTCCCCCTTCCAGCGTATCAACCCCTGCGGCCATGCCGGCATGGCGATGACACGTCTCGCCGATCTCGTCGACGATTGTCCGGGCTGCGAGGCCGTGGCACTCGAACTGGCCGAATGCCTGGCCCGGCAACTCGGCCGTCGACTGACGCCGATGGATACCGTGCCCGCCTGACCGCGCCGTGCGCAGCCTTCAACGACACGGCCCGCAGTGGACTGGTACCACTGCGGGCCGTTCGCGTTGCCGATGCTGTCGGAGGTGGCGTGCGTCAGCCGATGTTGACGGCGGCGATGCGGTCGGGGTCCGAGGCCTGACCGGGCACTGTGGCGGGTTCCGCCAGGCCCAGGTTGTTCTTCTCGAACACGCGATCCGCGCGATAGCTGGAGCGCACCAGCGGGCCGGAGGGCACTTCCATGAAGCCCTTGGCCAGGCCTTGCTGGCGATAGTGCTCGAATTCCTCGGGGGTGACCCAGCGTTCCACCGGCAGGTGATTGCGTGTCGGCTGCAGATACTGCCCCAGGGTGACGATATCGACGCCGATCTCGCGCAGGTCGTCGAAGGTCTGCAGGATCTCCTCCTCGGTCTCGCCGAGCCCCAGCATCAGGCTGGTCTTGGTGATCACCTCGGGGCGATGGCGCTTGGCATGCGCCAGGACATCGAGCGTCTTGCGGTAGCCGGCGCGCGGGTCGCGAACCCGGCCGGTCAGGCGTTCCACGGTCTCGACGTTCTGGGCGAACACCTCCAGGCCGGAGTCGACGACTTCCTCGATGGCACTGGGCACGCCATCGAAGTCCGGCGTCAGGGCTTCCACCGCGACCTGGGGGGTGCGCGCCTTGATTGCGCGGATGCAGGCGGCGTAGTGGCCGGCACCGCCGTCGGGCAGGTCGTCGCGGTCCACCGAGGTCAGCACGATGTAGCGCAAACCCATCAGTTCCACCGATTCCGCGGTGTTCGCCGGCTCTTCGTGATCCAGCCAGCCGCGCGGATTGCCGGTGTCGACGGCACAGAAACGGCAGGCACGGGTGCAGACCGATCCCATCAGCATGATGGTGGCGGTACCGTTGCTCCAGCATTCTCCCATGTTGGGGCAATGGGATTCGGCGCAGACGGTGCTGAGCCGATGTTCCTTGACGTTGCGCTTGACGGCCTCGAAACGCTCGCCGCCGGGCATCTGGACGCGTAGCCACTGAGGCTTGCGACCGCCCACGCCGCCTTCGGAGGGCTCGCGTGACTTCATGCCGTCCTTGATGGCGGCGATGCCTTGATCGTTGCGATATTTCTTGCCGCTGGTGATGCGCTGGGAAGGGGTATCACTCATTAGCGTGAGCCTCTCTGCAAGCCGGCCGACGGCGCCGAGGCGGCGCGACCACGGCATCATCGGAAAGGGGGCCGGGCGGCGTTTTCCGGGTAGCCTGGCACGGCATGACGATGCGTGTATTCATGCACCAAAGATACCACACAAGGCGTCATTCTGGACAGTTCGACCGGCCGCGCGGCCGGTCGAACCTGGGCGTCAGGCGGCGGGCATGGCACCGAGTACGAGCTTGCCGGTGGTGTGTCCGGTCTCTAGGCGCCGGTGCGCCTCGCCGAGGTTGGCCGGCGTCAGCGGACCGACGATGTCGCTGAGCGTGCTGCGCAGGCGGCCGGCGTCGAAATGCTCGGCCAGCGTCGCCAGGATCTGCCCCTGATGGGCGATATCGGCACCGTGCAGGGGCCGGGCGAACATGAATTCCCAGCTGAACGTCACTGCCTTGCCTTGCAGGGCATTGAGGTCGACGGGTTTCTGGGTCTCGGCGATGGCCACGATATGACCCAGGGGACGAATGAGCGACACCATGTTGTCCCAGTGATCGCCGATATCGTGGCAGTTGAAGATGTAGTCGACCTGCGCGTGGCCGGCCTGCTGCATGTTCGCCACGAGGTCGTGATGATCGACCACTTCGTGCGCGCCCATGCGCCGGCACCATTCGACGGACGTGTCGCGGGAAGCCGTGGCGATGACCTTGATGCCGGTGAGCTGCCGCGCCATCTGGATCGCGATCGAGCCGACGCCGCCGGCACCGTTGATGATCAGCAGGGTCTGCTCGCGATGGGTGTCATCGCCCCGAGATAGCTTGAGCTTGTCGAACAGGGCCTCCCAGGCGGTCAGGGACGTCAACGGCATGGCGGCCGCTTCCTCGACACTCAACTGCTGGGGGGCCTTGGCGGCCAGGCGGGCATCGACGAGCTGGTACTCGGCGTTGCAGCCGGGGCGTTCGACCTCGCCGGCATAGTAGACGCGATCTCCCGGTGCGAAGTGCTCGACGCCGGCGCCGACGCTTTCCACCCGGCCCACGGCGTCCCAGCCGAGCACATTGTGCTGGTCGCTGGGCAGGAAGGCACCCTGGCGTATCTTGGTGTCCACCGGGTTGACCGAGACGGCCTCGATGCGCACCAGCAGGTCCTGATCGCCGGGCGTGGGGGTCTCGCGCTGGCGAATCTCGAAGGCTTCTTCGGGGGCGGCCTGGGGCTGACCGGTCGTGGTGATCGCTTGCATGATTGACTCCGTGGAAAATCGAACGGGATGACGTTGCCCTCCTAGGTGAGGGCCGTCAGCGCTGGAGTCAAGGGCGGCAGTGGCGGATCAGGGCGTGCAGGCGAAGCTGGGGCCGGGCGCGGGGACCAGCGGTGCCTTGAAATGGGCGTTCAGCTCCGGCAGCAGCTCCCTGACGAAGCGCAGGAAGAGTTCGGTCACGGGCGTGGGATAGCGGTCCTTGGGATGCACGGTGCACCACGAACGGCGCAACGGAAAGCCCGGCAGCGTCGGTGAGGCCAGCAGTCCCGAGGCGAGTTCGAGCTGTACCGCCAGGCGCGGCAGCACGGCAACGCCAAGATGCGCCATGACGCCCTGCTTGATGGCTTCATTGGTGCCGAGCTCCAGCGTGTGGCGCAGCGAGACGCGCTCGCGGGCGACGAAGTCCTCGAAGGCGGTACGCGTTCCCGAACCGGGCTCGCGCATCAGCACGTAGTAGCGCGTGAAGTCCTCGAGCGTGGGCGCGTCGGCCGTCAGGAGCGGGTGGCCGGGCCACACCACGGGAATCATCTCGTTATCGAGGATCGGCATGAAGGCAAGATTGGCATCCTCGGGAACCATGCCCATGATCACCAGGTCGTCGCGGCGCTCGGCGAGACGCTCCAGGGCCTGGCCGCGATTGCAGACGCGCAGGCGCACCTGCACCTCCGGGTAGCGGGCGCGAAAGCGTGCCAGGATGTGGGGCACCACGTACTGTGCGGTGCTCACCGCGGCGAGATTGAGTTCGCCGCGGATGGTGCCCGCCAGTTCGGAGAGCTCCATCTGCAGGCTCGAGACCTGGCCGAAGATCGACTGTACCGAGGCGGCCAGCGCATCCGCGGCGGGCAGGACATGCAGCGTCTTGCCCGCATACTTGAACAGCGGCTGCTCGAGGGCCTGTTCGAGCTGGCGGATCTGGGCGCTGACCGCCGGCTGGGTCAGCCCGAGCTGTTCGGCCGCCCGCGAGTAGGACTGCTGGCGGTGCACGGCCTGGAAGACCTGCAGCTGGCGAAAGGTCAGACGATTGAGCAGATTGGGTCGCGACATGACGCCCCCGGCGTGGTCATAAGCTATTGCTTATAGCTTGGCAAAAAAATATCAATTTTTCTATTGGTCCTTCGGTGGGTAGCGTGAGAGGACGGATAACAAGCACGCTACGACCCAAACGGACGCCACGCTAATCGTCGATTAGCAGGGCGCCTGAAACCGGAGGGCAGACGGTGTTCAAGAAACTTCTCATCGCCAATCGTGGCGAAATCGCTGTACGCATTGTACGCGCCTGCGCCGAAATGGGCATCCGGTCGGTGGCGATCTACACCGAGCCCGACCGCTTCGCGCTGCACGTCAAGCGCGCCGACGAGGCGCATTTCGTGGGCGAAGACCCCTTGGCGGGGTACCTCGATCCGCGGCGCATCGTCGACCTGGCCCGCGAGACGGGCTGTGACGCGATCCACCCCGGCTATGGTTTCCTCTCGGAGAATGCCGATTTCGCACGCATCTGCGAAGACGCCGGCCTGGCCTTCGTGGGGCCGGACGCCAGCGTGATCGCGCGGATGGGCGACAAGACGGCGGCGCGCGCCGCGATGCGCGACGCCGGCGTGCCGGTGACGCCGGGCTCGGACGGCAATCTCGAGACCTGTGCCGAGGCCTTGGCACTGGCCGACACCATCGGCTATCCGGTCATGCTCAAGGCCACCTCCGGTGGCGGGGGGCGCGGCATTCGCCGTTGCGACACCCCGGCCCAGCTCGAGCAGGCCTGGGAGCGCGTGATTTCCGAAGCGACCAAGGCATTCGGCAGTGCCGACGTGTTCATGGAGAAATGCGTCGTCGAGCCGCATCACATCGAGGTGCAGATCCTTGCCGACAGCGTCGGTAACGTCATCCACCTCTTCGAGCGCGACTGCTCGATCCAGCGCCGCAATCAGAAGCTCATCGAGATCGCGCCCAGCCCTCAGCTGACGCCCGAACAACGGGCCTACGTCGGCGAGATGGCGGTTCGTGCGGCCAGCGCGGTTGGCTACGAAAACGCCGGTACCGTGGAGTTCCTCGTCAAGGGCAACGAGGTCTACTTCATGGAAATGAATACCCGAGTGCAAGTCGAGCACACCATTTCCGAGGCGATCACCGGCGTGGATATCGTGCGCGAGCAGCTGCGCATCGCCGCCGGCCTGAAGCTGGCCTACCGCCAGGAGGACATCCGTCATCACGGCTATGCGATCCAGTTCCGCATCAATGCCGAGGATCCCAAGAACGATTTCCTGCCGTCGTTCGGACGCATCACGCGTTATTACGCTCCCGGAGGGCCGGGGGTGCGCACCGATACCGCGATCTACACCGGCTATACGATCCCGCCGTATTTCGACTCCATGTGCTTGAAGCTGATCGTGTGGGGCATGAGCTGGGAAGAAACCCTCGATCGCGGCATCCGGGCCCTCAACGACATGCGTCTGCAAGGCGTCAAGACGACCGCGCCCTATTACCAGGAGATTCTGCGCCACCCCGATTTTCGCAGCGGGCATTTCGATACCGGTTTCGTGCCGGGACATCCCGAATTGCTCAATTACTCGGTCAAGCGCAATCCCGAGGAAGTCGCCCTGGCCATTGCCGCCGCCATCGCCGCCCACGCCGGTCTTTAAGGAGATACCTCATGAATGCCGTGTCATCTTCCCAGGTCAAAATCACCGATGTCGTGCTGCGCGACGGCCACCAGTCCTTGATCGCCACGCGCCTGCGCACCGAGGACATGCTGCCCGCCTGTGCCAAGCTGGATGCGATCGGCTATCACTCGCTCGAGGTATGGGGCGGTGCGACCTTCGATGCCTGCGTGCGCTTTCTCAAGGAAGATCCCTGGGAGCGCCTGCGCGCCTTCAAGGAGGCGATGCCCAACACGCCGCTGCAGATGTTGCTGCGCGGGCAGAACCTGCTGGGGTATCGGCATTACGCCGATGACGTCGTCGAGCGTTTCGTCGCCCGGTCGGCGGACAACGGCGTCGACGTCTTCCGCGTCTTCGATGCGCTCAACGACCTGCGCAACCTGGAAACCGCCATGCGTGCGGTCAAGGCCAGCGGCAAGCACGCCCAGGGCACGATCTGCTATACGGTGAGCCCGGTGCATACCCTGGCGATGTACGTGGATCAGGCCAAGCGACTGGTCGACATGGGCGCCGATTCGATCGCCATCAAGGACATGGCGGGGCTGCTGACGCCGTATGCCACGAGCGAGCTGGTGGCCGCCCTGGTCGAAGCCGTTGAGGTGCCGGTTCACCTGCATGCCCATGCCACCTCTGGATTGGCGCCGCTTTGCCATCTCAAGGCGGTCGAGGCGGGCTGCCGACACATCGATACCTGCATCTCGGCATTCGCCGGGGGGACCAGTCATCCCTCGACCGAATCCATGGTCGCCGCCTTCCAGGGCACCGAGTACGACAGCGGCCTGGACCTCGAGGCCCTCAAGGACATCGGTGACTATTTCCGCGGCGTGCGACAGAAGTATGCCGCCTTCGAAAGCGAGTTCACCCGCGAGGACGTCTCGGTACAGATCAACCAGGTACCGGGCGGCATGATGTCCAACCTCGCCAATCAGCTCAAGGAGCAGAACGCGCTTTCCAAGATCCGCGACGTGTTCGACGAGATTCCGCGGGTGCGCGCCGATCTCGGCTATCCGCCCCTGGTCACGCCGACCTCGCAGATCGTCGGTACCCAGGCCGTGATGAACGTTCTCACCGGCGAGCGCTACAAGACCATCACCAACGAAGTGAAGCGTTATCTGCAGGGTGGGTACGGCCATCCGCCGGCGGCGGTGGATGCCGACGTGCGCCGTCAGGCCATCGGCAACTCGCCGGTGGAGGAAGGGCGCCCCGCGGATCGGCTGTCTCCCGAGATGACGCGTCTGACGAAGGAGGTCGGCGAGCTGGCGGACAGCGAGGAAGACGTGCTGACCTTCGCCATGTTCCCCGAGCTGGGACGTGATTACCTCCAGGGACGGCGCGACGGTACGCTGGTCACGGAGCCGATACCCGCCGCCGCCGCCGGCGATGCCAATCGGCCGGTCACCGAAGGGGTGCCCACCGAATTCGTGATCGACGTGCACGGGGAGTCCTATGAAGTGCAGATCACCGGGGTCGGCGGCAACAGCGGTGGCAAGCGTCAGGTGTATCTGACGCTCGACGGCATGCCGGAGGAGGTCGTCTTCGAGGCCAAGGATGCCTTCGTCGGCGGCGAGACCTCGGGGCGTGCGCGTGCTTCGCAGCCCGGCCACGTCACCACTTCCATGCCCGGCAACATCGTCGATGTGCTGGTCGCCGAGGGTGACCGCGTCGAGGAAGGCCAGGCGGTCTTGATCACCGAGGCGATGAAGATGGAGACCGAGGTGCAGGCGCGGGTCTCGGGAACCGTCGAGGCGGTACACGTCGCCAAGGGCGACCGTGTCACGCCGGGCGAGGTACTGGTCGAGATCGCCTGATCCGCTGCCGCCGCGAGCGCTTCGCCCCGCCATCTGCGATGTTTCCCCGTCGGGAAGCATTCGCGGTGGCGGGGCGATGTCGTGCTAGGCCGCCGCTCGCGCAAAGAGGGCCTTGACGCGTGCGAAGCGGGTGCGCACTTGTTCGCTCTGCGGCCCGCTGGCATCGAGGATATGCGTGATATGGGCCAGATGGGCCTCGATGTCGGTGTCGCCGTCGCGGCGAATCAGCGTGGGCAGCGCCTCGAGCGCGGCACGCACGTCGAGCTTGAGGATGAAGAACTGTTCGCGCACCAGCATCTTGAAGTGATGCAGGTCCAGGCTCTTGCCGAGCTCCTCGCGGGTTGCCTTGAGGCGTTGGAAGTTGCGCTCGTCGGTCGTCGGCGCGCCGCCCAGGATATAGATCAGGGCGCGGACGATGGCCTCGCGCACGCCACCCACGGCGATACGCTCGCGCAGGGCGTCGCGGCGCATCTGCAGGAATTGGCGGTGTTCGGGCAGGCGCCCCGGGTGCGGGCGTGTGCGTGCCTGGTCCGGGCCGATGCCGGCCAGGGCCTGCAGCCAGGGTTGCCCGTAGATATCCAGAAACAGGCGCTCGCCGGTGCGGTCACGCCATTCGCCATAGGCCTTGAGGCCGTTCTCGATGACGCTTGCCAGCATGCCTTCCCATTGGCGAAGGGGGTTGTCGTCGGCGAGAGGCTGCCGGTGGCGGCGGATGTGCTCGGCGAACACGGGAATGGGCGCAATCAGCGGATTGCGATCGGAGAGCAGCTTGTAGCCCAGGCGGATCGGGTGCAGCCGGCGTATCCAGCGTCCGGCTTCGGGCGTCATGAGGAGGCGCATCCAGGGCTGGGCGTAGTGCTGATAGAGTGCCAGGCCGCTTTCCGACAGGCGGGCCACGGTGGCGAAGCGGCGTTCGTCGTCTTCACGCGGTTGCACCAGGGGCTGGAGATCGTCGACCCCGCGTGGCCGAAATTCGAGCAGATAGTCGCCGTCGGTCGTCTCCGCACCGTCGCGTGCGGTGATGGCCGTTTCGTAGAGGCCCGGCGGCAGGACGTCGATATAGTCCATGTTGGCGGTGAATTCGGCATGTTCGCGGCGCGAGATGCTGCCCGACACGAAGATGCCCAGGTGGCCGGTCGAGTCGTGGACGCAATACACGATGGTCTGTTCGTTGGCGACGATGTCTTCGACGCCGTCGTACAGGTCGGAGATCCAGCCCAGCGCCTGGGGCGGCGGGGTGATGTTGTCGCCCTGCGAACAGAACACCACGATGGGCGAGCGCACGTTGCGCAGATCGATGCGGCGCCCGTCACGGGTGATCAACTGGGCCGTGCTCAGGCGATTGCCGATGAAGAGGTTGTCCACGATGTACTGGATTTCCTGGGCATTGAGCACGATATGGCCGCCCCACCAGCGTTCGAATTGCAGATAGCGCGCGCTCTCGTCATCGACATCGGCATACAGCCGGTACTGCTTGGCCCAGAGCGTGTTGGCGGGGTTTAAGCGCTCGAAGTTCTGTACCAGCCAGGCGCCATCGAACAGGCCGGCGCCCAGGTCGCCGGCAAGCGCCGTCAGCCAGCTGCCGCCCAGCAGCCCGCCCGTGTAGCGCATGGGATAGCGCCCGCGTTCCCCGGCCCAGTAGGACAGCGGAGCGCCGGCGATCAGGATCGGGCCGAAGGCGTCGGGGGCCAGGGCGGCGGCCATCATCAGCTGCCAGCCTGCCTGGCAGTTGCCGATCACCACGGGCTTCTCGCCGGCATGGCGTGCTCCCACCTCGCGCAGGAAGGCGATCTCGGCGTCGACCACGTCCTCGACGTGCTGGCCCGGCATCGGAAACGGCAGAAAGCCGATGAAATAGCAGGGATGGCCGGCGCGCATGGCAACGCCGATTTCACTGTCCGGCTTGAAGCCGCCGATACCGGGCCCGTGGCCGGCACGCGGATCGACCACCACGAACGGGCGCTTGAGCGGGTCCAGCGTCACGCCCTCCGGCGGCAGGATGCGCATCAGTTCATAGTTGACGGGGTGCGGCAGATCGCGGCCGTCGATCAGGACCTCGGCGTCGAAGCCCAGGACATTGGGCCTGGTCTGCGCCATGTGCTCGAGATATTGATTGCCGCGCTGGCGCATGACGTCCCAGTACAGCACGCTGCGTTCGAAGGTGTCCTGCCAATAGGCTTGGGTGGCCCGCATCAGGCCGAAGGGATCGAGGACGGGGCTGGCAGCGTCCAGCCAAGCGGCTTGCATGGGAAACATGGGGGCGCTCCTGGTCGCGAATTGCTGCACTGCAATATTCAGCGTAACCCGAAAACGCCCCCTTGGCATGTGAAATCGCCGCATGCCGGTCGGTTCCGGCATGCGGCGCATTGCGGCTCAGGGATCGCGGCGCGTGGCGAGCCAGTCATTGGCATCCGGCACGTTCACCGTGACCTCCTGCGCGACCAGCGGGGAGGTGATGATGAAGTCGGCGCTGGCGGCGTTGGTCGCCACCGGAAGGTTCCACAGTGCGGCGAGGCGGAGCAGGGCCTTGACGTCTGGATCGTGGGGCATGGGAGCGAAGGGGTCCCAGAAAAACACCAGCATGTCCAGGCGGCTCTCGGTGATGCGCGCCCCGATCTGCTGATCGCCCCCCAGGGGGCCGCTCATCAGCCCATGTACCTCCAGACCGAGCGTTTCGGCGACGCGCTGAGCGGTCGTGCCGGTTCCCACCAGGTCATGACGGGCCAGCGTGTCGCGCCAGCGCTCCGCCCACGCCAGCAGTTCCGCCTTCTTGCCGTCATGGGCGATCAGCGCAATACGCTTGCGTGCCGGCAGCGTGCGCGTGGCTTGCCGACGAGGCCGTTGCTCAGTCAATGTCGTCGCCTACCTGGATGATCTTCATGGTGTTGGTGCCGCCGTGGGCGTTCATGTGATCGCCGCGGGTCAGAATGACGTGATCGCCCTGCTTGGCGATGCCCAGCGATACCAGACGATCGACTGCGTGCCGGTTGAAGGCGGTGGGGGGCATGCCCTGGGTGTCGAAGGGCAGCGAGACCACGCCACGGTAGAGGGCCATGCGACGCTGGGCGATGGCGGTGTGCGCCAGGGCGACGATGGGCAGCCCGGAGCGGATGCGCGAGGCGATGAGCGGCGTGTAGCCGGTCGCGGTCATGCATACGATGGCGGACACGCCGGCCAGATGGTTGGCGGCATACATCGCCGAGAGCGCCACGGTTTCGTCGACCCGCGTAAAGCCTTCGTGGATGCGGTGCTGGGATTGTTGCGCGGCGCGCTCGCGCTCGGCGCCCAGACAAAGACGCTCCATGGCCTTGATGGTTTCCACGGGGTAGTCGCCGGCGGCGGTTTCGGCGGACAGCATGACCGCGTCGGTGCCGTCGAGGACCGCATTGGCGACGTCGAACACCTCGGCGCGGGTGGGCAGCGGCGAGTCGATCATCGACTCCATCATCTGCGTTGCGGTGATCACGACCTTGTTAAGGCTACGCGCATGCTGAATGATGCGCTTCTGCACCCCGATCAGCTGCGCATCGCCGATTTCCACGCCTAGGTCGCCGCGCGCCACCATGACCGCCTCGCTGGCGCGAATGATGTCGTCCAGGGTGTCGTTGTCGGCCACCGCCTCGGCGCGCTCGATCTTGGCGACCAGGCCGATATGGCTGCCGGCTTCACCGAGCAGGTCGCGTGCCAGACGCATGTCGTCGCCATGCCGCGGGAAGGAGACGGCGAGATAGTCGACGCCGATATCGATGGCGGTCTGAAGGTCCTCGCGATCCTTGTCGGTCAAGGCGGCCGCGGACAGACCACCGCCTTGCTTGTTGATGCCCTTGTTGTTGGAAAGCTTGCCGCCGACCTTGACCGTGGTGTGGATGGCCGGTGCATCGACGCGCTCGACCTGCAGTTCCAGCCGCCCGTCGTCGAGCAGCAGCACATCGCCGGGCGCGACGTCGTCGGCCAGGTCCTTGTAGTCGCAGCCGACCCGGTTCGCGTCGCCGGCATCGCGCTCCAGGGAAACGTCGATGATGAAGGGCTGTCCCTGCTCGAGGGTGACGGCGCCTTCCTGGAAGCGTGCGATACGGATCTTGGGGCCTTGCAGATCGCCCAGCGCGGCAACGGTGCGGCCGGCGCGTTCGGCGGCTTCACGCAC
The DNA here is from genome assembly GCF_039830575.1 of Chromohalobacter sp. Lineage (NCBI taxonomy): Bacteria > Pseudomonadati > Pseudomonadota > Gammaproteobacteria > Oceanospirillales > Halomonadaceae > Chromohalobacter > Chromohalobacter sp. Next base: position 109,911 of record NZ_JBDOOX010000005.1, on the reverse strand, counting down.
CGCGAGCAGCCGCCGACGATGGTCATCGGCGGAGCCGTGGGAGAAGTTGAGTCGTACCACGTCGACGCCTGCGGCGATCATGGCATCCAGGACACCTTCGCGATCGCTGGCGGGCCCCAGCGTCGCGACGATCTTGGTGCGGCGAATCGGACCGTGAAACGCATTCTGCATGGAATTCTCCTTGGCCTCGTGAAAATAGGGGACGGCTCTCGGCACGCCATGTGGTTATTTTACTACATTGTGCCTCATCGACTCGACAGGCGCGATGCGACCGGGCAGTCATCTGCAGGTTATCACCTTTTATATGACAGGCACGTCATGCCATCGGCTCGTGAATAGCGTGGATGACGACGCCGGCATGCGCCATCGTTCATCCGCAGCGCTGGGCTTGCCGACGGCAAGCAATGCCGACTAGTGTTTTGCTGGCTGGCTCGGTAAACACGGGCGACTGTCCGGCTCCAGAGGCCATGTCGCAACATACTGGCGCGCAACGAGGCGCTAAGGTAGGGTAGGCGCATTTTTCGCCGGGCGGTTCCCGGCCACGACATTACTGCCGGCGCCATGCGGCGTCGGCCATTCGAGTGGAGCGTTATGGGTAAGTCACTGGTCATCGTGGAGTCGCCGGCCAAGGCCAAGACGATCAACAAGTATCTCGGCAACGATTTCGTCGTGAAATCGAGCGTGGGACACATCCGTGACTTGCCGACGAGCGGATCCGGCAAGAACGCAACCGATCCCAAGGAGCGGGCACGCCAGGCGGCGGCGACACGCAAGATGTCGCCCGACGAGAAGGCCGTCTACAAGAAGCAGAAACACTGGAACCAGCTCGTGCGCCGCATGGGGATCGATCCCGAGCACGGCTGGGAAGCCAACTACGAAGTGCTGCCGGGCAAGGAGAAGGTCGTCGCCGAGCTCAAGAAGCTCGCCGAGAAGGCCGATGCCGTCTATCTCGCGACCGACCTTGACCGCGAGGGGGAGGCGATCGCCTGGCACTTGCAGGAAACCATCGGCGGCGATGCCTCGCGCTATCGGCGGGTGGTCTTCAACGAGATCACCAAGAACGCCATTCAGGAGGCCTTCAAGACGCCGGGCGACCTCGACCTGTCCCGGGTCGAGGCCCAGCAGGCGCGTCGTTTCCTGGACCGGGTGGTGGGCTTCATGCTCTCGCCGCTGTTGTGGAGCAAGATCGCTCGCGGCCTGTCGGCGGGGCGCGTGCAGTCGGTGGCGGTGCGTCTGATCGTCGAGCGTGAGCGCGAAATTCGCGCCTTCGTGCCGGAGGAGTTCTGGGACGTTCACGCCGACCTCCTGCCCGCCTCGGGCGAGGACACTCCCATCCGGTTCGAGGTGGCGCGTCACCAGGGCAAGGCGTTCCGCCCGACGTCCGAGCAGGAAACGCTCGAGCGCATCGCGCCGCTGCGCGACGCAGCGCTGACGATCACCGAGCGCGAGACCAAGCCGACGCGCTCCAAGCCCAACGCTCCCTTCATCACCTCGACGCTGCAGCAGGCCGCCAGCGGTCGGCTGGGCTTTTCGGTGAAGAAGACCATGACCCTGGCGCAGCGTCTCTACGAGGCGGGGTACATCACCTACATGCGTACCGATTCCACCAACCTGTCCCAGGATGCGGTGGAAAGTGCGCGTGCCTTCATCGGCGAGCGCTTCGGCCAATCCTATCTGCCCGACGCTCCCAATCGCTACGCCAGCAAGGATGGCGCCCAGGAAGCGCACGAGGCGATCCGTCCCACCGAGGTGACGCAGGCCGGCGACGACCTGGCGGTGGAGCGCGACGCCCAGCGCTTGTACGAATTGATCTGGCGCCAGTTCGTGGCCTGCCAGATGGTGCCGGCGGAGTATCTGGCGACGACCTTGACCATCGAGGCCGAGGGCTTCGAGCTCAAGGCACGCGGCCGCGTGCTCAAGTTCGATGGCTACACGCGGGTGATGAAGCCTGCGGGCAAGAAAGAGGAAGACCAGTCGCTGCCCGACCTCGAGGAAGGGGCCGAGATGACCTTGCAGGCGCTCGATCCGCAGCAGCACTTCACCAAGCCGGCACCGCGCTATACCGAGGCGAGCCTGGTCAAGGAACTGGAAAAGCGCGGGATCGGGCGTCCGTCGACCTATGCGTCGATCATTTCCACGATCCAGGACCGTGGCTACGTCAAGCTGGAAAATCGCCGCTTCTACGCCGAAAAGCTCGGCGATATCGTTACCGATCGCCTCGCCGAGTCGTTCAGCGATCTCATGGATTATGGCTTCACGGCGCGCATGGAAGACCATCTCGACGAGATCGCCGCCGGCAATCGTGAATGGCGCGAGTTGCTGGATGCCTTCTACGCCGAGTTCAAGGCCAAGCTGGAGCATGCCGAGGCCGAGGAGGGCATGCGTCCCAATCAGCCGGTGCCCACGGATATCGACTGTCCCACCTGCGGTCGCAAGATGCAGATCCGCACGGCCTCCACGGGCGTTTTCCTGGGCTGCTCGGGGTATAACCTGCCGCCCAAGGAGCGCTGCAAGACGACCATCGACCTCATTGCCGGTGACGAAGCGGTGGCGGCCGACGCCGACGAGGAAGCGGAAACCGAAGCGCTGCGTGCCAAGCGGCGTTGCCCGGAGTGCGGTACTGCCATGGACAGCTACCTGATCGACGAGACCCGCAAGCTGCATATCTGCGGCAACAGCCCGGATTGCAGCGGGTACGAGATCGAGCAGGGGAAATTCCGCATCAAGGGCTATGACGGGCCCACCATCGAATGCGACAAGTGCGGCAGCGAGATGCAGCTCAAGTCGGGGCGTTTCGGCAAGTACTTCGGCTGCACCAACGAGAACTGCAAGAACACGCGCAAGTTGCTGCGCAATGGCGAGGTCGCGCCGCCCAAGATGGACCCGATCCCGATGCCCGAGCTGGCCTGCCAGAAGGTCGAGGACCATTACGTGTTGCGCGATGGTGCCAGCGGCCTGTTCCTGGCCGCGAGCCAGTTTCCCAAGAACCGGGAAACGCGCGCGCCACTGGTCAAGGAGCTCAAGGCGCATCGCGACGAGTTGCCCGAGAAGTATCATTTCCTGCTCGACGCGCCGAGCGAGGACCCCGATGGCCGCGACGCCCAGATCCGCTTCTCGCGCAAGACCAAGCGCCAGTACGTGATGAGCGAGCGCGACGGCAAGGCGAGCGGGTGGCGCGCCGAGTACGAGGATGGTCAATGGCGAGTCGAGGATAAGCGCAAATGACACCGCGCGGGCGGACCAATCAACTGCTGTATCACGCCGAGCTGCTGCTCGGCGCCGAGGTCAAGGACGACGAGCACGCCGCTGCCCGTCGCATGGCCCATGAAGAAGGCGCCCTGGCCACGCTGGAGATGGCGCTCAACGCGGCGCTACGCGAGTTGACCGAGCACGCGCAACTGCCGCGCCACGACTGGCGGGAGCTGTTGAGCGACGGCGGTCCGGCGCTGGCCGCGCTCGTGCAGATGCGTGAGCTGGCGCGGCGCGACGACAGCTGGCTGGCGGTGCTGCTGACCAGGCTCGACGAGCTGCACGCTGTGGATGGGGCGGCGCGTCGCCATGGCGGCACTGAGGGTCTGATCGCGACCGCCCAGGACGGGGCCCTCTCCGATCAGCTCGATACATGCCTTCGCGCGTTCAAGGCGCAGCTCGCTCAATGGCGTGAGACCAGCGAGGAGTGGTGACGCCGTGCGCCGGCGGTGGTATCCTAGGGCCAATGAAAAGAAACGACCATGGCGATCGCCTTGGTCGTTTTTTATTGGTGCAAACGGGAGAATGTAGCGTGTCCGATACCGCGATTCTGGAAATCGTCGAGCTTGCCGACGGCGAAGTCGTGCTCCGCCCCTCTGAAAGCGACGGCGAACCGCTGGTCAGCATCCGCTTCTCGGAGGAGGCGCTGGACCTGTTGCGCCAGAGCCGCTTCGAGGTGGCGCGCCAGATGATCGATCATGCGATCACTCGGACGCGCCTCTGGGACGGCGAGGAAGAAGAGACACCGGAGGCGCCCGAGACGGTGCACTGAGGCGACGCAAGACGCCGAAGGGGCTTTCCCTGCTTCGACGACGCCCGGTTCCCTTGCAGGGGACCGGGCGTTATCGTGTCGGTGGTCATGAACGTCATTCATGATCACTTGAGGAATATGCAGTGGTCATGCCGCGTCTTGCCCGGCAAAGTGAGCGCCCTAACCATCGAGCCCAAGAGTCGAGAATCGCTATGAGCCAGTATCAGCCTCCTTTCCGTGCCGACACCGTCGGTAGCCTGTTGCGCAGCGAGGAACTCAAGCAGGCACGGCGCCGATTTCACGACGGCGAGACCGATTATGCCGCGTTGCGCGCGGTCGAGGATTCGGAAATCCGCCGTGTCGTTGCCAAGCAGGAGGCGCTGGGCCTCAAGGCGGTGACCGACGGCGAGTTTCGTCGCGCCTGGTGGCACTTCGACTTTCTCGAGGACCTCAAGGGCGTGGAAGGCTACAACGCGGAGCAGGGCATTCAGTTCCAGGGACGTCAGACCCAGGCCCGTGCCGTGCGGGTGACCGACAAGCTGGGCTTCGACCCGGCTCACCCCATGCTCGACCACTTCCGCTTCCTGGCGGGCACGGTCGACAAGGCGACCCCCAAGATGACGCTGCCGAGTCCCAGCGTGCTGCACTTCCGTGGCGGTCGCCGCAATATCGACAGCAGCGTCTATCCCTCCCTGGATGCCTTCTTCGCCGATCTGGCCGACACCTACCGCGACGTGGTCGCGCATTTCCACGCGGCGGGCTGTCGCTATCTGCAGCTCGACGACACGGTCTGGGCCTATCTCTGCTCCGACAAGGAACTGGCGGCGGCACGCGAGCGGGGCGAGGATGCCGATCGACTGCAGCATATCTACGCCGAGGTGCTCAATCACACCCTGGCGGGACGGCCCGATGATCTGCATGTCAGCCTGCACGTCTGCCGTGGCAACTTCCGCTCCACCTGGATCAGCGAAGGGGGCTACGAGCCGGTAGCCGAGACGCTGCTGGGGCGTGTCGATGTCGATGCCTATTTCCTCGAATACGATACCGAGCGTGCGGGCGGTTTCGAGCCGTTGCGCTTCCTGCCCGAGGGACACAAGCAGGCGGTGCTGGGGCTGATCACCAGCAAGAGCGGCGAGCTGGAGCCGGCCGATACCGTGAGCGCGCGGATCGCCGAGGCGTCGCGCCATGCACCGCTGTCACAGCTGTGCCTCAGTCCGCAGTGCGGTTTCGCCTCCACCGAGGAAGGCAACCTGCTCAGCGAGGCCCAGCAGTGGGACAAGCTGCGCCACGTCGTGGATATCGCCAACGCCGTATGGCAGGACGACTGACGTCCTCGTCATCACGCCGCTCATGAGAGTCTCGGCCCTGCATGTCCGCATGCAGGGTCTTTTCATGGTGGCTCTGCGCGTGGCAGATGCCGCATGACATCGGCGGGGCCGTGTCGCCAGTAAGCGAGGGGGAAACGTCAAGGCATCGTGATTCTTCCGACCTGTCGTGTAACGACACATTATCGCTGCCTGGCGGGCAAAATGACGCAAATCGGCATCATGGGTGTGGCATTTTGGCGACGAATGATCGTCTCTGGATCGCCTTGTCATGGGCAGCGTGGGAAAATTTAACGCCTCGCAGGCAATTGATATTGGCGATATTAGTGGTATTCGTATTATCCTGTGAGCGGTACATGAGGGACCTGATGTATCAGGGCTTCATCACCACACACAGAAAGGCTTTCAAGGAGAACGCAGATGTTGTCCAACAGCAAGAACACGCTCAAGCTTCTAGTCGCCGCTGGCTCTCTGGCCGTGTTGGCTGGTTGTGCTTCCAACCAGGAGCAGATGAAGAGCGATATCGATCAGGCGCAGGCCGATGCGGCTGAAGCCAAGAGCATGTCTCAGCAGGCCATGAACGCTGCCGAGCAGGCTCAGCGTGACGCGCAGGCCGCTCTCGAAGCGACTCAGCGCAACCGTGCCGAAATGGATCGCATGTTCGAGCGCTCCATGCGCAAGTGATGCGTAGGTAGCATTGGCTGGCGTTTCGACGCTCGGTCATGGAAAGGGCCCCGCTTCGGCGGGGCTCTTTTCGTTGGGGCGGGGATGACGTCCCCGGGGGCTTTCGGTGTACGCTAGCGCCTTGTCACGATCACTCGGAGTGGATAATGAGGCGATGGACGCGTGTCCTGGGAACGGCCCTGGGCGTGGTTTTCCTGTTGGCGTGGAACATGCCGTCGGCGATGGCGGCGGATGACGAGATCTGGGTGCTGATCGATGACCGCGAGGCGACGCTGGACATCTATCGCGGCGATACGCGCATCGAGCGGTTCGAGCCGGTGTCGCTGGGTCGGGGCGGCACGGCACGCGTGCGCAAGCAAGGCAGCAACATGACGCCGACGGGGGAGTTCCACATCAATCGGATCAACCGCGAGAGCAAGTTCAATATCTTCTTGGGGCTGGACTATCCCAAGCTCGAGACCGCGCGGGAAGCGATGCGGGCCGGGCTGATGTCACCCGCGGAGTATGCCGATTTCCAGGACGCTTACTATCGCAATGGCGCCCCCCCTCAGGACACGGTGCTGGGGGGCTACATCGGCATTCACGGGTTGGGCGCCAGCGACCCCGACATTCACCGGCGCTTTCATTGGACGGAAGGCTGCGTGGCGGTCACCAATCCTCAGATCGAGGAACTGACCCGGCTGGTGTCGATCGGCACACGCGTGGTGATCCGGGGAGACGACGATGCGCCGATCGCTTCCTTGCATGACAAGCCTCAGCTCGATTCGAGTACCTCGACCGACTGATACAGCAGGGTCGGCGGCGTCGGCAGGGCATCGTACAGGCTGCCCGGGAGCGGAATGCGCGGTGCCGCCGGCTCCGGCTCGATATTGAGTGCCACCGGCGCGCCGGCGGGAATCAGGACCGCCTCGGCGAGCCGCTTGTGGTTGATCTCGGTGTCGATCTCGTGACGCGCGAGTGTCGCCACGAGCGCCTCGTCGGCATCGAGCATGCGCTTGAGTACCGGTGAGCGCCGGTCTTCCTCCAGCAACGGGAACGACTGCACGTACAGGGTGTCGTTGCGCCAGCCGAATTTGGTCGGCTCGCTGACGAGATTGACCTTGGTGCCCACGGGCAGTTGACCGAAAAGATGTTCCACGTCTTCCGGGAACATGCGAATGCAGCCATGCGTCACGCGCATGCCGACGCCTTGCGGGCGATTGGTGCCGTGGATCAGGTACCCCGGCAGGCCCAGGCGCATCTTGTACTTGCCGAGCGGGTTGTCGGGGCCGGGGGGGACGACGTCGGGCAGCTCACGACCGTCTGCCGCGTGTTCCTCGATGATCGACTGCGGCGGATACCAGGGCGGATTTTCCTGCTTGGCGGTGATGCGGGTTTCCCCCAGGGGAGTCGACCAGTCCATGCGGCCCACGCTGATCGCGTAGGTTTCCACGCGCTGCGGTTCTCCTTCCTTGCGGGGCGGATAATAGTACAAGCGCATTTCGGGAATGTTGACGACCACGCCCTCGTAGGGCGTGTCCGGCAGGATGAAACGGGTCGGCACCACCACCTCGGTGCCGGCGCCGGGGTACCAGACGCTGACGTCGGGATTGGCGCGGCGCATTTCTTCGTATCCGATGCCGTAATGACGCCCGATGTCGAGCAGCGTGTCTTCCTTCTCGGCCTCGATGATCCGCTTCTTGCCCACGATGTTGCTGTCGTCGGCGATCGTGAAGCGAGTCACGCGCTGGTCATGCGGCTTGGACGAACTCTGCGGCAGATTCGCCGTCTCCGGCTCGATGACGGGACCGGGGGCGGCAGGTGTCGCCGTGTCCGGGTCGATGACGGGTCCGGGAGCGGACTCGGCCAACGCCGCGGTGCTGAGGGAGAGCAGCGGGGCCAGCAGGAAGGGCGAAAGGCCTCGAAAAGTAACCGGCATGGATATGGACTCTTTATCGTTCAGGCAAGTGGCATGTGCCACGGTCATCTGCATTCTGGCGTATTTTCGTGCCGACACAAGCCTCTTGGTGCCGCGCCGGCACGATGCGGGTCGTTGCGGAGGACGGTCGACCGCGCGTGCACGCGCGGTCGACCGAGTCACGCCGCCTTGGCCTTCTGGTTGAGGCGCTCCAGCAAGGCTTCGAGCAGGGCGAAACGAGACTCCTCGTCGGCCATCTCGCCCTCGAAGCGCAGGGTGTCGGCCCCATCCAGGCGATAGTGGGCGGGATCACGCTGAATCATCTCGACCAGCGTCATCGGGTCGACGGCCGTCTGGGTACCGAAGGTCATGCGGCCACGCTCGGCGCCCGCCTCCAGCCGCGTGATGCCCAGGCGTTCGGCGCGCTGACGCAGCCGGGTCTGGCGGAACAGCGTCTTGAGCGGCGCCGGCAACAGGCCGAAACGGTCGATCATTTCCACCTGCAGCTCCTTGAGCTCGCCCTCGTTCTCGGCATTGGCGATGCGCTTGTACATGATCAGGCGCTGCTGCACGTCCGGCAGGTAGTCGTCGGGGATCAAGGCCGGCAGATTGAGGCTGACTTCCACGCCCTCATCGAGGGGGGCCTCGATGTTCGGCGTTCTGCCGCTCTTGATGGCCTTGACCGCGCGATCGAGCATTTGCATATAGAGGCTGTAGCCGATCGTTTCCATCTGCCCGCTCTGCTCGTCGCCGAGCAGTTCCCCGGCGCCACGAATTTCCATGTCGTGACTGGCGAGGGTGAAGCCGGCACCGAGGTCTTCCGCCTGGCCGATTGCCTCGAGTCGCTTGAGGGCGTCCCGAGTCATGGCCTTGGGCGGCGGCGTGAGCAGGTAGGCATAGGCCTGGTGATGGCTGCGGCCCACGCGGCCGCGCAACTGGTGCAGCTGGGCGAGACCGAACTTGTCGGCGCGTTCGATGATGATGGTGTTGGCGCTGGGCACGTCGATCCCGGTCTCGATGATGGTCGAGCACACCAGCACATTGAACCGCTTGTGGTAGAAGTCCGACATCACCCGCTCCAGCTCACGCTCCGGCAACTGGCCGTGGGCGATCCCCACTCGCGCCTCGGGCACCAGTTCGGTGATCTTGGCGGCGGTGGCGTCGATCGTCTTGACCTCGTTGTGCAGGAAGTAGACCTGGCCGCCACGCAGGATCTCGCGCAGCAGGGCTTCCTTCAGGACCCCCTCGTTGCGCTGCTGCACGAAGGTCTTGACCGAGAGACGGCGCGCCGGCGGCGTGGCGATGATCGAGAGGTCGCGGATACCGCTCATGGCCATGTTCAGGGTGCGCGGGATGGGCGTTGCCGTCAGCGTCAGGATGTCGATCTCGGCACGCAGGCCCTTGAGCTTTTCCTTCTGCGAGACGCCGAAGCGGTGCTCCTCGTCGATGATCAGCAGTCCCATGTTGGGCAGCGACATCGACTTGGACAGCAGCTTGTGGGTACCGATGACGATATCGGCGCGTCCTTCGGTGATGCGCTCGAGCGATGCCTGCTGCCCTTTGCCGGCGGTGAAGCGCGAGATGAGCTCGATCTGCACCGCGGTATCCGCGAAGCGGTCGCGGAAGTTGTCGTAGTGCTGCTGGGCCAGCAGCGTGGTGGGCACCAGCACCACGACCTGACGTCCGGATTCGACCGCCAGGAAGGCCGCGCGCATGGCGACCTCGGTCTTGCCGAACCCGACGTCGCCGCAGACCACGCGGTCCATGGGCCGCGCGGCGGTCATGTCGCCGATGACGGCCTCGATCGCCGCGTGCTGGTCGGGCGTTTCCTCGAAGGGGAAGCTGGCGGCGAAACGCGCGTAGTCCTCGTCGGGCGGGGCACAGGCGAAGCCCTCGCGGGCCTCGCGCCGCGCATAGGTATCGAGCAGTTCGGCAGCGGTGTCGCGGATCTTTTCGGCGGCCTTGCGCTTGGCCTTGTCCCAGGTCTCCGAGCCGAGCTTGTGCAGCGGTGCCAGCTCGTCGGTGGCGCCGGCATAGCGCGAGATGAGGTGCAGGCTGTCCACCGGCACGTAGAGCTTGGCGCCACCGGCGTACTCCAGCGCCAGGAACTCGGCGGCCTGGCCGCCGGCCTCGAGGGTTTCCAGCCCCTGATAGCGACCCACGCCATGGCTCTGGTGCACGACCGGGGCACCGGGACGCAGTTCCGCCAGGTGACGCACGGCGAGCTCGTTGTCGTCGGTGGCGCGGCCCCGGCGGCGTGCCTGGCGCACGACGTCGCCATACAGTTCCGTCTCGGTGATGACGCAGGTGCTCGCATCCTCGAGCCACAGGCCTTCGTCGAGACTGCCCTCGCAGATCGCCAGCGGAGCACTGCCGTCCACAAAGTGCTGCCAGCCCTCGGCCACGGCCAGCGGGCGCCCCAGGGGGGCGAGAGTTTCCTCCAGGGCCTCGCGACGGCCGCTGGATTCGGCGACGAGCAGGATGCGCAGGTCATCGTGCTCGGCGAGAAAGGATTCGAGCTTGGCCAGCGGACGATGCGCGCGAGCATTGATGGCGACGTCGGGAGGCGGCTGGGTGGTCGGCACCACGGCGTGCGGCTGCTGTTCGTCTTCCTCGACGATCGCCACGCGCGGATGGCGCTTGATGGCGGCGAACACCTCGGCAACCGGCACGAAGGCGTGTGCCGGCGGCAGCAACGGGCGCGTGGGGTCGACGCCGAGGTTGTCGTAGCGGCTCTCGATGGCGCTCCAGTGATGCTCGGCGGCGTCGTGCACACCGGGCAGCAGGGCGATGCGGGTATTGTCCGCCAGATGCTCGAACAGGGTCGCGGTCTCCTCGAAGAACAGCGGCAGGTACTGCTCCAGACCCGGGGAGGGGATGCCCTTGAGCGCATCGTTGTAGAGCGGGCATTGGCGCGGATCGACGTCGAACAGCGTCTCGAATCCTTCGCGGAAACAGGCGATCGCCGAACGCGAGAGCGAATATTCGTGCGCGGGCAGCAGCTCGATTCGCTCGATTTTGTCCAGCGAGCGCTGGGTGTCGGGGTCGAAGTGCCGCAGGGTGTCGATCTCGTCATCGAACAGGTCGATGCGCAGGGGATGGTCGCTGCCCATCGGGTAGAGGTCGATCAGGGCGCCGCGCAGCGCGTACTCGCCCGGTTCGTAGACGGTCTCCACGGCACGATACCCGGCGCGGGACAGGCGGTCGCGAAACCCTTCCCGGTCGAGCTGCATGCCGGTGCGCAGCGTCAGCACCCGGCCGGCGATATAGTCGGTGGGCGACAGGCGCTGCATCAGGGTGTTGATGGGCACCACGACGATGCCTCGGGTGCCTTCCTGCAACTGGCGCAGCGTCTTCAGGCGCGTCGACACGATGTCCTGGTGCGGCGAAAAGCTGTCGTAGGGCAGCGTTTCCCAGTCGGGGAACGACAGGATGGGATGATCGGCGAAGAACTGCAGGGCGCTTTCGAGGCGTTGCGCGCTGGCGGTGTTGGGTGCCACGACCATCAAGGGAGCGTCATCGGCCAGGCGCGCCAGTGACAAGGCGCTGGCGGCGGCATGCGGACGCTGCCAATAAAGCGTATCGCGCAGGCCCCGTGGGGACGGAGGATCGAGCGGTGAAAAATACGACATGGTGCGCTTTGGTTTCCTAGTCGACACGATGATAGCAAGCTAAAAGGGGATTGGGGGCGATTCGACGAGATTTAAAGCGACGAAAATGCCGGCCTTGTAGTCGAAAAAAGTGCCTGAACGTGCGTTGCAATGCCTGCTTTTTTCCCTGTAGTCAAGACCCTGTGGGTGTAGTGGAATTACACCGCATGCGACCAAGCTGGCATTGCCAAGTCCGTGAAAGCCTACCGATAATGCCTGGGTTTTCGATCCCCCGCTGCCGTGACGAGGCCCGCCGTGAGTCAACAAAAGCTCGAGACCTATTTTCAGGATTGGCAAGAAAACGAAGCCCTGGCCGAGGAGATGATTCCACTGCTGGGTCGCCTGTATCGCAAGTACAATATCGTGCCTTCGCTTTATGGTCGGTCCCTGATCAATCGCTCGGTCATTCGTATTCTCAAGAATCACCGCTATGTCAAAAAGGTCGAGGGCACCGAGCTGTCCGTGCGCGACACCCTGCCGATGGTCAAGGCCATGACCGAGCTCGACCTGGGGCCCGCGCACGTCGACATTGGCAAGCTCGGCGTGGCGTTCAAGCGCTCCGGACAGGACGACGTCAAGGCGTTTCTCGAAACGGAGCTGGCGGATATCGTCGGCCGTCATGCCGATACCGGCATGGGGGGCGAGCCCAAGGATGTGGTGCTCTACGGCTTCGGTCGCATCGGACGTCTGCTGGCTCGCATCATGATCGAGAAGGCCGGGGGCGGCAACCTGCTGCGCCTGCGGGCCATCGTGGTGCGCGGGGGAGGTGACGACCTCGAGAAGCGTGCCAGCCTGCTGCGTCGCGACAGCGTGCACGGGCCCTTCGCCGGGACGATCCGCGTCGATCACGACAACCAGGCCATCATTGCCAACGGCAACTACATCCAGGTCATTCACGCCGACGCGCCCCAGGACATCGATTATACCGCGTACGGGATCGACAATGCCCTGGTGGTCGACAACACCGGCAAGTGGCGCGACGAGGAGGGGCTGTCCCAGCACCTGGCGTCGAAGGGCGTGGCCAAGGTGCTGCTGACGGCACCGGGCAAGGGCGGCGTCAAGAACATCGTGCATGGCATCAACCATGACGAGATCACCGACGAGGATCGCGTGATTTCCGCCGCCTCCTGCACCACCAACGCCATCGTGCCGGTGCTCAAGGCCGTCAACGACGAGTTCGGCATCGTGCACGGGCATGTCGAGACGGTGCATGCCTACACCAACGATCAAAATCTGATCGACAACTACCACAAGGGCGACCGCCGCGGTCGCAGCGCCGCGCTCAACATGGTGCTGACCGAAACCGGCGCCGCCAAGGCGGTGGCCAAGGCGCTGCCGGAGCTGTCGGGCAAGCTGTCCGGCAACGCCATCCGCGTGCCCACGCCGGACGTGTCCATGGCGATTCTCAACCTGACGCTGGACAAGGCGACGGACCGTCAGGCATTGAACGAATACCTGCGGCAAATGGCCCTTCATTCGCGGATGCAGAAGCAGATCGACTACGTCGACTCCCCCGAGGTGGTGTCGTCGGACTTCGTGGGCAATCGCCATGCCGGCATCGTCGATGCCCAGGCGACCATCGCCGACGACCGCCAGGTCGTGCTCTACGTCTGGTACGACAACGAGTTCGGCTACAGCTGCCAGGTGGTGCGCATCCTGCAGCACATGTCCAACGTGAGCTTCGTTTACCTCCCCCGCGAACAGCACTGAAGCGCAGGCCGTTTCCCTCTCGTGGCGCCCCGGGTCTTCCCGGGGCGCTCGTCGTCGTCGGTATCATGCCGCGTAAGCCCTATGCTTCCTATGGTTATGTAGTCATCCGGGGCTCGTCTCTCTATAATGGTGCCCGATTTTGGGGACGGCCCTTGGCCATGGGCCGAAAGAAGCAATCGTCTGATAAGAAAAGAATCCGACACCCGTGACGATTCCGCGCCGCCGAGCACCAAGTCGCGCGGCCGACGCGTGAGCGTTCATGGACCCCTTTCCTTTCGAAACATCAGATCCGACAACTGGGCGAGATTATGATCGAAGTCAAACGAGGCCTGGATCTCCCCATCGCCGGGTCGCCCGAGCAGCGCATCGATGATGCGTCACCGGTGCGACACGTGGCGATCCTCGGTACCGACTACGTTGGCATGAAGCCGACCATGGAGGTCCGAGAGGGGGACAAGGTTAAACTGGGCCAGCTACTGTTCACCGACAAGAAGGTCCCGGGTGTACGGTTCACGGCGCCAGGCGCAGGCGAAGTGGTGGCGATCAACCGCGGGGAGAAGCGGCGTCTGCTGTCAGTGGTAATCAAGCTCGACGACAACGAAGAAGCGGTTTCCTTCACGGCGCACGGCGAACAGGCGCTGGATGGCCTTGATCGCCAGGCGGTGGTCGATCAGCTGGTCGATTCGGGGCTCTGGACGGCATTGCGCACTCGCCCCTTCTCGCGCACGCCCGCACCCGATGCCGTGCCGGCCGACATCTTTGTCACTGCCATCGATACGCATCCGCTTTCCGCCGACCCCAGTGTCGTGATCGAGGAAGACAAGGCGGCGTTCGAGCATGGTCTCAAGGTGCTCAAGCGCCTGACGCCGGGCAAGGTCTTCGTGTGTCATCAGCAAGGCGCCGAGATCCCGGGCAGCCAGCTCGAAGGCGTGCAGCACGAGGCGTTCGCCGGTCGGCATCCTGCAGGCCTGGTGGGAACGCACATTCACTTTCTCTCGCCGGTCAGCCTGGGACGCAAGGTCTGGCATCTGGATTACCAGGATGTCATCGCCTTCGGCAAGCTGTTCGTCGAAGGGCGCCTGGACACCCGGCGGGTCATCGCCGTGGGCGGCCCGCGGGCCAAGCACCCGCGTCTGTTGCGCACGCGACTGGGCGCCAGCAGCAGTGAGTTGCTCGACGGCGAGATCGAGGCGCCGGACGACACCCGGGTGATTTCGGGGTCGGTCTTCGGCGGCGAGATCGCGGAAGGCTCACGGCGCTTTCTGGGTCGCTTCCATCGCCAGTTCACGCTGCTGGAAGAGGGCAACAAGCGCGCCTTCCTGGGTTGGCTGTCACCCGGCTTGCGTCGTCACTCGGTGATGGGCATCTACGTGTCGCAATTCCTGGGCCTGAACCAGTACGCGCCGAATACCTCCACCAATGGCTCCGAGCGTGCCATGGTGCCGGTGGGTGCCTACGAGCGCGTGATGCCCCTGGACATCATGCCGACCCAGCTTCTGCGTTCGTTGATCGTGGGGGATATCGAGACGTCCATGCAGCTGGGCTGCCTGGAACTGGATGAAGAAGACCTCGCGCTGTGCACCTACGTTTGCCCCGGCAAGTACGAGTACGGCCCCATCCTGCGTGATAACCTCACCATGATCGAGAAAGAGGCCTGACGATGGGAATTCGTAATACGCTCGACAAACTCGAGCCGCATTTTCACCAGGGCGGCAAGTACGAGAAGTTCTACGCGCTTTATGAAGCGGTCGACACCATCTTCTACAGCCCGCCCAGCGTGACCAAGAGCACGGCGCACGTGCGTGATGGCATCGACCTCAAGCGCATCATGATCACGGTGTGGCTGTGCACATTCCCGGCCATGTTCTTCGGGATGTACAACGCCGGCCTGCAAGCCAACATGGCGATCGGCGACGGCTTCGGTGCCTTGGGAGGCTGGCGCGAAGCCGTCACCATGGCGCTGGCGGGCAGCCATGATCCGGGCAGCATCTGGGCCAATTTCGTGCTGGGGGCGACCTACTTCCTGCCGATTTACCTGGTGACCTTCGCCGTCGGCGGGTTCTGGGAAGTCCTGTTCGCCGTCAAGCGCGGCCACGAGGTCAACGAAGGCTTCTTCGTGACGTCCGTGCTGTACGCGTTGATCCTGCCGGCGACCATTCCGTTGTGGCAGGTGGCGCTCGGCATCACCTTCGGTGTGGTGATCGGCAAGGAAATCTTCGGTGGCACCGGCAAGAACTTCCTGAACCCGGCGCTCACCGGTCGTGCGTTTCTCTATTTCGCCTATCCGGCGCAGATCTCCGGTGACAGCGTGTGGGTCGCCGCGGATGGCTACACCGGGGCGACGGCGCTCTCCACCGCCGCGCAGAACGGCATGAGCGCCGTGCAGCAGGCGCATAGCTGGTGGGACGCCTTCCTGGGCTTCATTCCGGGGTCGGTGGGCGAGACCTCGACGCTGGCGATTCTCATCGGTGCCGCCGTGCTGCTGATCACGCGGATCGCTTCCTGGCGCATCATGCTCGGGGTGTTCGTGGGGATGGCGCTGACGGCAATGCTGTTCACCGCCATCGGCTCGGAGAGCAACCCCATGTTCGGCATGCCCTGGTACTGGCACCTGGTGCTGGGCGGTTTCGCCTTCGGCATGGTGTTCATGGCCACCGACCCGGTGTCGGCATCGATGACCGATCCCGGCAAGCTGCTGTTCGGCTTCCTGATCGGGGTGATGACGGTCCTGATTCGCGTGGTCAACCCCGCGTTTCCGGAAGGCATCATGCTGGCGATCCTGTTCGCCAACCTGTTCGCGCCGATGATCGACCACTTCTTCGTGCAGGCCAACATCAAGCGCCGCATGAAGCGTGACGCCGCGTATTCCCCCGCGACGAACGAGGAGACCGCCTGATGGCCAGTAACAACTCCATCAAGAAGACGCTGACGGTCGCGCTCGCTCTGTGTATCGTGTGTTCGGTGGTGGTCTCGACCGCCGCCGTGGTGCTGCGACCCAAGCAGCAGCAGAACCAGGAACTCGACCGCAAGAGCAATATCCTGCAGGTGGCGGATCTCTACGAGCCAGGCATGGATATCGAAGAGGCGTTTTCCGAGTACATCACGCCGCGCGTGATCGAGCTGGAAAGCGGCGACTACACGGATCGGTTCGACCCTGAGAGCTTCGATCAGTTCGAGGCCGCGCAGGACCCGGCGACTTCCCGCACGCTCTCCGGTGAGGAAGATCGCGCGGGGATCGGGCGCGAGGAGATGTACTCCACCGTGTACCTGGTCGGCGATCCCGAGGACCCCAAACAGATCATCCTGCCCATCCGCGGGCAAGGCCTGTGGGGGCTGATGCGTGGCTTCTTCGCCCTCGAGGGCGACGGCAACACCATCATCGGGCTGTCCTACTATTCTCACGCCGAGACGCCTGGGCTGGGCGGCGAGGTCGACAATCCTCGCTGGAAGTCCAAGTGGGAAGGCAAGGAGGTCTACGCCGACGGCGACATGGACCCCGAGATCTCCCTGGTCAAGGGCGGTGCCGAGGGTGAGTATGAAGTCGATGCCTTGTCGGGCGCGACGCTGACCAGTCGTGGCGTCACCAACATGCTGCATTTCTGGCTGAGCGAGAGTGGCTTCGGGCCTTATCTCGCCCGCTTCCACGGCAATTCCGAAGGAGCGTGAACATGGCTGCTGAGTCCGTAAAAGACGTTGTTCTCTCGCCAGTCTTCAAGAACAACCCGATCGCGCTGCAGGTGCTGGGGATCTGTTCGGCACTGGCGGTGACCAACTCCATGAGTGTGTCGTTGGTCATGGGCCTGGCCGTCATCGCGGTCACGGCGTGTTCCAACCTGTTCGTTTCGTTGATCCGTCAGCACATTCCGTCGTCGATCCGCATCATCGTGCAGATGACCATCATTGCCTCGCTGGTCATCGTGGTCGACCAGGTGCTCAAGGCATATGCCTACGAGATGTCCAAGCAGCTGTCGGTCTTCGTCGGTCTGATCATCACCAACTGCATCGTGATGGGGCGCGCCGAAGCCTACGCCATGCAGAACGGGCCGGTGATGAGCTTCCTCGACGGCGTCGGCAACGGCCTGGGTTACGCGGTGATCCTGCTGATCGTCGGCTTCGTGCGTGAGCTGTTCGGGTCGGGCAGCGTGTTCGGCTTCACGGTTCTGACGCCGGTTCAGGACGGTGGCTGGTACGTGCCCAACGGCCTGATGCTGCTGCCGCCGTCGGCGTTCTTCGTCATCGGCCTGATCATCTGGGTGCTGCGCAGCGTGCGTACCGAGCAGGTCGAGAAGACCGAATACCGGATCGTGGCCAACAGCAAGGCCAAGATTAAGGAGTCCGTGTGATGTTCGAGCATTACCTGAGCCTCTTCGTCAAGGCAGTGTTCGTGGAGAACATGGCACTGGCCTTCTTCCTGGGCATGTGCACGTTCCTTGCCGTTTCCAAGAAAATTTCCTCGGCCATCGGTCTGGGCATCGCGGTCGTGGTGGTGCTGACGATCACCGTCCCGGTCAACAACCTGATCCTGACGTACCTATTGAGTGAAGGCGCCTTGACCTGGACGGGCCTGGAAGGTGCCAGCAACATCGACCTGTCCTTCCTGGGGCTGCTGAGCTACATCGGTGTCATCGCGGCGCTGGTGCAGATCCTCGAGATGTTCCTCGACAAGTTCGTGCCGGCGCTCTACAACGCGCTGGGGGTGTTCCTGCCGTTGATCACGGTGAACTGCGCGATTCTCGGCGCTTCGCTGTTCATGGTGGAGCGCAGCTACGACTTCGGGGAATCGGTGATCTACGGTGCCGGTGCCGGTGTCGGCTGGGCGCTGGCGATCACCGCGCTGGCGGGCATTCGCGAAAAGCTCAAGTACAGTGATGTGCCGGCCAGCCTGCAGGGCCTGGGGATCACGTTCATTACCGTCGGACTGATGTCTTTGGGCTTCATGTCCTTCTCCGGCATTCAGCTCTAAGCAACGGAAATAGGAAACCGACATGGTTGATACATCCATCATCGTGATCGGCGTCGTCATGTTCACCGTGATCGTGCTCGGTCTGGTGGCGGTGATCTTGGCAGCGCGCAGCCGCCTGGTCAGCAGCGGTGACGTGTCCATCGAGATCAACGGCGACCCCGACAACACCCTGACCACCCAGGCGGGTGGCAAGCTGCTGCAAACGCTTGCCGCCAACGGCATCTTTCTATCCTCCGCATGCGGTGGCGGCGGCTCCTGCGCCCAGTGCCGGTGCCGCGTGGTCGACGGGGGCGGCTCGATTCTGCCCACCGAGGAATCGCACTTCACGCTGCGTGAGAAGAAGGAAGGCTGGCGGCTTTCCTGCCAGGTGCCGGTCAAGCAGGACATGAAGGTCGAGGTCCCCGAAGAGGTGTTCGGGGTCAAGAAGTGGGAATGCGAGGTCATCGAGAATCCCAACGTCGCCACCTTCATCAAGGAGCTCAACCTCAAGCTGCCCGAGGGCGAAGAGGTCGACTTCCGTGCCGGCGGCTACGTGCAGCTGGTGGCGCCGCCCTACGATATCAAGTTCTCGGATTTCGACATTGAGGAGGAGTATCGCGGCGACTGGGAGAAGTTCAAGCTGTTCGACATCGCCCACAAGAACAACGAAGAGATCATTCGCGCTTATTCGATGGCGAACTATCCCGATGAAAAGGGGATCCTCAAGTTCAACATTCGCATCGCGACGCCGCCGCCCAATACCAACCATCCGCCCGGTCTGATGTCGACCTATGTCTTCGCGCTCAAGCCGGGAGACAAGGTGACGGTCATGGGGCCCTTCGGTGAGTTCTTCGCCAAGGACACCGATGCCGAGATGATCTTCATCGGCGGCGGTGCGGGCATGGCGCCGATGCGCAGCCATATCTTCGACCAGCTCAAGCGCCTCAAGTCCACCCGCAAGATCTCGTTCTGGTACGGGGCACGCTCGTGGCGCGAGACCTTCTACAACGAAGAGTACGATCAGCTGGCCGAGGAGTTCGATAACTTCGAGTGGCACCTGGCGCTTTCGGATCCTCTGCCGGAAGACAACTGGCAGGGCGACACGGGCTTCATCCATAACGTGCTCTACGAGAAGTATCTCAAGGATCACCCGGCGCCCGAGGACTGCGAGTACTACATGTGCGGTCCGCCCATCATGAATGCCTCGGTCATCAAGATGCTGACCGACATGGGGGTCGAGCCCGAGAACATCATGCTGGACGACTTCGGCGGATGAAGCGGCATGCCCATCGTGCAGGGCCGGCCTGGAAAGGGCTGGTCCTGTTTGCGTTATTGGCCCTGGTCGGTTGCGACCGTTCGCCCGAAGCGCATCGCTTCGAAGGCCCCATTTTCGGCACGGGCTACCATGTCACGGTGTATGGCGACTTCAGCGACCGTCAGCTGACGTCGTTGAAGGACGGCATCGACGATGCCCTCGAAGACGTCGACCGGCTGATGTCCACCTACAAGCCGGAGTCGGAGTTGTCGCGCTTCAATGCCGCGCCGGTGGGGGAGCCGTTCGCGCTGTCTCCGCCCACGGCGCAGGTGATCGACGAGGCCATCGAGATCGGCGAACTCTCGAATGGCGCCTTCGACGTGACCGTCGGCGCTGCGGTGAATCTCTGGGGCTTCGGGCCGGACAAGCGTCCGGACGAGATCCCCAGCGACGCGGAAATCGCCGAGGCGCTGGACGAAGTCGATTTCCGGGCGTTGCATCTGAACGGCAACCGGCTGACCAAGACCAAGCCGGTATACGTCGACCTCTCCGGCATCGCCAAGGGATATGGCGTCGATCACGTGGCGGCGCGACTGGATGCCCTGGGCGTGACGTCCTATCTCGTCGAGGTGGGCGGTGAAATCCGCACGCGCGGTACCAAGCCCGGTGGCGAGCCCTGGCGGGTGGCGGTCGAGAAGCCGGTCTCCCGTGAGCGCAGCGTGCAGCGAGTGCTCGAACTCGAGGATGTCGCCGTCGCGACGTCGGGCGACTATCGTAATTATTACGAGGAAGACGGCCGGCGTTATTCGCATACCATCGATCCGCGCACCGGTCGCCCGATCACGCATCACCTCGCGTCGGTGACCGTCGTGGCGGAGCAGTGCTCCACGGCGGATGGTCTGGCCACGGCGCTGGAGGTGCTGGGGCCGAAGAAGGGCATGGCCCTGGCCAACCGTGAGGATATTGCGGCGTATTTCATCGTCAAAACCGATGAGGGCTTCACGACCGAACTCAGCGATGCGTTTCATGCCTATCTGGCAGAGCCGCCATCCGAAGGAGGTGAGCAATGACTATATGGATTCTGGTATTCGCGTTGATGCTGCTGCTGCTGGCCGGCATGGCCATCGGCGTCATCCTCGGGCGCAAGCCCATCGCCGGTTCCTGCGGCGGTCTCAATC
Organism: Chromohalobacter sp.; assembly: GCF_039830575.1. Classification (NCBI taxonomy): domain Bacteria; kingdom Pseudomonadati; phylum Pseudomonadota; class Gammaproteobacteria; order Oceanospirillales; family Halomonadaceae; genus Chromohalobacter; species Chromohalobacter sp. The sequence continues at coordinate 89,270 of NZ_JBDOOX010000005.1, read as the reverse complement.
AGCTGGGGTTGAAGGATGGCTGCGACATCTGCGGCGGCAACGACAAGGTCTGCGAGGAAGAAAGCCAGAAGCGTCGCAAGAGCGCACAGCGCAGCAGTGACGAAAGCCGTGGCGCCGACCTCGGTTACGACGCCGTACGGCGCTGACCGCACGCGTTCATGAATACTGACGTGGAATCGTTGGTTGAGTCCCATGCGCCTGAGGGCGTGTCCCGACATGACGATGCGACAGGTCCGTGAGGCGCGGCGCTCATCGCCGCGCTTCGTGCGACTCCTGTGCCGTGACCGGTCTTGCGTTGAGACTTATCGCAGCGGTTCCTCATGCACCAAGAGGAGCAGGCGAACCTAATGGCAGTTCACAATTTTGATGTGGTGGTGATTGGCTCGGGACCCGCCGGGGAGAGTGCGGCCATCAATGCGGCCAAGCACGGCAAGCGCGTGGCCATCGTCGAGAAGCAGCAGGCGGTCGGCGGCAATTGCACGCACTGGGGCACGATTCCCTCCAAGGCGCTGCGTCACCAGGTCAAGCAGATCATGCAGTTCAATACCAACCGCATGTTCCGCGACATCGGCGAACCGCGCTGGTTTTCCTTTCCTCGCGTGCTGGAGCGTTCCAAGGTCACCATCGACCAGCAGGTCGAGATGCGCACGCAGTTCTATTCGCGCAACCGCATCAACCTGTTCTTCGGCGTTGCCCGCTTCCGCGACGAGCACACCCTGACCGTGCGCGACAACCAGGATGGCGTCGAGGAACTCTGCGCCCAGCAGTTCGTCATCGCCACGGGATCGCGGCCGTATCGCCCGGCCGATATCAATTTCCGGCATCCGCGTATCTATTGCTCGGATACCATCCTGGGGCTGTCGCACACGCCGCGCACCTTGATCATCTTCGGGGCCGGGGTCATCGGTTCCGAGTACGCGTCGATCTTCTCGGGTCTGGGGGTCAAGGTCGACCTGATCGACATGCGCGAGCGGCTGTTGTCGTTCCTCGACGACGAGATCAGCGACGCGTTGTCCTATCATCTGCGTCAGAACGGCGTGCTGGTGCGTCACAACGAGGACTACGAGAGCATCGAGGGCGATGAGTCGGGCGTGATCGTCAAGCTCAAGTCGGGCAAGCGGTTGCGCGCCGACGCCTTTCTCTGGGCGAACGGGCGGACCGGCAACACCGACGAGCTGGGGCTGGAAAACATCGGCCTCGAGCCCAACGGGCGTGGTCAGCTGCAGGTCGATGAGCATTACCGCACCATGGTGCCGCACATCTATGCCGTGGGCGATGTCATCGGCTGGCCGAGCCTGGCCAGCGCGGCGTACGACCAGGGCCGCAGCGCCAGCGATGACTTCCTCGACGAGGACTTCCGCTTCGTCGAGGACATTCCCACGGGCATCTACACCATTCCCGAGATCAGTTCGGTGGGCAAGAACGAGCGCGAGCTGACCGAGGCCAAGGTGCCTTACGAAGTGGCGCAGGCGTTCTTCAAGGACACGGCGCGTGCGCAGATCACCGGCGATACCGTCGGCATGCTCAAGATTCTCTTCCATCGCGAGACGCTGGAGATCCTGGGCATTCACTGCTTCGGTGACCAGGCCTCCGAGATCCTGCATATCGGCCAGGCGATCATGCAGCAGAAGGGTGAGGCCAACACCTTGAAGTACTTCATCAATACCACGTTCAATTACCCGACCATGGCCGAGGCCTATCGGGTCGCGGCGCAAAACGGCTTGAACCGCGTGTTTTGATGAGATCCGATGATGTCGGGCGCGGCTGCGTGCAGCGGCCCCGGCGAGCCGACCGAGGTCGGCCCGCGACGAGCCGGCTTGCAAGCCGGCTCGTCGCGTTTGGGCGTCCACTCTCACACGAGCACAAGGAGGTTGTCATGCAACGAGAGGAGAAACCGAACAGCGACGAGACGACCTTCACGCTGGGGCGTGAAGAACTGATCGTGCATCGTCGCCATGAACTGGCCAGCACCGTGAACGATCTCATGCTGGGGCTGTGGTTCACGATCGGCAGTGTGTGCTTCTTCTTCCAGGGAGGCGTCAAGGAAGCCGGCATCTGGCTGTTCGTGATCGGCAGTCTGCAGTTGTTGATCCGGCCGGTGATCCGCCTGCACCGGCAGTTGACCCTCAAGCAATTGCCGTCCAGCAGTCAGGATTTCTGACGCGGCTAGCGGTAGCGATAGGCACGCAAGCTGGGCAGGAACGGCGTGTCCTCGAGCTTGGTATCGGCGCGCTTGGCTCTCGTGCGTGTCGGAGGCGGTGCATCGGCGGGCACGTTGTGCGGCGGCAGGCGCCCCTCCGGCGAGGGAATGAACAGCGGCAGGGGTACGTTCATGGCGCGCCTCTGGCGACCGTCGTCCAGCGCTTCGCGGAAGAACAGATTGGCGCGCATCACCGGCGTCTGGGTCTGTACCTGGGCGAGGGGCTCGCTGTCGGGAATGCCCGCCAGGGCGCGTAGCTGAATGCGGATATGAGGGCTGTCGCTGTCCATCTCCAGCAGGCGTCGCTCGGCATCGCGCACGCTCAGGCGCTTGATGGATCGGCCGCTGGTGTACCAGGCCAGACGCACCTGGGCGAGCGGTGCATCGGCGACGGGCAGGTGTCGCCAGCATTGCTTGAGATGCAGGCGTGCCAGGCCCTTGCCGCGCAGGTGGTCGTGCAGGGTAGGGTGACGAAAGGGCAGCACGGCCTTGGCTTCGGCGACCAGGCTCGGGAAGTGCTGGCGAATCTCGGCCAGGGTCGCCGCGAATGTCTGCTTGGCCTGGTTGACCTCATCGACATGGGCGAGCAGAGCCGAGTCGGCGGCGACCAGGCCGATGTAGTTGCGTGTCGCGCGGCCGTCCTGGCCATCCTGGTACCAGAAGTCCAGCAAAGCATGGCGCAGCCAGCGTGCCTCGAAGGGCGCTCCGCCCAGCACCCAGCCGTCCGGGGGGTGCCGCTCGGCATGACCGATCAGTGCTTCGCAGGTTTCGATCACGTGATCGAACTGATGTTCGAGCTGGGCGAGCAATCTGTATTGTCGTTCCATTTCTTATACCGTTATCTTCCGGTGTTGCTCGCCATCATGGCAACGACGGACCGCTCTGACAAGCCATCCTGACAATCCATGCCGGTAGACGGACACGCAGCGGCATGGGGCCGTTACGCGTCCGTCACGTCGCATGCATGGCGTCAGCGGTCGCGATAACGCTTGGTGAGCTCATCGTAGGCGTCGATGCGGCGGTCGCGCAGGTAGGGCCACACGCGGCGGACCTGCTCGCTGCGGCTCAGGTCGACGTCGACCAGCAGATGGGCGGGCGCGTCGTCGGCCTGTGCCAGCAGCTCGCCTTGCGGGCCGCACACGAAGCTGCCTCCCCAGAAATCGATGCCGGGACTGGCACCCGAGGGATCGGGCTCGTGTCCCACGCGATTGGCGACCAGCACCGGCAGGCCGTTGGCCACGCCGTGCGAGCGCTGAATCAGGGTCCAGGCATCCTTCTGGCGCTGTTTTTCCTCCGGCGCGTCGGTGGGTGTCCAGCCGATGGCGGTGGGGTACAGCAACAGATCGGCACCGGCCAGTGCCATGAGGCGCGCGGCTTCGGGATACCACTGATCCCAGCACACCAGCAGGCCGAGCCGACCCACGGAGGTATCGATCGGCTCGAAGCCGGCGCCGGCCTCGGCATCCCCGGGGGTGAAATAGAATTTCTCGTAAAAACCGGGATCGTCGGGAATATGCATCTTGCGATAATAGCCGACGCGTCCCTGCTGGCGATCGAAGACCACCGCCGTGTTGTGGTAGAGCCCCGCCGCGCGCCGTTCGAACAACGACCCGACGAGCACGATGTCGAGCTCGGCGGCGAGGGCGGCCAGGCGCTGCGCGCTGGGACCGTCGAGCGGCTCGGCCAGGTCGAAGAGGGTATCGTCTTCGGTCTGGCAAAAATAATGCGTGGCATGCAGCTCCTGCAGCAGTACCAGGGTCGCGCCCTGTGCGGCCAGGGCGCGAATGCCGGCCTCGCTTTCCGCCAGACTGCGTGCCTTGTCGGGCCAGGCCGCTTGTTGAACGAGTCCTACCTTGAGTGTCGCTGGCATGGGATCAGGCCTCCGAAGTGACGTCGCCGTTCGACGGCGTGAAGAGTGCGCCGCGCGGCAGCTGCATGGTCAGACAGTGCAGGCTGCCATGTTGGCGAATGACGGTGCGGCAGTCGATGGGGATGATGCTGCGTCCCGGAAAGGCACTGGCCAGTGCCGTCAGGGCCACGCCATCGGCGGCGTCGGCATAGGTGGGCACCAGCACCGCGCCGTTGATGATCAGGAAGTTGGCATACGTTGCCGGCAGACGGTGGCCATCGTCCGGGTCGTGACACGGCTGCGGCAGGGGCAGCGGAATCAGGCGATAGGCGCTGCCGTCGGCGCGACGCATGGCCTTGAGCTCGCTTTCCATCTGGGCGAGGGCCGGGTAGTGCGGATCGTCCGGATCCTCGCAGCGGACATAGGCGATGGTGTGTGGGTCGCAGAAACGCGCCAGCGTATCGATGTGGCTGTCGGTGTCATCGCCCTCGAGGTGGCCCTGCGTGAGCCACAGGAAGCGTTCGATACCCAGGTCGTCGCGCAAGCGCGCTTCGATGTCCTCGCGAGTCAAGTCCGGGTTGCGGTTGGGGTTGAGCAGACACGCCTCGGTGACCAGCAGAGTCCCTTCGCCATCGCTGTCGATGGCACCGCCCTCCAGCACCAGATCGCGTTGCTCGCAGGGCGCGGCATAAATGCCGATGTCCGCCAGGGCCGCGGTCAGGGCATCATCACGCTGGGCGGGAAACTTGCCGCCCCAGCCGGTGAAGTGGTAATCCAGCAGCACCACCCCCGATTGCCGCTCGACGGCGATGGGGCCGTGGTCGCGGGTCCAGGTGTCGTCGGAGGGGGCGACGATGAGTCGCCACTGCTTCGGATGAACGCCCAGTTGCATGAAACGCGCATCGAGGCGCTGCCGGGTGGGTGCATCGGCGACGACGATCAGCACCGGCTGGAAGCGGGTGATGGCGACCACGATGGCTTCCATGGTGGCTTCGATGCGTTCGAGCAGAGGCTCCCAGTCGCTTTCCGTCGTGGGCCAGGTGAGCTGAATGGCATCCTGGGGATGCCATTCGGGGAACAGGCGTGGGAGCATTGCGGTCTCCTATGGGGATTGGGGCGCCTCGGCGTCGAATGATCGCGGTGCGGGGTGGCCGCGGCATTTTAGTCTGCGCCGACACGGATGCAAGTGTCACGAAGGACCCACGGGCGGCCGATGCGGCGCCCTTCGATGGCTCATGCAGGAACGCGCAAAAACACGTACCATGAGCCCGGCTCATACCAAGGAATCGATGTCGATGCTGGATCGCTTGCCGTTTCTTATCGGACTGCGCTACGTGCGCGCCAAACGTCGCAACCATTTTATTTCCTTCATTTCCCTCACTTCCATGCTCGGCCTGATGCTGGGGGTGGCGGTGCTGATTCTCGTGCTGTCGGTGATGAATGGTTTCGATCATGAACTGCGGACGCGGGTACTGGGCATGGTGCCGCATACCCGCATCGAAGCCCAGGGGGGCATGACGGACTGGAAGGCGCTCGCCGAACGCCTCGAGAAGCGTGATCACGTCATCGGTGCGGCCCCGTTCGTGCAACAGCAGGGGATGTTTTCCTCCGAGGGGCGCACGCAAGGCGCGATGGTCAACGGGATTCAACCGGACTATGAAAGCAAGGTCTCGATCATCGACGAGCACATGACGCGTGGCTCGCTGGATGATCTGGCGCCCGGGGAGTGGCACGTGGTGCTGGGGGATCTGCTGGCGCGCAATCTCGGCGTGGGGGTCGGGGATCGCGTGACGCTGCTGGTGCCCGAGGCCTCGATCACACCGGGAGGCGTGTTCCCGCGGCTCAAGCGCTTCACCGTCAGCGGCATCTTCAAGGTGGGGGCCGACCTGGACGCCAACCTTGCCTATGCCAACATCCAGGACATGCAGACGCTGGGACGCCTGGGCGACTCGGTGGAAGGCCTGCGTCTGGAACTGGACGACCTGTTTCAGGCAGGGCCGGTCACGCGCGCGATCGTGAACGACCTGGGGAGCGGCTATCGGGGGGTGGACTGGACCTACACCCACGGCAATCTCTTCCAGGCCATCCAGATGGAAAAGCGCATGATCGGCTTGCTGCTGATGGTGATCGTCGCCGTGGCGGCATTCAATATCGTCTCCACGCTGGTCATGGTGGTGACCGACAAGCATGCCGATATCGCCATCCTGCGGACCATCGGCGCCAAGCCGGGGACCATCATGCGCATCTTCATGGTGCAAGGCATGGCGATCGGCATCATCGGCATCGTCGTGGGGGTGTTGCTCGGCGTGGTGCTGGCACTGTCCGTGTCGGATCTGATCGCCTGGTTCGAGGCGTTGACCGGTATCCACTTCCTGGACCCGAATGTCTATTTCATCAGCTACCTGCCCTCGCAACTTCAGTGGTGCGATGTGGGCATCATCGTGGGATCGGCCTTCGTGCTGACATTCCTGTCAACGCTGTATCCCGCCTGGCGGGCGGCGCGTATTCAACCGGCCGAGGTATTGCGCTATGAGTGAGGACACCGCGATGGCATCGAACGACACCCCGGCGTTCGCCAACAACGAGATCATGCTGAAGTGCGAGGGCCTGACGCGCATTTATCGCGAAGGCCCGCAGGATGTCACCGTGCTCGATGCCTTGGAACTGGAAGTACGCGCCGGCGAGCGCGTCGCCGTCGTGGGCAGCTCGGGCTCGGGCAAGACGACGCTGCTCAATTTGCTGGGCGGGCTGGATCGCCCGAGTGCCGGCGAGGTGCGCATCGCCGGTCAGTCGCTTGCCGAGATGGGGGAGGCGGCGCTGGGCAGCTTCCGCAACCGGCACATCGGCTTCGTCTATCAGTTCCACCACCTTCTGGCGGAGTTTTCGGCCCTGGAGAATGTCGCCATGCCCCTGCTCATCCGGGGGCAGACGCGCCAGGAGGCCCAGGCGCGGGCACGGGAAATTCTGGCGAAGGTGGGCATGGAAGCGCGCGGCGAGCATAAGCCGGGCGAATTGTCCGGCGGCGAACGGCAGCGCGTCGCGATCGCACGCGCCCTGGTGACCGATCCCAGCCTGGTGCTGATGGACGAGCCGACGGGCAACCTCGACCAGACCACGGCAGGCCACATTCTGGCGCTGATGGACGGGCTCGCCGCGCAGAGCGCGTGTGCCTTCATCATCGTGACGCACGACCCCGGGCTGGCCGCGCATCAGGACCGGGTCATGCGTCTCGATCAGGGGCGCCTGAGCGAGGACGCATAGCACTTCATGCCTGGCGCTGGCGGCGCTGCCGAGCGCGGCGCTTCCAGCTCCGGGCCACCTGCCAACGCCAGATCAGGCGAATCGTCAGGTTGCTCAGCAGCCCCACGACGATCGCCACCACGATCGACCCGGTCAGCAGGGCCGGCAGAATGTCCGCCATCTTCTCGGCGATCCACGAGGTCGAAAGTCGGTCCGGCATGTGCCTGGCCGGCGTGTCGAGCAGCCAGGCGCCCACCCGATAGTTGAAATAGAAGATGACCGGCATGGTGAGCGGGTTGGTCAGCCACACGAGGCTGACCGACAGCGGGAGATTGCAGCGCAAGAGCCAGGCACCGAACGCGGCGGCCAGCATCTGCAAGGGAATCGGCAACAAGGCAACGAACAGCCCGACCATGAAAGCGTTGCCCACACTGCGGCGTGACAGCATCCATAGCGACGGATCGCCCAGCAGGTGATGCATGAAACGCAGCGATTTCTGGCGTCTCAGCGTTTCCGGCCGGGGCATGTAACGCTGCAGGAGTCGGCGAGGCATGGTCCACGGGCTATCGAAATGTCGATTCATTATCCATACAACCCGATGCTCTCGCCATCGTTGCACGCAAGCCGGCGACGATCGATCATATATCCGTTTTTTCTAAATTGAAGACTCGGACGGATGCGGATCGGTTGGGCGATGCCGCTGGCGTTGTCGGCCCTGGTCGGTAGCGTCTGGGGCGGGTGGGGCGTGTCGAGCGCCGCGGGGCCGTGGGGACTGCTGTGCCTGCTGGCGGTGGCTCAGGCCCGCTGGCGCGGGCTGGCGATGCTGCTGGTGGCGGGATGGTGTGCGCTGAATGTCGCCGTACAAGCGGCGGGCGAACTCCCCGAGGGGCTGGCGCGTCAGGATGTCGCGCTCGAGGGGCGGGTGACACAGGTGAGCCGCGATCACGGGCTGGCCAAGCTGCGTCTCGCGGTCGAGCGCTGCGTGCCCCGGGCAGCGGGATTGCCGCCTTGCACGCGTCTGTCACGGGTACGCCTCTCCTGGTACGACGCGCCCGCGCTGCGTGTCGGCGATCAGTGGCGCCTGACGGCGCGCCTGCGCCCGCCGCAGGGCTTCGCCAACGGCTATGGTTTCGACTATGCCGCATGGCTGTGGCGTGAAGGCATCCAGGCGACGGGCTATGTGCGTGATGCCGCGTCCGCGCAGCGCCTCCAGGCGGCCCCCGCCGACCTGCGCGAGACGGGGCTGGCATTTCTGGAGGCACGTGCGTTGTCGCCGCTCGGCAAGCGCTGGCTGGCGGCATTGACCCTCGGCGCCGGCGAGCGGTTGACCCAGGACGACTGGGATCTGCTCAACGCCACCGGTACCACGCACCTCATGGTGATCTCGGGGTTGCATGTCGGCCTGGTGACGAGCGTCGCGCTCTGTCTGCTGCGTTTCCTGGCGCGCGTCGTGACGCCGGGACGCTGGCGACTCGCGGCCTGGCCGTGGTGGCTGGCCGGGGCGTCGGCACTGGGGTATGCCGGTCTGGCGGGTTTCGAGCCGCCGGCCCTGCGCGCCACGGTGATGGCGCTGCTGGGGTTGTGGGTGGCCAGCGGTCGCCATGCGCCCGGCCCCTGGCAGGCCTGGTGGCTGGCATTGCTGGTGGTCGTCACGGGCGACCCGTTGACGGTGTGGCAGCCCGGGCTCTGGCTGTCGTTCCTGGCGGTAGGGGTGTTGATCGCCGCCTGGCAGGGCAGGCCGGTGCCGCGTGGCGCGAGGGGATGGCTGCTCGCCCTGGTACGCTCGCAATGCCTGCTGGCGCCCTTCATGGCGGCGGCCGTGCTGGTGGGGTTCGAGCGCTTGTCGTCGGCCGCGCCCTTGATCAACCTGGTTGCCGTGCCGCTGGTGGGAAGCCTGATGGTACCGCTGGGGCTGGCGGGGTGGGCCCTGGCCTGGTCGCCGGGGCTGGCCATGTTGCCCTGGCGGGCCTTCGATGCCCTGGCCCAGCTCGTCTGGCAAGGGCTCGCGTGGATGGGCGAAATCGTGCCATCGTGGTTGCCACCGGGCGAGGAAATCCTGCCCCTGGCGTTGCTGCTGGCTGCCTGGGGGGGAGCATGGCTGATGCCGGGCCTCGCGCGGTCCGTTCGTGTGTGGGCCTCGCTGAGCCTGATCGCTCTGGCACTGACCTGGCAGCCGTCGACGATTCCGCCGGGGCGGGTCGTGGTCACCGTCCACGATGTGGGGCAGGGGCAACTGGTTGAACTGCGCAGTGCCACGCAACGCATGCTGTTCGATACGGGGCCGCGTTACGGCTCGGGGTTCGCCCCCGCCGCCACGTTGTGGCCGCCGGGGCGTCGCTTCGACGATGTCATCGTCAGTCACAGCGATCGCGACCATGCCGGCGGCGTGGCCACGTTACGCGACATGCATCATGTCGGGCGCTGGTGGGGGCCGCCGAACATGGCGGTGGGCGTTGCCACGCACGCCTGCCGTCAAGGCGTGGCCTGGCGGCGCGACGAGGTGAGTTACCGGTTCTTGTCGCCGCGTTCCGGTGACTCGGCATTGAGCGACAACGATCGCTCCTGCGTGCTGAGCGTGACGGCCGGCGGGCAGCGCTTGCTGATCATGGGGGATGCTGGCACCACCATCGAGCGCCGTCTGCTGCGAGACGCCGAGCGCCCGCTGACGGTGCTGATCGCCGGCCACCACGGCAGCCGTACGAGTTCGTCACCGGCCTTCGTCGCGCGGGTACGTCCTCGGCATGTGATCTTCAGCGCCGGCCGCGACAACGCCCATGGCCATCCTCATCCCGAGGTGGTGCGCCGTTTCCGGCGCGCCGGGAGCTGTCTGTGGAATACCGCCGTCGACGGCGCGTTGCGTTTCACCCTGGGCGAGGCTCCGTTGCGCATGCGGCCCGCGCGCCCGCCCGGCGGTGTCGAAGGGCCGTGCATTGGGGTAGAATCCGGCGATTGAGCGGTCACCCCTCGTATCCCGTGTGGCATCGCTCTACATGCAGAGCCGGGCGAGCGTCGCCGATGGCCATGCATGGCGCTCGGGGCGATGGCGAAGGGCTGCCATCCGGGCGTCATGCAGCGACTTCAGTATTTGCCCCGGGAGATGGGGCGAGCAAGCCTCTCGACAAGCGGAGACGCCGTGAGAAACGCTACCAGTTGGTCCCTTTACCGTCGCTTGCTGAGTTACGTCAGACCGTATTGGAAGGCATTCCTGGCCGCCGTGGTGGGCTATGCCATCTATGCGGCCTCGAGCACCGCGCTCGCAGAGATGATGAAGCGTCTGATCGACGGCATTCAGAATCCCGATGCGGCATTTCGTCTCATGCTGCCCCTGTTCGTGATCGGCATGTTCGCGGCGCGTGGCGTGGGAACCTTCCTGGGCACCTATTACATGAGCGACGTGGCCCGTAACGTGGTGCATGCACTGCGCTGCGAGGTCTTCAATCACATGCTGCGCCTGCCGGGGCGTTTCTTCGACATGCACTCGAGCGGTCATCTGCTCTCGCGCGTCACCTACCATGTCGAACAGGTCACCGGAGCGGCCACCAACGCGATCACCATCATCCTGCGCGAAGGGCTGTTCGTGATCGGTCTGGTCAGCTATCTGCTGTGGACCAACTGGATGCTGACGCTCATCTTCATGGCCGTCACCCCGTTGATCGGGCTGGTCGTCAATTACACCAGCAAGCGTTTCCGCCGCTTGTCGCGGCGCATACAGAATTCCATGGGCGATGTCACTCATGTGGCGTCCGAGGCGCTGTCGGGGTATCGGGTGGTGCGTACCCACGGTGCCGAAGCCTACGAAAAGGCGCGCTTCGCCGAGGCCAGCGATTACAACCGCGAACAGAGCATGAAGGTGGCCCTGACCAAGGCGGTGAGCACGCCGGTCATTCAGCTGCTGGTGGCGCTTTCCCTGGCGGGACTGGTTTGGCTGGCGATGTCGCCGGCACTCATGGCGTCGATGACGCCGGGCGAGTTCGTGGCCTTCATTACCGCTGCTTCGTTGATGGCCAAGCCGGTACGCCAGCTGACCGAAGTCAACAGCACGATCCAGAAAGGGCTTTCCGCCTCCCAGGAATTGTTCGGTCTGCTCGAACAGCCGCCCGAGGTCGACGAAGGCAGCTACGTGCCGGCGCGCATCGACGGTCGTGTCCGCTTCGAGGGCGTGCGCTTTCGCTACGGCGAGGATCAGGCGGAAGTGCTCAAGGGCATCGACCTGGACGTGCCCCAGGGCGAGATGATTGCCATCGTGGGGCGTTCCGGCAGCGGCAAGTCGACGCTGGTCAGCCTGATGCCGCGCTTCTATCGGCCCACCGAAGGCCGGGTGCTGCTGGATGACGTGGATATCCAGGAATACGCGCTGTCACCGCTGCGTCAGCGTATCGCACTGGTGTCCCAGCAAGTCACGCTGTTCAATACCACCATCGCCGCCAATATCGCCTACGGCCATCCCGACGCGGATCGCGAGGCGGTCGAGAGCGCGGCACGTTCCGCCTACGCGCACGAGTTCATCGAGCGCTTGCCCAACGGTTACGATACCGTCGTCGGCGACAACGGCGTTATGCTGTCCGGTGGCCAGCGGCAGCGCCTGGCCATCGCGCGGGCCATCTTCAAGGATGCGCCGCTGCTGGTGCTCGACGAAGCGACGTCGGCGCTGGATACCGAGTCCGAACGCTATATCCAGCAGGCGCTGGAACGGGTATGCCGGGGGCGCACGACCTTCGTCATCGCGCATCGCCTGTCGACCATCGAACGTGCTGATCGCATCCTGGTCATGGAGCAGGGCGAAATCATCGAGAGCGGCACGCATGGCGAACTGTTGGCCCAAGACGGTGCCTATGCGGCGCTTCATCAACTGCAATTCCAGGAGGCCGAGTGAGTCGCTTGCAGGATGCCTGGTACCGCGACGCGGCCTGGCTCGTACCGTTGCGTCCCTTGGCGGGGCTCTACGCCCAGGTCATGAGTGCGCGACGTAGAGCCTATCAGCGTGGCACGAAGAAAGTCTGGACACCCCCGGTGCCGTTGATCGTGATCGGCAACTTGTCCGTGGGTGGCACCGGCAAGTCACCCCTGGTGGCATGGATGGGGCGCTGGTTACGAGAACGCGGCTGGCACCCGGGCATCGTGTCGCGGGGATATGGCGGCCATGCACATCGTTATCCGCTGTACGTCACGCCGGAAACCTCGCCCGTGGAAGCGGGGGACGAGCCGGTCATGCTCGCGGCGCAGACAGGACTGCCCGTGGCGGTCGACCCCGATCGTCCGCGAGCCGCGCGCAAGCTGATCGCCGCGGGGTGCGACATCTTGCTGTCCGACGATGGCCTGCAGCACCTGGCGATGGGACGCGACATCGAACTGGTGGTCGTTGACGGCGCAAGGGGGTTCGGCAATGGCCGTTGCCTGCCCGCCGGGCCGCTGCGCGAGCCGCTGTCGCGCCTGCATGAAGTGGATGCGGTGATCGGCAATGGCGCCCTCGAGCAGGATCTTCCCGTGCCTCATCACGGCATGCGCCTGGTGCCCTCGCGCTGGCGGCATCTGATCGACGATGTCTGCTATCCCATCGAGGGGCGTCCCTTCAACGGCCGTGTGCACGCGCTGGCGGGCATCGGCCATCCCACGCGGTTTTTCGATACCCTCAAGACGCTGGACGTCGAATTCGATCCCTGTCCGCTGGCCGATCATCATCGATTCGATGCCGCCGATCTTCAATTTTCCGATAACCGGCCGGTCGTGATGACGGCCAAGGACGCGGTCAAATGCCGGCCCTTCGCTCATGAACGTTGCTGGGTGCTCGATGTGGAAGCGCATCCCGACGCCGCATTCGTGACATGGCTGGAGGGCCGCTTGGCGGCGCTGACCGAGAGGTGATGCATGGATAAGGAATTGCTGGCGATGCTGGTCTGCCCCCGCTGTCAGGGCAAGCTGAAGTACGACCGCGAACGTGCGGAACTCAAATGCCACTTCGACGGACTGGCGTTTCCCATTGAGGACGAGATTCCGGTGATGCTCGAAGAGCAGGCGCGCCACATGGATGCCGACGAAAAGCTGGGCAAGTCGCCGAAGGCGCCGGGCGAGGCGCGGGATGCCACGTCATGAGTGATGTCGTGGTCGTGATACCGGCACGCTATGGCGCCTCGCGTCTGCCGGGCAAGCCCTTGCTGGACCTCCACGGCGAACCGATGATCGCCCGCGTCTGGCGGCGCGCGTGCCAGAGTGGCGCGACGCGGGTGGTGATCGCCACCGATGACGAGCGCATCGAGGCGGCCATGCAGCCGTACGGTGCGGATGTCATGCTGACCGCGCCCGATCATCCCTCGGGCACCGACCGCCTGGCGGAGGTCGCGGCCCGGCTCGAGCTGGATGCCGACACCATCGTGGTCAACGTGCAGGGGGACGAGCCCCTGTTGCCGCCGGCGTTGATCGACCAGGTGGTACGCCGGCTGGCCGACGACACCACGGCCTCCATTGCCACCCTGGCCGAGCCCATCGGCGACGTGGAAACCTTGTTCAATCCCAACGTGGTCAAGGTCGTGCGCGACCTGCACGGGCGCGCCCTGTATTTCTCGCGGGCGCCGGTGCCCTGGGACCGGGAGCATTTCGCCACGCGTCCCGATTGCCTGGCGACCGATGCCTGGCTGCGTCATATCGGCCTTTACGCCTATCGTGCCGGTTTTCTGGCGGCGTATGTCGACTGGCTGCCGTCGCCGCTCGAGCAGCTGGAACAGCTCGAACAGTTGCGTGCCATGCACCATGGGCACCGAATCCAGGTGGCGCTGGCCGCCGAGGCGCATCCCGCGGGCGTCGACACCGAAGCGGATCTCGCGCGGGTTCGTCGCTTGATCGCCGAGGGGGAAGGGGCGGCATGATACGCATTCTGTTCGTTTGCCTGGGCAACATCTGCCGCTCGCCGACCGCCGAGGGCATCGTGCGATCCCGCCTTCAGGCGGCGGGGCTGGCCGACGAGGTGGCGCTCGACTCGTGCGGTACCGGGCGCTGGCACGTCGGGGAGCCGCCGGATCCGCGCGCCCAGCAGGAAGCCCGCGCACGCGGCATCGACATCGCCTCGCTGCGCGCGCGCCAGCTCTCGGTGGAGGACTTTCGGCGCTTCGACTACCTGCTGGCCATGGACGCGGAGAACCTGGCCCACATGCAGCGCATGGCGCCGGCGGACTGCCAGGCGCACGTCGGTCTGCTGCTGGACTTCGCCGGCGAGCGGGGACGCTCGGTGCCGGATCCCTACTACGGGACGGACGACGGCTTCGCCGAGGTGTTCGCCCTGATCGAGCAGGCGGCGGATGGGCTCATCGATGCCTGCAGGCAGCGCCTGGAGCGTGGCGATGCACATCGCTGACGACGCGCCCCTCGACAATACCCTGGGGTTGCCGTGCCGGGCGGCGCGCCTGGTCGCGGCGACCACCCGCGATGACATCCGTCAGGCGCTGGCCATGGCCCGTCACGACGAGGCGCCGTTGCAGGTGGTGGGCGGCGCGAGCAACGTCATCCTGCCGGCGCGTCTGCCGGGCGTGACGTTGCAGCTGGCATGCGACGACTGGTGGTGGCACGCGGTCGACGAGCAGACGGTGCAGGTGCATGCCGAGGCCGGCCTGTCGTGGCACGAGCTGGTCACCGCCTGTGTCGAGAAAGGCTGGTGGGGCATCGAGAACCTGGCCTTGATCCCGGGGCAGGTGGGGGCCGCGCCGATCCAGAACATCGGCGCCTACGGCGTCGAGCTGGCCGATGTCCTGGAGGCGGTGCATGTCATGTATCGCGAGGATGGTCGCGAGGAGGTGCTGCCCCGCGAGGCCTGCGACTTCGCCTATCGCGACAGTATCTTCAAGCGCTCCCTGGCGGGGCGCGTGGTGGTGACGAAGATCGTGCTGCGCTTGTCGCGCCGTCCCGCGCCGCGTCTCGGCTATGGCGATCTCGCCCAGCGCGTCTCGACGTCACCCACGCCGCACGAGATCTACACGGCAGTGTGCGCCATACGGCGCGAGAAGCTGCCCGACCCCGCGGTGCTGGGCAATGCCGGCAGCTTCTTCACCAATCCCGTGGTCGAGGCCTCGCATGCCGAGCGCTTGTTGCAGGAATTCCCCGACATGCCGCATTTCCCCCAGCCCGATGGCCGCATCAAGCTCGCGGCGGGCTGGCTGATCGACCGCTGCGGCTTCAAGGGACAGCGTTGCGGCGCCTTCGGGATGCATGAGCGTCAGGCGTTGGTGCTGGTGCACTTCGGTGGCGGCGACAGGCCGGCCTTGCTGGCCTGGGCCGAGCGCATTCGCGATGCCGTGCAGCAGCGCTTCAATGTGGTCCTGGAACGCGAGCCGCGTCTGCTGGGGTAGGGCGCTGCGGCACTCGTCGGCGTGGTGGGCACCCCACAGGAAGGCACCATGAAAAACGCCTGAAGGATCATCCTTCAGGCGTTTTCGTGTCGCGGTATGGCGTGTCCGCTCCGGGCGGCCCGGGGGCCGCCCGTGACGACTCAGGCGTTATCGTCGCCCCGGAAGAGGTTCTCCTGCAGACGACGCTGTTCGCGAGGGTCGTTGTGCGCGCGACGGCGACGACGCGGTGCGGATGCCGTCGCCTGCTGCGGCTCGGACGCCTCTGTCGAGGCCGTCTGCTCCGGCTGCGGTGCAGGCGTCTCGGTGGATGCCTTCTCCTCCGATGACGTTGCGGAAGCGTCGCTCGGCGCTTTCGGCTCCGCCTGGGGCTGGGACTCGCTGACCTCGGCCGGTGCTTGCTCGTCGGATGACGAGGCGGCAGCGGCGGCCGGCGTTGTCGGCTCCGCCTGCGGCGCCGGTGCATCGGTCGATGCCTTCTGCTCCGGCTGCGATGCAGGCGTGGCTAGCGTGTCGTCCTGCGGCGTTGCCGTGGAGGACGCGGCGTCCTGACGTGTGTCGACGTCGGCGTCCGCAGAGGACGTGGCAGGCGCTGTCGCCGCCTCGTCCTTCGTCACCGGGGTAGCAGCCTCCTGCTCGACGGTGTCGCGTCCAGTGGACGTGGCTTCGTCGGTGGCAGCGCTGGATGCCGGCTGGGAGTCGCTGGCCTCGCCGCGAGGCGCGTCGGACGCACTGGTCTCGTCGGCGGGTGCCTCGGCGCTCGGTGTCGCATCGCGCGGCGCTTTCGGTTCGCTGAGCGCGGAGGCGTCATCGGCCGGGGCAGAGGCTCGAGTGTCCGCATTCGCGGTCGCCGGTGCCTCGGAGGTCGCACTATCGGCCGGCTGCGCGGCGGCCGCTGCCTCGCGGGGCTGGGACGGTGCTTCAGCTGCCGTTTCCGGTGCGTCGGCCGACGTCTTGCCCTGCGGTGCCGCGTCGGCGGTTTCCGAGGCAGTCCGGGCCGGCTTGGACGCGTTCCGCGAGCGCTTGGACTTGGCGTTGCGCGACTTGGCATCTTGCGACGACTTGGCCGCCGCTGCCTGCGAGCTTTCATCCTCGTCTGTGGGGGCGGCCGCTGCGGCCGGCGCGTCGCTGGGTGCCGTGCTCGTCGGCTCGGCCTCGGGCGAAGCCTGGGTAGCGGTGGCCTGCGGCTGTGTGTTGTCGCCCGTCGACGTTGCGCCTTCGGCTCCCTGCTGCGCTTGCGCCTGCAGCTTTTCCTGCTCGGCGACCGCGTTCGGATTCACGGCATGCTTGCGACTGCGCTGACGCGGATTGTTGCGCGTGCGCTTCGGCTTGCCGTCGCTCTTCGGCGCGTCATCCTGGCTCGGCGTCGTCTGCTTGTCGGACGTGGCCTGCTTGTCGGGCGCGCTCTGCGAAGGCGTTTCCGCCTTGGGCTTGCCGGCCTTGGCGTCCTTGTTTTCCTCGCGGGGCTTGTTGCCGCCCTTGGTGGCGTTGCGTCCATCGTTACGAGAATCGCTGCGCG
Source organism: Chromohalobacter sp. (assembly GCF_039830575.1). NCBI lineage: Bacteria > Pseudomonadati > Pseudomonadota > Gammaproteobacteria > Oceanospirillales > Halomonadaceae > Chromohalobacter > Chromohalobacter sp. Next base: position 72,132 of record NZ_JBDOOX010000005.1, on the reverse strand, counting down.
AGTCGTTGCGCGCGTCGTTGCGAGAGTCGCTGCGCGTGTCCTGGCGGCCCTTGTCGCTGCCACCGCTGCCGCGTGCGTTCTCGTTACGGCCGCCATTGCCGCCATTGCCACGCGAGGAACGCGAGCTGCGGTTGCCATCACGGTTGTCGCTGCGCGACGCCTGGCGATCCTGCGATTCCTCGCCGTTGCGACGCCGGCGATTGCCACCGCGACCGTTGCCGGAGCCGGCATCGCGACGGCTATCGTCGTTCTGACGCTGCTTGCTGCCGGTGTCACCGTCGCTGCGCGAGGTGGACGACTGGTCGCTGCCTTGCCGCTGACGCCGTGCCTCGCTGGTGGTTTTCGAGGCTCCGCTCTGCTGCGCCTGATCGTTCGACTGCTTCGACGGCGAGGTGCTGTCCTCGCCGTTGAGCAGCTTGCCGAGTCCTTTTACCAGACGTGAGAACAGGCCGCTCTCGGCCGGCGTGGAGGCCGGGGCGTCGGCGGCGGGCGCCGGCGTCGGCGTCGCCGGCGGTGCGGTATCGTGCTGCAGCGAGGTCGGCGCCGGGGCGTTGTGGGCCACGCTCTTGACCGCCGCTTCCGCGCGCTGCATCGGCTTGTCGAGTGCCGGATCGGGTTCCTGTGTCAGCTCGGTGGTGGTGGGCAGCTCGAAGCTCGAGCGCTGGCCGTCTTCCTCGCTGACCTGGTCGTCACGCAGGCGCTGCACGTCGTAATGCGGCGTATCCATGTCGGGATTGGGCAGAAGGACGACCTGCACTCCCTGGCGCTGCTCGATATCGTTGAGCACGCTGCGCTTTTCGTTGAGCAGGTAGGTCGCCACGGGCACCGGGAGAATGGCGCGAATCTGGGAACTGCGTTCCTTCATGGCCTCTTCCTCGATGAGGCGCATGATCGACAGCGAAATGGAGCGCACGTCGCGGATGGTGCCCTGGCCGTTGCAGCGCGGGCAGACCACGCCGCTGGTCTCGCCCAGCGACGGGCGCAGGCGCTGACGCGACATTTCCATCAGGCCGAAACGCGAGATGCGCCCGATCTGCACGCGCGCCCGGTCGAGCTTGAGCGCGTCGCGGACGCGGTTTTCCACTTCACGCTGGTTCTTGGCCGGCGTCATGTCGATGAAGTCGATGACCACCAGGCCGCCGATATCGCGCAGACGCAACTGGCGCGCGATCTCGTCGGCGGCCTCGAGGTTGGTCTGCAGCGCGGTTTCCTCGATATCGCTGCCGCGCGTGGCGCGCGCCGAGTTGATGTCGATGGACACCAGTGCCTCGGTGTGGTCGATGACCACGGCGCCGCCCGACGGGAGCTTGACCTCGCGCTGATAGGCGGTCTCGATCTGCGACTCGATCTGGAAACGCGAGAACAGCGGCACGTCGTCGGCGTAGAGCTTGATCTTGTTCTGGTAGGAGGGCATGACCTGGCGGATGAAATGCAGGGCCTCTTCATGCACCTCGGGGCTGTCGATCAAGACCTCGCCGATGTCGTGGCGCAGATAGTCGCGCATCGCGCGGATGATGACGTTGGATTCGCGATAGATCAGAAACGGCGCGCTACGCTTGCCGGCTTCCTCGGTGATGGCCTCCCAGACCTGCACGAGGTAATCCATGTCCCACTGCAGTTCCTCGGGGGAACGACCGATGCCGGCGGTGCGCACGATGACGCCCATCTTGTCGGGCACGGTCAGCTGGCCCATGGCGTCCTTGAGCTGGGCCCGGTCATCCCCCTCGATGCGCCGCGAAATGCCGCCGGCACGGGGGTTGTTGGGCATCAGCACGAGGAAGCGGCCGGCCAGGCTGATGAAGGTGGTCAGCGCGGCGCCCTTGTTGCCGCGCTCCTCCTTGTCCACCTGGACGATGACTTCCTGGCCTTCCTTGAGCACTTCCTTGATGTTGGGACGCCCGGAAGGCTCCTTGGTGAAATACTCGCGGGAGATTTCCTTGAGCGGCAGGAAGCCGTGTCGTTCGGCGCCGAAATCGACGAAGGCGGCTTCGAGGCTGGGCTCGATCCGCGTGATTCGGCCACGGTAGATATTGGCTTTCTTCTGTTCCCGAGCACCGGATTCGATGTCGAGATCGTACAGGCGTTGTCCATCGACGAGCGCGACGCGCAGCTCTTCGGGCTGTGTCGCGTTGATGAGCATTCGTTTCATGCAAGTCTCACTGACTAGGCGTGCCGGTCGAACGGCAAAGCGTGGCAGCGGTGCGACGAATCGTTTGCTTGCATGCTGGTGCTCAGTGCATGTCGTGACGATGTCTTGACGACCCGGAACGGGCCGAGGGCGGCAGGACAGGCATACCAACGGATGTCGCCGCCCCGTTGGGGACGACGCGCGTGATGATGGCCGCCGAATGCGGTGGACGAGAGGGCCCGCCAGCGCTTCGAAGGGTGTTCAACTTCGTTGTTCCGTTCGTATCGATCCCGTTCTACCCATCCCTGAACACTGCAAGAGCATGTTGAGTACACGGCGGAGGCAGGACGTGTTTCGGCGGGAGTGTGTGCCCGTCCGGCCCTGCGGTCATCCGCCAGACAGCTAGCAATTGGTCGATTCGGCGACGCCGGCCCCGGCACGGTGTTTATGTCACCCCGTGTGGTTGGCGACGAGCGAGTCGTGCGCCCCTAGCGGGCATGGCGTTCCAAACGTTCGCTTCCCCTTGGGCGCGACGATGCGGCATCGGCGCGCGGGGGATGTCATGTTCTTCGCTCGGGCCTGCGTGTCTGCAGAGCAGGCGCAACTGACGGGCGCTTGATGCCCATTTGAGCGAGCCTCGAATATAACAGTAAAGCGATAACGCAGCAATTGGCCTCAAGGCTGTCTCGCTGCGGTAGAATGGCGTGTGGCGTCCAGCGCCGAAATCCGGTGGCGATTCGTATAAGGAGAGGGTGCGCATGGCCGAAGGCCGCGACGTACAGTGGGTGGAAGTGAGTGAAGGGCAGGTCGGTCAGCGGATCGACAATTTCTTGCGCACACGGCTCAAGGGTGCGCCCAAGTCGTTGATCTATCGGATCGTGCGCAAGGGGGAGATTCGCGTCAACAAGAAGCGGGTCAAGGCCGACTATCGCCTGGAGCTGGGGGATCTGGTGCGTATCCCGCCGCTGCGGCTGGCACCCGAGGAGGCGGTCCGCGAAGTCAGCGACGGGTTGCGCAACCTGCTGGCGGGCAGCGTGCTGGTCGAAGGGCCGGACTGGCTGGTGATCAACAAGCCGGCCGGGCTCGCCGTGCATGGCGGCAGCGGGGTGAAGATCGGCTTGATCGAGGCCCTGCGTCAGGTGCGCGACGATCTGGACTTCCTCGAGCTGGTGCACCGCCTGGATCGCGACACGTCCGGGTGCCTGCTGCTGGCCAAGTCGCGTACGGCGTTGGTGACCTTGAACCAGGCGCTCAAGGCACACCAGATGGACAAGCAGTATCTGGCGCTGGTGCAGGGGCGCTGGCCGACGCGGCGCGAGTTCGTCAGCGCGCGGCTCGACCGTTTCGATGCGGGCAATGGCGAGCGGCGAGTGCGGGTCGACAGTCAGGGCAAGGTGTCGCGCACGCGCTTCGCCGTGCGCGAGGCCTTTTCGCGTGTCACCTTGATCGAGGCCGAGCCGGTCACCGGGCGCACGCATCAGATCCGCGTCCATGCCGCGCATGCCGGGCACGCCCTGTTGGGCGACGACAAGTACGGCACCCGCGAGGGCGCGCGTCTGGCGCGCGAGCTCAAGCTGGAGCGCCTGTTCCTGCACTCCAACGCCTTGACGTTCCCCGAGCCCAGCAGCGGCCGTCCGGTGCACGTCAAGGCGCCGCTCGGGGAGACCCTCGAGGGGGTGCTGGCGAGGGCGCGGCAAGCGCGCTGAGGGAAACGGTTCACGGCGGTGCCCGGAGCGGGGCGCCGACACAGGGTATCGACGAGGGGGAAGGGGTTTGCGCTATCGGCTAGTGATCTTCGATTGGGACGGCACCTTGATGGACTCCGCGGCGCGTATCGTCGCCTGCATGCAAGCGGCTGCGCGCGATGTCGGCGCCGCGCCGCTGACCGACGCGGCCGTGCGCGACATCATCGGCCTGGGGCTGCCCGAGGCCCTCGAGATTCTGTGCCCGGGGATGCCGGCCGCGCAGCGCGAACGCATGCGCGAGCGCTATTCCGCGCACTTCGTGGCGGCGGATCAGGTGCCGATGGCGTTTTTCGCGGGCGTGGAAGCCGGTATCGCGAGGCTGCGCGGCGAGCCCGGGCTGCGCCTGGCCGTGGCCACCGGCAAGAGTCGTCGCGGGCTGGATCGCGTCTTTGCCCATACCGGCAGCGGTGACTGGTTCCATGCCAGCCGCACGGCCGACGAGACGCGCTCCAAGCCGCATCCTCTGATGCTGGAGGAACTGCTGACCGAGACCGGGGTCGAGCCCCGCGATGCGCTGATGGTCGGCGATACCGAATACGACATGGAGATGGCGCGTGCACTGGGCATGGACCGCGCGGCGGTGACCTATGGCGTGCATGCGCGGGAGCGACTGGCGCGCAGCCAGCCGGTCTGCATGGTGGATACCTTTCCTGCGTTGCTCGAGGCGCTGTACGCGCCCATGGCCGAGCCCCGGCACGCCCCCGCGACGATGATGGCACGGAGTGAGACATGATGGATGATGACAAGCGTGACGACGCCTGGACGCAAGGCCCCGAGGTGGAGCGCGGGTCGCGAGACGAGGACCGCCGGCGCGCCGAGGAGGCCGCCGCCGGCGACCCCGAGCAGCTGCGCGAGCTGCGCCGCCTGCGCGAGCAGCACATGCTCGATCGCTGGATCGATGGCGTTCTCGTCGAACAGCGCCGTACACGACGCTGGAAGCTGTTCTTCCGCTTTGTCTTCGCGGCGCTGATTGCCGCCTCGCTGGCGATGACGACCTATGCGGTATTTTTCGCCGGGCGCGACATGACGGGCACCGCGGGACCGCACCTGGGCGTCGTCGAGGTGCAGGGCGTGATCGATGCGCAGGGCGAGGCGAGTGCCGAGCGCATCATCGAGGGGCTGCGTGACGCCTGGAAAGCGCCGTCGTCGCGGGGCGTGGTGCTGCACATCAACAGTCCGGGCGGCAGTCCGGTACAGTCGCAGCGCGTCTACGACGAGGTTCGCCGTCTGGCGGCGCAGGGCGACAAGCCCGTGGTGGCGGTGATCGAGGACATCGGCGCCAGCGGTGCTTACTACATGGCCTCGGCGGCGGACGACATCTATGCGTCGCCGGCCAGTCTGGTGGGGTCGATCGGGGTGATCTATTCGGGATTCGGGCTGCAGGAAGCCATCGACAAGGTCGGTGTGGAGCGGCGCGTTTTCACTTCCGGTGACAACAAGGCGTTTCTGGATCCCTTCTCGCCGATACGCGACGAGCAGCGCGCGTTCTGGCAGACGGTGCTGGATACCACGCACCGTCAGTTCATCGATGACGTCAAGGCGGGGCGCGGCGATCGGCTCGACGACGACCCCCGTCTCTTCTCGGGCCTGATCTGGACGGGCGAGCAGGCCCTCGGGCTGGGGCTGGTCGACGGGCTGAGCAGCCTCGATGCATTGTCGCGGGAGCGCTTCGGTGGCGTGCCGCGGCGGGATTACACGCCCGCCCTCGACCCCCTGTCGCGCCTGTCGCGTCAGCTCGGGCGCGTCGCCGCCGAATGGACCGGCATGGCCCATCACGCCTCGCCCGTGCGCTATCAGGTGCAGTGACGGCGTCGTCTCAGCCGAGCGGGTCCAGGCCCGCTTCGCGCAGCATCTCGCACAGGCGGATGAGCGGCAGCCCGATCAAGGTATTGGGGTCACGCCCCTCGAGGCGTTCGAACAGCGTGATGCCCAGGCCTTCCATGCGAAAGCTGCCGGCGCTGTCCAGCGGCTGCTCGCGGTCGACGTAATGGGCGATCTCGGTCTCGCTCAAGTCGCGGAAGATCACGTCATAGCGTTCGTGGTCGACCCAGTGGCGGGCATGCGCGGTATCGATGACGGCAATGCCGGTCAGAAAGCGCACGCGCTGGCCCGAGAATCGCTGCAGGTTGGCACGGGCGGTGGCCGCGTCGCCGGGTTTGCCCAGTATCTGGTCATCGAACAGGCAGACCTGGTCGGAGCCGATGATCAGGTGGTCGGGGTACTCCCCGGCCAGGGCCGTGGCCTTGCCAAGGGCGAGGCGGTGTACGAGGGCCTGGGGGGATTCGCGGGGGTGCGGCGTTTCGTCGATGTCCGGCGCGGCCCAGGCGTAGGGCAGCTCGAGGCGGTCGAGAAGCTGGCGGCGCCAGCGGGAGCCGGAGGCGAGAACGAGGCGGGTCATGGCATCTCCTTTTGCACGATTCGAGCAGGGTCGGGCTTGTCACGTCGCAGTCTGGCGCGACATCGGGTGTCTGTACAGCGCGCTTGTTTTGACAGCGTCGGGGCGAGTCCCTATTATTGCGCGCCTATGTTGACCACACGACTCCCCAAGCAGGTCGAGCCCTACAAGCTCGCCGCCAATCATGAATCCCTCGAGGGGCTGGTATCGCTCGACGCGATGTCGCGCCTCGGCGAAGAGATCGGCGCGCAGCAAGGCGATTGCGAAGTCCGTCTGGACTTCGGCATCGATACCCAGGGGCGTCGCCGCATGGAGGGGCAGCTTCAGGCGGCCGTGCAGATCCCTTGCCGGCGTTGCCTGCAGCCCATGCCCGTCACGCTGGAGAGCCGCTTTCTGCTGGGGCTTGTCAGCGATGACAGCCTGGCGAGCGAATTGCCGAGCGACTACGAGCCGGTGTTGGTGGAAAACGAACAGCTGAATCTTCTGCCGGTGGTCGAGGATGAGCTCATCCTCAGCCTGCCTCAGGTGATTTATCATGATGAGGCGGATTGCCCCGTCTCGCGCGACCAGCTGGAAAGCGGCGCTGATGCCGACGTGTCGGAGCAGCCTGCTGCAAGCCCTTTCGAGGTGCTGCGCAACTTGAAAGGCAAACTTTGAATCATCGTCGACACTCTGGAGTGTAACCCATGGCAGTTCAACAGAACCGCAAGACCCGTTCCAAGCGTGGCATGCGTCGCAGCCACGATGCGCTGAGCGCACCGACCCTGTCTCAGGACAAGGAAACCGGCACCACGCATCGTCGTCACCACGTGGCGCCCGATGGCTTCTATCGTGGCCGCAAGGTCGTCGACGTTTAAGACGTCGTCGCCACGCACGTGACCGTGCGAATCGCTATCGATGCGATGGGCGGGGACCTGGGTCCCCGCGCCACCGTTCTCGGCTCTCTTCAGGCGCTCAGCATGCATCCGGATCTCGAGATCCAGATGTACGGCCCTCGCGAAGCGCTGGAAGATGAGCTGGAGACCCTTCCCAAACGCCTTTCCGGCTACCGCTCCCGACTCGTCCTGCATGATGCGCCTCGCGTCATCTCGCAGGCTATGCGTGTGGCGAGCGCGCTGCGTGAGGCCGAGGGGTCGAGCATGCTCGGGGCGTTGTCGAGCGTGCGCGAAGGGCGGGCGCAGGCGTGCGTCAGCGCCGGCAATACCGGTGCGCTGATGGCGCTGGGGCGTCGCGAGCTGGGCACGATCAGCGGTATCTCCCGTCCTGCCATCAGCACGGCCGTGCCGACGCAGGACGGAGGGCGCTGCTATCTGCTCGACCTGGGGGCCAACGTCGATGTCCAGACGCGCCATCTGGTCGATTTCGCCCGCATGGGGGCAGTCATGGCGCGCGTGGTCGATGAAGTGGCGGTGCCTCGCGTGGCGCTCTTGAACATCGGCGTCGAGGCCAACAAGGGCGTGCCCAGCGTGCGCGATGCGGATCGGTGTCTGCGTGAAGACGCGAGCCGCCGCATCGGCGACGGTACGTTCGACTATATCGGCTATCTCGAGGGCGATGGCATCTTTTCCGGTGCGGCGGACGTCGTGGTCTGCGACGGTTTCGTGGGCAACGCGGTACTCAAGGCCAGCGAAGGGTTGGCGACGATGCTGCTGACGCGATTGCAAGAAACGTTCGAGGCACATTTGACGACGCGCATGGTGAGAGCGATGGCACGCCCGGCATTGCTGCGTCTCAAGCGTCGGCTCGACCCGGTGCGCTATAATGGCGCCAGTCTCCTGGGACTTGCCGGTATCGCCGTCAAGAGCCACGGGGGCGCGGATGCCAAGGGATTTGCCTATGCCGTATCGCGTGCGGTGCGCGAAATCGACATGGACCTGCCGGCGCATCTGGCGCGGGCATTGAGCGACGAGGGCGCTGCCAAGCCTTCTACCCACTCGGCCGCGGCAGTCGGCGGTCGAGTGGATAGCGGGTTGGCGAGTGACGCCAGACCCGACGACTCCCATCCTCAAAGGTGACTGTCATGACTCAATCCCTCGCCCTTGTCTTTCCAGGGCAGGGCTCCCAGCAGGTCGGCATGCTGAGGGAGCTGGCCGAGCGCTACAGCGTGGTGCGGACCACGTTCGACGAAGCCTCGGGCGCGCTGGGTTACGATCTCTGGAAAGTGGTCCAGGAAGGCCCGGAAAGCACCTTGAACACCACCGCCTGCACGCAGCCGGCACTATTGACGTCCAGCGTGGCGATCTGGCGTGTCTGGCAGGAGCTGGAAGGCCCGCGCCCGCTGGTCATGGCCGGCCACAGCCTGGGCGAATACAGCGCCATGGTCTGCGCCGGCGTCATCGGTTTCGCCGAGGGCGTGCGCCTGGTGCGCCTGCGTGGCGAGGCCATGCAGGCGGCCGTGCCGGAAGGCCAGGGCGCCATGGCGGCCGTGCTGGGCCTCGACGATGAAACGGTCGAGACCGCGTGTCGCGATGCGGCGCAAGGTGAAGTGGTGTCGGCGGTCAACTATAATGCGCCGGGTCAGGTCGTGATCGCGGGCAACAAGTCGGCCGTGGAGCGTGCCATTTCGCTGTGTCAGGAGGCGGGAGCCAAGCGCGCTCTGCCGTTGCCGGTGTCGGTGCCGTCGCACTGCGCGCTGATGCAGCCGGCCGCCGAGCGTCTCGCCGAGGAAATCGGCGGTCTCGATCTCAAGACGCCGCGCTACACCGTGGTGCAGAACGTCGATGCCCGTGCTCACGACGACGTCGACACGCTCAGTCAGCGTCTCGTCGAACAGCTTTATCGCCCGGTGCGCTGGACGGACTGCGTCAACGCCATGCACGAACGTGGCGCCCGGGTGTTCATCGAGTGCGGCCCCGGCAAGGTGCTGACCGGTCTCAACAAGCGGATTCAGCGTCAGGCCAAGGGGCTGGCCGTCAACGACCCCGACTCGCTGGAAAGCGCGCTGGAGCTGGCGCGTAGCGAAGGGGATGAATCTCAGTGATGAATGCGGGAAATCAGATGACAAGCGAACGTAGGGTCGCCCTGGTCACGGGGGCCAGTCGTGGCATCGGGCAAGCGATTGCACGCGAGCTCGGCCGCCAGGGACGCGTGGTGATCGGCACCGCTACCAGCCAGGCGGGCGCCGACAGCATCGATGCCGACCTCAAGGCGCACGGCATCGACGGGGCGGGTCGCGTGCTCGACGTGACCGATCAGGCCAGCGTCGATGCCCTGATCAAGTCCATCGGCGAGGAATTCGGCGCGCCCACCATCCTGGTCAACAATGCCGGCATCACGCGCGACAATCTGTTGATGCGCATGAAGGAAGACGAATGGGACGCGGTGCTCGACACCAACCTCAAGTCGCTGTATCGCGTCACCAAGGCCTGCGTGCGGGGGATGACCAAGGCGCGCTTCGGGCGTATCGTCAGCATCAGTTCGGTCGTGGCCACCATGGGGAATCTGGGCCAGAGCAACTATGCGGCGGCCAAGGCCGGGATGGAAGGGTTTTCCCGTTCTCTGGCACGTGAAGTCGCTTCGCGCGGAATCACCGTCAACAGCGTGGCGCCGGGGTTCATCGCTACCGACATGACGCAAGCACTGCCTCAGGCTCAGCATGATGCACTGCTTGAAAACATTCCCCTGGCACGCCTGGGCGCGCCTGAGGAAATCGCTGCCGCCGTCGGCTTCCTGACCAGTGACGGTGCCGGTTACATCACCGGTGAAACGCTGCAGGTCAACGGCGGCATGAATATGCGTTAACGCCCCTGCAGGCGCTGGTTGCGTCGTCTGGGAGCGGTCTATAAACTACCCGCAGCTTTCTAGAGCTAGCGGATTCGTACCACTAGGAGTAACGATATAATGAGCACCATCGAAGAGCGCGTGAAGAAGGTTGTGGCCGAGCGCCTGAACGTCAAGGAAGAAGACATCCAGAACACGTCTTCCTTCACCGAGGATCTCGGCGCCGACTCGCTGGATACCGTCGAGCTGGTGATGGCGCTCGAAGAGGAATTCGACACCGAGATTCCCGATGAAGAAGCCGAGAAGATCACCACCGTTCAGGAAGCGATCGACTACGTCGTCGCTCACCAGTAAGTAGAGCGGTGCCGGGTCGGCCCGGTTCGAAATCGACTCGCGAAGGCCGCTCTGTCATCAGGGCGGCCTTCGTCGTTTGTGCATGCTTGCCGTCTCCATCCCGGCGGCGAATCGGGTATAATGCGCGCCAAACACGGCCATGCCGTGCCAACTCGCAAGTCTGGAGGAGAGCTGATGCCTCGTAAAAGGGTCGTGGTGACCGGATTGGGCCTAGTGACCCCTGTCGGTAACACTGTCAAGGAAAGCTGGGACAACATCCTGGCAGGCAAGAGCGGCATCTCGCTGATCGACCAGTTCGATACGTCGGGATTCAACACGCGCTTCGGCGGTTCGGTGAAGGACTTCGATATCAGTCCGTACCTGAACCCCAAGGATGCGCGCAAGATGGATCTGTTCATCCAGTACGGAATCGCGGCGGCCGGGCAGGCCATCGCCGACGCCGGGCTGGAAAGCAACGACGACAACGCGGACCGCATCGGTGTGGCGATCGGCTCGGGCATCGGCGGTCTGCCGATGATCGAGCACAACCACAACGCACTGAACCGTGGCGGGCCGCGCAAGATTTCCCCCTTCTTCGTGCCGGGGTCGATCATCAACATGATCTCCGGCAATCTGGCGATCCAGCATGGCTTTCGCGGTCCCAACATCGCCATTACCACGGCGTGCACCACCGGGACGCACAACATCGGCTACGCGGCTCGCACCATCGCGTACGGCGATGCGGATGCCATGGTCTGCGGCGGGGCCGAAATGGCCACCACGCCGCTGGGCCTGGGCGGGTTCTCGGCGGCCCGGGCACTGTCCACGCGCAATGACGATCCCGCCGCGGCGAGCCGCCCCTGGGATCGCGAGCGCGACGGTTTCGTGCTCTCCGACGGGGCCGGGGTGCTGGTGCTGGAAGAGTACGAGCATGCCAAGCGCCGAGGCGCGCCCATCTATGCCGAGCTGCTGGGCTTCGGCATGAGCGACGACGCCTATCACATGACCGCGCCCAATGGCAGCGGCGCCGAGATGGCGATGCGCAACGCGGTCAAGGATGCGGGCATCGAGGCCGGCCAACTGGGCTACATCAATGCGCACGGCACCTCCACCCAGGCGGGCGATGTCGCCGAGAGCCAGGCGGTGGAGCGCGTCATGGGCGAGGCGGCCAAGTCCGTGGCGGTGAGTTCCACGAAGTCGATGATCGGCCACTTGCTGGGTGCCGCCGGCGCGGTCGAGGCGATCTTCAGCATCCTCGCCATTCGCGATCAGGTCGCGCCGCCGACCATCAATCTCGACGACCCCGATGAAGGCTGCGTGCTCGACTACGTGCCCAACACGGCGCGCGAGATGGCCATCGACTACACCCTGTCGAACTCCTTCGGCTTCGGTGGTACCAACGGGTCACTGATCTTCGGTCGTACCTGATCGCCATGGGCGACGAGGCGGTACCGTTCGACGATCGGGGCCTCGCTTACGGGGACGGTCTCTTCGAGACCGTCCTCGTGCGTGACGGGCAGCCTGTCCTGTGGCAAGCGCACATGGCGCGGCTGGCGCGGGGAGCCGACCGCCTGGGGCTGCCCATGCCGGCGGCCGAGACGTTGAACGCGCTGCCCGGGCGGGCGGAAGGTGGCCTGCAGGTGCTCAAGCTGCTCGTGACGCGCGGCAGTGGCGGGCGCGGGTACGCCGTGCCCGATACGCCCAGGCCGCGTCTGCGCTGGCGTTTCTCCCCCTTCGCGCCCATGCCCCGGCGATGGCGCGAGGGCGTGCACGTGCGCCTGTGCCACCTGCGCCTCGGTCACCAGCCGCTGCTGGCCGGCATCAAGCATCTCAATCGTCTCGAGAACGTACTGGCGCGTCGCGAATGGCAGGCCCCCGAGATTGCCGAGGGCCTGCTCCGCGACCAGCAAGATCGCCTCGTCGAAGCGACCAGCATGAATCTGGTATGGCGACGTCACGGGCGGCTGGAGACGCCGAGCCTGACAGCATGCGGCGTGGAAGGAACCCTGCTGTCGACCCTGCGCGAGCATTTGCCGATCCATGCCTGCGACGCGGGCATCGACGCCCTGGTCGAGGCCGAGGCGGCATGGGTGCTCAATTCGGTGCAAGGCGCCTGGCCACTGGCACGCCTGGACGATGCGCAAGGTGGCTGTCTGAAGCGTTGGTCGATGGGTACCGAGCACAGGCAATTACAACGCCACGCCCAGGCGCTGCTGGGATATCCCGCGAGTGCCCTGGGCGAGGCTTGAAACAAGGTAGCGACATGCGAGTGGTCAAGATTTTATTGGGCGGGGCGGCGCTGGTGGGCGTGGCGGCATTCGGCGCCTACCAGTATTGGCAATCCCGGCTGGCGGCCCCGATCGCCCTCGAGGCGCCCACGATCTACGAGGTGCCGCGTGGCGCGGGGTTCCAGCAAATCCTGGGCGAGCTCGAGTCGCAAGGCATCATCGAGGCCGCCTGGCCGTACCGCGTGCTGGCGAAACTCTCGCCGGAAGCGGTGAACGGCCTGCGCTCCGGCGAGTTCGAGCTCACCCCGGGCATGAGCGGTCGCGAGATGGTGGCACGGCTCTCCAGCGACAATATCGTCACCTATCGCCTCACCATTCCCGAGGGATGGACGTTCGCGCAGATGCGCCGCGCACTGGCCGAGGCCCCCAAGCTCGAGCATCGCACGCAGGACATGAGCGATGCGGAGGTCATGGCGGCGCTGGGGCATGAGGACGAGCATCCCGAAGGCCGCTTTTTCCCCGATACGTACCGCTATCACAAGGGAATGACGGATCTGGCGCTGCTCGAACGCGCCTATGCGCGCATGGACAACATGCTGCGCGACGCCTGGGCGGGACGCAGCGACGATCTGCCTCTAGAGACGCCTTACGAAGCCCTCATCCTGGCGTCGTTGATCGAGCGCGAAACGGGCGTGCCGAATGAGCGTCGGCGGATCGCCGGCGTCTTCGTGCGGCGTCTCGAGCGTGGCATGCGCCTGCAGACCGATCCCACGGTCATCTACGGCATGGGCGAGGACTACGATGGCAACATCACGCGCGATGACCTGCGTCGCGAAACGCCCTACAACACCTACGTGATCGACGGCCTGCCGCCCACGCCGATCGCCATGCCCGGCGAAGCTTCCCTGGAAGCTGCCGTGGACCCCGCCTCCGGGGACGCCCTGTATTTCGTGTCCCGGGGCGACGGATCGCACTATTTTTCCAGTACGCTGGCCGAACACAATGCCGCGGTACGCCGCTATATCCTCAACCGCTGAGCGAGGGCGACCATCACCATGACGCCAGGACGTTTCATCACCCTCGAGGGGGGCGAAGGGGTGGGGAAGTCCACCAACGTGGCCTTCGTCTGCGACTGGCTGAGCGCGCGGGGCATCGAGGTGGTGCGTACGCGCGAGCCGGGGGGGACCCCCCGCGCCGAGGCGATTCGCGAGCTGCTGCTCGACCCCGCGCCGCAGGAGCCGCTCGACGAGACTGCCGAGCTGTTGCTGATGTTCGCCGCCCGTGCCCAGCATCTGGCCGCGCGGATCCGTCCGGCCCTGGCGCGCGGTGCCTGGGTGGTATGCGACCGCTTCACCGATGCCACCTTCGCCTACCAAGGCGGCGGGCGAGGGCTGGACGAGACGCGTATCGCCACCCTGGAAACCCTGGTGCAGCAAGGCTTGCAGCCGGACTTGACGCTGCTGCTGGACATGCCGGTGGAAGCCGCGCAGCGCCGGGTCGAACGACGCGGCATCGAACGCGACCGCTTCGAGCGCGAGCGCGGGGCATTCTTCAATGCCGTGCGCGAGAGCTATCTTGCCCGGGCCGCCCAGGCGCCGACGCGTTTCGCCGTGGTCGATGCCGATCGCAGCCTGGAGGCAGTGCAAGCGTCGATCGCCGCACACCTGACCGAGAGGTTGGCATCATGGTCATGACGCCGTTGCCCTGGCAGCGGGATCTGTGGACGCGGCTGGTGCGTCAGCAGGATGCCCAGCGTCTGCCTCACGCGCTGCTGATCTCGGGCCCCCACGGGGTCGGCAAGCACGATCTCGCCGACGCCCTGATCGCGCGCACCCTGTGCCATGCGCCGGGGGAGACGGCCTGCGGCGAGTGTCATGCCTGTCACATGCTGGCCTCGGGCTATCACCCCGATCTGCTGGACATCTCCCCGGCGGAGAAGCGCCGCCAGATACGTATCGATCCGATCCGCCAGGTCAATGCCTTCGTCTCGCAGACCGCGCAGCAGGGCGGCCATCGGGTGATTCGCCTGCATCCTGCCGAGGCCATGAACGTGGCCGCCTCCAACGCTCTGCTCAAGAGCCTGGAGGAACCCGGGGAAAGGACCCTGTTCGTGCTGCTGGCCGACATCCCCTCGCGCATGCTGCCGACGATTCGCTCCCGCTGCCAGCACTGGAGCCTGGGCGTGCCCGATGCGGAAAGCGCCTTGCCCTGGTTGAGCGAACGCCTCGAGGATGCGGAGCAGGCGCGCTTCTGGCTGCGCGTTGCCGGCGGGCTGCCGCAGTTCGCGCTGGAGCTGGCCGAGGGGCGCGCGCTGCGCCAGGAATTGCGGGAACTGTTCGATGCCCTGGTGCGCGGTGCCGAGCCGGTCGCCGAGGCGGCGCGCCTCGATCCCCAGTCGTTGGACCGCGTGCTGTGGTACGGTATCGTCTGGCTCGAGGATCTGATCCGCCTGGGCGTGGCCGGCGATGCCGAGCACGTGCGCAACCCGGATCTGCTGCCGTTGTACCGGCAGGCAGTCAAGAACGCGCGGGTGCGCGACTGGTTTCGCCTGCTCGATTATGCCCGCGAACAGCGGCGCCTGATCGCGGCGGGCGGCAATCCCAACGCGCAA
Organism: Chromohalobacter sp.; assembly: GCF_039830575.1. Taxonomy (NCBI): domain Bacteria; kingdom Pseudomonadati; phylum Pseudomonadota; class Gammaproteobacteria; order Oceanospirillales; family Halomonadaceae; genus Chromohalobacter; species Chromohalobacter sp. The sequence goes on along the minus strand of NZ_JBDOOX010000005.1, from coordinate 56,972 downwards.
CTGGTGCTGGAGGCCTGGCTGGTGCGCTGGGCATCGTTGCTGCGATCTTGACGGTGCCGTGGCGTCGCCGACGGTGCGGCGATCGTGTCCGGTCGCTTCCGCATCGGTCCGATGCCCTTGTTACGGAGTGTTCTGCGTGGCGCAAAAAGCCTTGTCCCTGACATTTCACGATACCCAGACCCTGCACGCGGCCTACATGCCCTGGTTGCAGCGCGGCGGCATCTTCGTGCCCACGTCGGAGCGCTATTCGCTCGGCGATACGGTGTACCTGCTGGTGACCCTGCCGGAGGAAAGCGAGCGCCTGCCGGTGTCGGGGAGCGTCGCCTGGCTGTCGCCACCCGGCATCGGGGGGCGGCGCGTGCCGGGCATCGGGGTGCATTTCAGCGCCGACGACCAGCGCGTGAAGACGTTGATCGAGGCGTGTCTCGACGGTGTCACGCCGACGCGTCCCAGCTATACCCTTTGATTCATGCCGCGGGTCGTGTGCCGGCCCGTTCGATCGTTTAGGTACCCCATGTTCGTTGATTCCCATTGTCACCTCGACCGACTCGATCTCGCCGCCCATGACGGCCAGCTCGCCACTGCCCTGGACGCCGCGCGCCAACGGGGCGTGCGTCAGTTCCTGGCGATCGCCGTCACGCTGGACGACGTGCCCGGGCTGGTCGATATCGCCCGTGCCCACGACGATGTGACGTTTTCCGCCGGCGTGCACCCCCTGCATACGGTGCCGGACGAACCCGACACCCAGGCCATCGTCGCCTGCGCCGAACGCCATGGGGCGGTGGCCATCGGCGAGACGGGACTGGATTATCACTACGACGGCGTCGCCCACGACGTCCAGTACGCCCGCTTCGCCAACCATCTGCGTGCGGCTCGCGAGCTCGCGTTGCCGGTGATCGTGCACACGCGTGACGCCAAGGAAGACACCCTGGCGCTGATCCGCGAGCATACCGACCCGGCGGTGGGAGGCGTGCTGCATTGCTTCACCGAGGACCTCGACATGGCGCGGGAAGCGATAAGGCTGGGGTTCTATATTTCCCTCTCCGGTATCGTCACCTTCCGCAATGCCACCGCCGTGCGTGAATTGGCGCGCCGCATTCCGCTCGACCGTCTGCTGATCGAGACGGACAGCCCCTACCTGGCGCCGGTACCGCATCGCGGCAAGCCCAACGAGCCGCAATGGGTGGTGGAAGTCGCCGAGTGCATCGCCGCCGAGCGCGGGATCAGCGTCGACGAAGTGGCGATGCAGACCACCGCCAACTTTTATCGGCTGTTTCGCGAGGCATTGCCCGAGGCCCCGGAAGACGTGCGCGAGGCGCTGACGCACCTGACCGGCCAGTAATGCCATGCACGAGGAGGCAGCATGTCACTTGAGTCGATGACCGCACACCTCGAGGCATCGCAGGCGAGCGAGATCCCGCCCCTCGACCGCTGGGATCCGCCGTTCTGCGGTGACATGGCCTTGACCATCGCCGCCGACGGCCGCTGGTGGCACGAGGGCGCGCCGATCGGTCGCGCACGTCTGGTGCGGCTGCTGTCGCGCCTGTTGCGGCGCGAGGCGGACGGCGACTATTACCTGGTGACGCCGGCCGAAAAGCTGCGCATCCAGGTCGAGGACCGTCCCTTCCTGATCGTCGATGCCGACTGCCAGGACGGGGTCTGGACGTTGACCACCCAATGGGGCGATAGCGTGACCCTCGACGCGTCGCGGCGCCTTGCGATCAGCCCCACGCCCGCCGGGGAGCCGGTGCCGGAAGTGCCCATCCGTTTCGGGCTGGCGGCGCGGCTCAATCGCAACGTCTATTACCGTCTGATCGAACTTGCCGAGCTTTGCGAAGGTGACGAGGGCACGGCACTGGGGGTCTACAGCGACGGCATCTGGCAGCCGCTCGGGCATCTTCCCGGGGAGCTGCCGTGAGCGAGCCTCCCACGCCCGAACAACGCGCCGTGGTGGGGCACGGCCAGGGACATGCCCGCGTCTCGGCGGTGGCCGGCGCCGGCAAGACCACCACGCTGGTCCAGCGGGTCCTGCACCTGCTGGCCAGTGGCGTGCCGCCCCAGCGCATTCTGGTGCTGATGTTCAATCGCGCCGCCCGCGAGGACTTCACGGCCAAGCTGCAGCGCGAGGCGACGGGGCAGCGCCTGCCCGACGTGCGCACCTTTCACTCCATCGGTCACCGACTGACCCAGACGCTGACGCGCTGGGGATACCTCTCGCCCCGGCAGTTGATCGCGGCGGACTGGCAGCGCGAGCGTCTCCTGCGCCAGGCGGTGCAGATGAGCCTGGAGCAGGCCGATGACAGCCAGCGTCAGGCGGCGCTGGAAGCCGACCGGCTCGAGACGCTCGCGCAGTTCTGCGAACTCGTCAAGGCCGAGATGCGCACGCCCGAGGAGCTTCACGAACGCCTCGACTTCGGGGACGACACCCAGCATTTCTGCGAGGCGTACGCGCATTTCGAAACCCTCCTCGCCGATCACGGCGTGATGACCTACGCCGACCTGCTCTACCGGCCGTTGCGCTGCCTGGAGGCGACGCCCGAGGCGCGCGCCCGCGTGCAGGGATTTCTCGACCACGTGATCGTCGACGAATACCAGGACATCAACGAAGTACAGCAGCGCCTGCTGGCCATTCTCGCGGGGAAGCGCGCACAGGTGATGGCGGTCGGCGACGCCAACCAGTGCATCTACGAGTGGCGCGGTGCGCGCCCGGACGCCATGTTCGAGCGTTTCGGCGCACTGTTCGGCACGGCTCACGACTACCCGTTGTCGTACACCTTCCGGCACGGTCATGTGCTGGCGCTGGCGGCCAACCATGCGATTCGCGCCAACCGCCGGCGTCCCGATCAGCTGTGTCTGGCGGCGCCGGGCACCCCGACGACCCGAGCCGACGTGGCCGTGGGCAATGCGGCGCTGCTCGAGGCGCTGCGCGAATGGCAGCAGGCCGGACGCGCGCTGAGCGAAACCTGCGTGATGGTGCGCAGTTGGGCCCTGTCGGTCTCCGTACAGTTGCAGCTGTTGCGCGCGGGGGTCCCGTTCCGGCTCGCCCGCGAGGACCGCTTCGTCTTTCGTCTGCCGCTGGTGCAGGCGCTGGCCGGTTACCTGGCCCTGGCGCGCGACGGCAACCGCCTGCACGACCCCGAGCAACTCAACCTGCTGCTGTCGCAACCGACGGTGTTCGTGCCGCGCGAGACGCTGACCGCGCTGGCCCGGCAGCTGGCGCACACCCAGCAATGGCCCGAACGTCACGACCCGTTGTTGAGCGCCTTGAAGCCCCTGCAGCGGCGCAATCTCAAGCGGCGCTGGCAGTTGCTCTGCGAATTGCCGCGCCTGGGGCATTGGCCGCCGGCCAAGTTGCTCGAACACGTCGTGGAAGCCACCGAGGCGGACAAGGCGCTCAAGCGTGCGGCCTCGCGCCGCGCCAAGGCGGAGGATGACGTGCGCCTGCTCGATGTGCTGATCGAGCAGGCGGGCGAGCTCGCCAACGATCCCGATGCCTTCATCGAGCTGCTGAGCCAGCCGGTCGAGGGCCGCGAGGATGGCGTGCTGGTGACCACGGTGCATGGCGCGAAAGGGCTGGAATGGCCCCTGGTCGCCTTGTGGGGCGTCAACGAAGAGGATTTTCCGCATTACACGCGGGAGACCCCGCTGGATGCCGAGCGTCTCGAGGAAGAGCGCCGCCTCTACTATGTCGCGATCACGCGGGCGCGCGAGCGTCTGCTGGTGCTCCACGACGGCGGCGACCATCGTCCCAGCCGCTTCATCGACGAGACTGCCTGGGACGACTGCCACCGCGCCGCCGCCGCGCTCGGCGAGGCGCCGTTTGAGTCGCTGGCGGTGCGCGCACCGGAGGTGGTGGGGCCTTATCTGGAGCGCTGCGGCGTGCGTCTGCCCGTGACCCGCGTCGAGGAAAGCGCGACCGCCGCGACCCGCCACTGGGAGGTGGGGCAGTGGGTGCGCCACGGGGTCTTCGGCGAGGGCGAGATCGTGGTGCTCGAAGGTGATCCCGCCAATCCGGTCATCGAGGTGCGTTTCACCCAGGCCGGCCGCCGACGGCTGATCGCGGCAAGGGCGCCGCTCGAGCCCATGGCGGCGCAGGCGAGCTGACAGGCGTCCCGCCGCCGGGCGGCTGGCGAGACGCTATCTTGGCGAGACGCTATCTCTCGGGCGAGGGCCTACATGTTGGGGTAGTTGGGCCCACCGCCGCCTTCCGGCGCGACCCAGGTGATGTTCTGGGAGGGGTCCTTGATGTCGCAGGTCTTGCAGTGCACGCAGTTCTGGAAGTTGATCTGGAACCTGGGCTCGCCGTTTTCCTCGACGATTTCGTAGACCCCGGCGGGGCAATAGCGCTGCGCGGGCTCGGCGTATTCCGGGAGATTGACGCGCACCGGAATCTCGGGATCGGTGAGCCGCAGGTGGCAGGGCTGATCCTCTTCGTGGTTGGTATTGGAGAGGAAGACCGACGAGGCCTTGTCGAAGGACAGCTTGCCATCGGGCTTGGGATACTCGATGGGCGTCGCCTCGCTGGCATGGCGCATGCTGGCATGGTCGGGCGTGGTGTCGTGCACGGTGGGAAGCTTGCCGCCCAGCCACTGGTCCAGGAAGTTGTAGGCGCCGCCCTTGACGGTGCCGTACTTGTGAATCGCGGGGCCGAAGCTGCGGCTTTCGTGCAATTCCGCCCAGGCCCAGCTGTTGCGCCACTTGGTGGTAAAGGAAGACAGCTCCTGGCCGCCCTCGTCGCCGCCCACGAAGGCCTCGAACACGCTCTCGGCCGCCACCAGGCCGGATTTCATCGCCATGTGGATGCCCTTGATCTTGGCGAAGTTGAGCGTACCGGCGTCGCAGCCGATCAACAGGCCGCCGGGAAAGGTCATTTTGGGCAGACTGTTGGCGCCGCCCTTGGTAATGGCGCGTGCCCCATAGGAAACGCGCGAACCGCCTTCCAGGTACTGCTTGAGCACCGGGTGGTGCTTCATGCGCTGGAATTCGTCGAAAGGCGACAGGTAAGGATTGTCGTAGGACAGGTCGACGATCAGGCCGACCACGACCTGCTGGTTCTCGGCATGGTAGAGAAACCAGCCGCCGTGGGTGTCGCCGGGCAGCGGCCAGCCGGAGCCGTGCAGCACGCGTCCGGGCTCGTGCTTGTCGGCCGGCACGTCCCACAGTTCCTTGAGGCCCAGGGCGTAATGCTGGGGATCGCAACCCTCGTCGAGCGAGAAGCGCTGGATCAGCCGCTTGCCGAGATGGCCGCGGGCGCCCTCGGAGAACAGCGTGTACTTGGCGCGAAGCTCCATGCCCGGCATGTGTCCGGGCTTCTCGCTGCCATCGGCGGCCACGCCCATGTCGCCGACGACGATGCCGCGCACCGTGCCGTCCTCGTCGTGCAGGGTCTCCTGGGCGGCGAAGCCGGGAAATATCTCCACGCCCAGCTGCTCGGCCTGTTCGGCCAGCCAGCGGCACAGGTTGCCGGCACTGATCACGTAGTTGTCGTACGCGCCGCCGGTGTTGTGCATGCTCTTGGGGATCAGCGCGTTGGGAAGCTTCTGCGCATTCTCGGCGTCCTTGAGCAGATACAGGTCATCGCTGACGACCGGCGTGGTCAGAGGGGCGCCGCGCGATTCCCAGTCGGGGAACAGCTCGCGCAGGGCGCGCGGCTCGAGCACCGCTCCGGAGAGGATATGCGCGCCCACCTCGGAGCCTTTCTCGACCACGCAGACACTGAGTTCGCGCTGCGCCTCGTTGGCCTGCTGCATCAAGCGACAGGCGGCCGAAAGCCCCGCAGGGCCGGCGCCGACGATGACGACGTCGAAATCCATGTATTCGCGTTCCACGGCTTGATCTCCTTCATCTTCGCGTCGGGCGAGCGCCTCACCCGGTCATGCGCGCCACGTCGCTCGGGGAGAGCGGCACATGAACAATGTTTCGTGGTTGAATTGTATTTTAAACGGTTGTTTGATTCCAGCCGGAACGGCCGACGCGCATGATGTCATCTTCCATGGAGTTTGTCTGCGACTCAGGCGTGGGGCGCTGCGGGGTTTGACCGCGTTGGACGAGTTCACGCAATATTATATAGGGTCGCCGAGTGTGTAACGGGCGACATTTTTTCGGGACACGCCCCCTATCAAACGCTTGAATGAATTTGTTCTAAGGGCATGCCTGCCGGTTCTAACCAAGCGAGGACACCATGAAAGTACTCGTCGCGGTCAAACGCGTCATCGATTACAACGTCAAGATCCGGGTCAAGCCGGACCACTCCGACGTCGATCTCACGAACGTCAAGATGGCCATGAACCCATTCTGTGAGATTGCCGTGGAAGAAGCGGTGCGCCTCAAGGAAAAGGGCGTCGCCAGCGAAGTGGTGGCCGTCACCATCGGCCCCAAGGCCGCGCAGGAACAGCTGCGTACCGCGCTGGCGCTGGGCGCGGATCGCGCCATCCACATCGAGACCGACGACAAGGTCGAGTCGCTGACCGCCGCCAAGCTGCTCAAGCGCGTCGTCGACGACGAACAGCCCGGCTTGACGATCCTCGGCAAGCAGTCCATCGATACCGACAACAACCAGACCGGTCAGATGCTGGCCGCGCTGGCAGGCATGGGACAGGGCACCTTCGCGTCCGAGGTGCAGGTCGAGGGCGACGAGGTCCGCGTGACCCGCGAGATCGATGGCGGCCTGCAGACGGTCTCGCTCAAGCTGCCGGCGGTGATCACCACCGACCTGCGCCTCAACGAGCCGCGTTACGCCAAGCTGCCCGACATCATGAAGGCCAAGAAAAAGCCCATCGACGTGCAGACGCCCGATGCCCTGGGGGTCGCGGTGACCTCCAGCCTGAACGTGCTCAAGGTGGAATCGCCGGCCGAACGTCAAGGCGGCACCAAGGTGGCGTCCGTGGATGAACTCGTCGACAAACTCAAGAACGAAGCCAAGGTGATCGCATGAGCATTCTGGTAATCGCCGAACATCACAACGGCCAACTGGCCGGCAGCACTGCGCATGTGGTCGCCGCGGCCCAGGCCATCGGCGGCGACATCGACCTGCTGGTGGCGGGCGAAGACGTTGCGGGCGTCGCCGAGGCGGCCGCCGGGCTCGCCGGCGTGAGCAAGGTCCGCGTGGCCGATGCCGGCGTCTATGCCCATCAGCTTGCCGAGCCGGTGAGCGACCTCATCGCCGGGCTCGCCGGGGAGTATTCCCATGTGCTGGCGGCGGCTTCCACCCAGGGCAAGAACGTCTTGCCGCGCGTTGCCGCGCTCAAGGACGTGGCGGCGATTTCCGAGGTGCTGGCCGTGGAAAGCCCGGACACCTTCCTGCGGCCCATCTACGCGGGCAACGCGATCGCCACCGTGCAGTCGAGCGATGCCCTCAAGGTACTCACCGTGCGCACCACGGCCTTCGATGCCGTCGAGGCCACGGGCAGCGCCACCATCGAAGCGGTGACCGCCGAGGTCGACAATTCGCTGTCGCGTTTCATCGGCGAGGAACTGGCCAGCAGCGATCGCCCCGAGCTGGGCAGTGCCCGCGTGGTCATCTCCGGCGGGCGCGGCATGGGCAACGGCGACAACTTCAAGCTGCTCGAGGGCATCGCGGACAAGCTGGGGGCGGCGATCGGCGCATCGCGGGCCGCCGTGGACGCCGGCTTCGTGCCCAACGACATGCAGGTGGGGCAGACCGGCAAGATCGTCGCGCCGGAGCTCTACATCGCCGTGGGCATCAGCGGGGCGATTCAGCACCTGGCGGGGATGAAGGACGCCAAGGTGATCGTGGCGATCAACAAGGACGAGGAAGCGCCCATCTTCCAGGTCGCCGATTACGGCCTGGTGGGCGACTTGTTCGAGGTATTGCCGGAGCTGGAATCCAAGCTCTAGGCACGCTCTGGAACGTGCCGTATCGGGGCGGTCGTGCCGCCCCGTCACCCCCCGGAAGAACCGGCCCTCGTGGCCGGTTCTTTCGTTGCATGGGGTGGCTCATGATTGATAATTGTTCTTGTTTGTATTAGCGTGCTAGCCCTTCAGGTGCTGGCCGTTGAGGTAACCGGCACGCAAACGCAACGGGAGAAGGCGTGGTGGCAAACGACACGCGACACCGAACACGGACAGGCTGGTGCGCGGCCTGGGCCGGCATGGCGCTATTGACGAGCCTCGTGACGCCCGCCTGGGCGCAGCAGACGTCATTGCGCGAGGCGAGTGCGCAAGCGCAACAGACCCAGGCGGCGTTGCAGGAAAAGATCGACGCGGCCGACGACGAGACCCGCGAGCTGCTCACTCGCTTGCGGGATGCCAGCCGCGACGCGTCCCGCCTCGAGCGCTACAACGAGGAACTGTCCCGCCGCAACGAGACGCAGGCGGCGCTGATCGAGCGGCGCCGCGAGGCCATCGACCAGCTGTCGGTCACGCGCGAGGCGCTGCCTGGCTTGCTGCGTGACATGGTGACGCGCCTGCGCACCCTGATCGAGGCCGATCTGCCGTTCCTGCGCGAAGAGCGTCTGGCCCGGGTCGAGAGTCTCGAGTCGATGCTCGATGACAGCGAAATGGCGGCCGCCGACAAGCTCGATCGCGTCTTGTCCGCCTGGCGCACCGAGCTCGATTACGGACGCGAGATGGATACCTGGCAGGGCACGCTGGTGGGCGATGAGGCACGCCAGGTCGATTATCTGCGCGTGGGGCGCGTGGGGCTCTATTACCTGACCCCCGACGGGCGCTCCGGGGCGGTCTGGCGTGCCGACGAGCGCGCCTGGCAACCGCTCGAGGGCGATGCGCTCGACGAACTTCGCAAGGGCATGCGCATCGCGCGTGACCAGCGCGCGCCGGCCCTGCTGGACCTGCCGGTCTCGGTGGCGCTCGAGACACGCGCGTCCGACGCTGCCAATTCTTCAGCCGCCGAGGACGAGGAGTCGTGATGAGCGCATGGAAGTCTCTGCTGTTATCCCCGGTGCTGGTCGCGGCGATGGCGTTGCCGGGTGTCGCGTCCCTGGCCTCGGCGCAGGACGATGGCGCGACGCCCTCGCTGGGGCAGTTGCTGGAAAGCTTGCGTACGGACAGCGACGCCGCCGAGGCACGTGACCGGCAGCGCCTCGCCGCCTTGATGGAGGATCGGGAAGCGCTGCGGGACGCCGTGAACGAGGCCGAGGCCGAACGCGAGGCGGCCCGTGAGCGGCGCGACGCGCTGGAAGCTACCCAGGCCGAACAACGCGAGGCGCTCGAGGCGGTGAACGAGCGTCGCCGCAACGAGGCGGGCGACCTCGACGGCGTGTTCGGAGTGGCGCAGGGCGCCATCGGAGAACTGCGCGATGACCTGGGCGACGGCTGGTTGACGGTGGGCACCCGGACCCGGTTGCCGGCGCGCCTGGACGATGGCGCCATCATCGACACCCAGACCCTGGAATCGCTGGGCCGGACCTTTGCCGCGCTGACCGCCGAAACGGGACGCGGCGTACGTTTCGAGGCGCCCATCGCCGATGCCGAGGGCAACGTCGAGCGGCGCGAGGCGATTCGTCTCGGCGACTTTCTGGCCTTCAGCGACGGCAAGCTGTTGACCCGCGACGTCGGCGACGACTCGCGGGAACCGACACTGCGCGTGGTGTCGCACACCCCGGAAGCGGCCTCGCAGGCCTTGCGCGCCTTCCAGCAGGGCGACGGCGATCGCGTGGTGTTCGATCCGACGCGGGGCAATGTGCTCGAGGCGCTCTCGCAGCAGCCCACGCTCTGGGAGCGTTTCCAGCAGGGCGGTGCGGTCGGCTACGTGATCGTGGTGCTGGGCATCGCCGGTCTGCTCGTCGCCTTGTCGCAATACGTCTACCTGCTGCTGGTCAGCGTGCGTCTGCGGCGTCAGCTGCGCTCGCCCGATGCGCTGCGCGACGACAATCCCCTGGGCCGCGTGCTCGGGCGCTTCGCGGCACTGGGGCGCGAGCATGCCCCGGAGGCCCTGGAAGCGCGTCTCGATGAAGCGCTGCTGGCCGAGAAGCCGCGTCTCGAGCGCGGCCAGCCTCTGGTCAAGCTGATGGCGGCCGTGGCGCCGCTGCTGGGGCTTCTGGGGACCGTGACCGGGATGATCGGGACCTTCCAGTCGATCACCGTCTTCGGGACCGGCGATCCGCAGCTCATGGCGGGCGGGATCAGCCAGGCCCTGGTCACCACCGTGCTGGGGCTGATCGCCGCCGTGCCGCTGCTGTTCGCGCATACCGCCTTGAGCAGCCGCAGCCGCGAGTTGCTCGGCACCCTCGAAGGGCGCGCCAGCGCCGTGCTTGCCGAGCATCTCGAAACGCCCGACGGCCACACGGGAACGCAGGCCCATGCCCACACTCGCTGAGCCCATCGTCTGGCTGGTAGGGGCCGGCGGCCCCGTGCTGGTGGTGATCGCCCTGGTCGCCATGGCCCTGTTCGCCATGGGGCTGGAACGCGGCCTCTACTGGCAGTTCGTGCATCGGCGTCGGCGTCGTGCGCTGGTCTCGCGCTGGGTCGCGCGACATGACCATCTGAGCTGGAGCGCGCTGACGCTGCGCGAAGTATGGACCCAGGAACTCATCGGCCAGCTGCGGCGCCCCTTGCCATGGCTCAAGTTGCTGGTCGGGCTGTGCCCGTTGCTGGGACTGCTGGGCACGGTTACCGGGATGATCCAGGTCTTCGACAGCCTGTCGCTGACCGAGGCCAATCAGGCGCGCGCCATGGCCGATGGCGTGGCGCGCGCCACGCTGCCGACCCTGACCGGGATGGCGGTTGCCGTGGTGGGGCTGTTGTTCACCACACGACTCGAACACGTGATTCGGCGCGAGGACCAGCGGTTGCATGACCGCATGGCGCGTGCCGTGGAGGATGCCAATGCGTAGGCGTCGACTACAGGACGTCAACGACGACGCCCAGGAGATCAACCTCACGCCGATGCTCGACGTGGTGTTCATCATGTTGATCTTCTTCATCGTGACGACCAGCTTCATCAAGGAAAGCGGGGTCGAGATCGAGCGCCCCGAATCGTCGGCCGCCACGGCGCGTCCCGATGCCCAGGTGATGGTCGCCATCACGGCCGAGGACGCCGTGTGGGTGGATGGTCAGCCGGTGGACGCGCACCGCGTGGGCAACGAGGTGGCCAGCCTGGTCAGCGACGAGGGTGGGGTCGTGATCCAGGCCGATCGCCAATCGACCACGGGGCTGCTCATCGAGGTCATGGATGCCATCCGCGACGCCGGCGTGGATGACGTCGCCGTGGCGGCGGAGCGAGGCGCCGACGGATGAGGGTGATCGCGGGAGCCGCGGGCGGCGTGCTGATGGCGCTGGGCCTGTTCTATCTGCTGGCATTGCTGGTGGCGCCGCCGGACGATGCGCGCGAGCCCATCGAGCAGCCGATGTCGGTGTCGCGTGTCGAGGCGCCACAGGCGCAGGCACCGGCCCCCCAGGCGGCCGCGCCCGATGCGCCGACGCCACCGGCCGACACGCCGCCGCCACCGCCGCCGTCGCCCGTGCCGGCGGCGCAAAGCGACAGTGCGCTGGCGTTGCCCGAGCCAGAGCGCTCGGCACCGCCCACGCCGGAGGTGCCGCAAGAGACATTGCCGGAGCTGGAGGAGATCGAACCCCAGCCCGAGCCCACGCCGGAACCGCAGCCCGAGCCGGAGCCGGCTCCCGAGCCCGAACCGACGCCACAGCCGACCGAGTCCTCGTCGGCGAACGAGGCGTCCCAGGGCGAGAGCGAGGCCGCCTCGGCGGACCAGGCCGCGGATAGCGGGGAGTCCAGCCAGGCGCCGTCGCAGGAAGTGGGGTCTCCCCAGCCCACCGAGCGCGTGCCGCCGGAATACCCGTCACGGGCGCAGCGTCGTGGCATCGAGGGGTACGTCGAAGTGCGCTTCACGATCCAGCCCGACGGCCGGGTGGATACCGATTCCTTGCGGGTCACCGAGGCCCAGCCGCGAAACGTGTTCGAGCGGGCGGCACTGAAGGCGATCTCCGGCTGGCGGTTCCCGCGTGCGGATGCCCCGCGTGAAGCGCGTCAGCGTCTAGAATTCCGCCTCAAGAGGTAGCGCATGCGGTTGTCTCATTGGAGCTATGCAGTGGTGGTGGGCCTGTGCCTGGGGGCCGCCGGCAGCAAGGCGCTGGCGGCAGGGCCGCCGCTGGCGCCGGACATGGTGAACGCCCTGGAGTCGCTGCAGCAGCGCCTGCAGGACGACGGGGCCAGCCAGGACGAGATCGACGACGCCAAGGCGGCGGCACGCCGACTGCAAGGGGGCAATGCGGCGGACCGCTGGGCGCGGGTGCTATTCCTGCAACTGGCGGCCACCGGTGAAGCCCGGCGGGGGCGTGACGGCGCCGCCGCCGATCTGTATCGCCAGGCGCGGCGCATCGACGGTGTCGACGGCGACTCGCGCCGGCGCTGGCTCGATCAGGAAGCTCGCCTGCGGCTGCGTGCCGGCCAGACCGCGCAAGGCGCCGAGCTGCTCGGCGAGTGGATCGAGCGTCACGGTGGCGACCGCGACAGCCTGTGGTTGATGGCGCAGGCGCAGGCGACGCTGGAGCACTGGTCACAGGCCGCGAACTGGGTCGACCGTGCACGCCGCGCCGGTGGCATGAACGACACGCGTCGTGCCCTGGCGGCGAGCGTCTATCAGCATGCCGAGCGCTATGAGGCGGCGCTGGGATTGCTCGACACGGCGCTCGAGGGGAAGGGCGACGACCCCGATGCCTGGCGGCGCGCGGCGGCCCTGGCGCAGCGCATGCAGCGTCCCGGCCTGGCCGCCGCGTTGTGGGAAGCCGGTTGGCGGCGGGGGGCGCTGCAAGGGCGCGAGGCGCTCGAGCAGTTGATACGCCTGCACGTGGCGGGTGGTACGCCGGCACGCGCCGCCGAGTACCTGCAGGCCGCATTCGAGGACGGTACCTTGCCCCGCGATGTCGAGCATCAGCGGCGCCTCGCCGAAGCCTGGACGGCGGCGCGCGCCCATCGCGAGGCGCTGTCGGCGTGGCGCACGCTGGCCGAACGGACCCGGGCCGCCGAGGACTGGCGGCAGCTCGGCGAACTGGCCTATGGATGGGGCGAATGGTCGACGGCGGTGGAGGCACTGCGCGAGGCTCGCGAGCAGGGCGCCGACCCCGCGCGAACCTGGCTGCTCGAAGGTGTGTCCCTGCTGGAACTGTCTCGCGAGGAAGACGCACGGCAGGCTTTCGAGGCGGCCCGCGACGCGGGCGCGTCGCAGGCCGAGGACTGGCTGGCATCGCTCGACGCCGACTGAGACCGGCGTCGCGCCGTTCTCAGCTCGCGCCGGCGTCGCAGGCGAGCTGCGCCCACACCGGCGCATGGTCCGAGGGCCGCTGAATGCCGCGCAGTTCGTAGTCGATGCCCGCATCCGTCACCCGCTCGCAAAGCGCGGGGGTGACCATGATGTAGTCGATGCGCAGCCCGCGCTTGGGATCGCGCTCGAAACCGCGCGAGCGATAGTCGAACCAGCTGAAACGGTCGTCGACCTCGGGGTAGCGCAGGCGGTAGCAATCGCTGAGCCCCCAGTCGACCAGCCGCGCGAGCCATTCGCGCTCCACCGGCTGGAAGCTGGTCTTGCCCTCGCGCAACCAGCGCTTGCGGTTGGCCTCGCCGATGCCGATGTCGATGTCGGCGGGCGAGATGTTGAAATCCCCCATCACCGCGAGACGTTCACTGGGCGTGTGGCGTTCCTGCAGCAGCGTCGTGAGCCGTGCGTAGAAGTCGCGCTTGTTGGGAAACTTGGTAGGGTGGTCGACGTTCTCGCCCTGGGGGAAGTACCCGTTGTAGACCGTCAGCGGCTCGCCATCGTCACACGCCAGGCGCACGCCGATCAGCCGGCGCTGGGCCTCCTCGCCGTCGTCGGGCAGGCCGTAGTACACCGCCTCGGGCGCCTGGCGCGTCAGCAGCGCGACGCCGTAGTGCCCCTTCTGGCCGTGGAAGGCGACGTGGTACCCCAGTGCCTCGACCGCCTCGCGAGGGAATTCGCTGTCCTGTACCTTGGTTTCCTGGAGGCCGATGACATCGGGCGCGTGGGCGTCGACGAGCGCTTCCAGTTGATGCAGGCGGGCACGGATCCCGTTGATATTGAACGACACCAGGCGCATCAGTCGTCACCTCGCTTGTCGCTGTCGGCGGACGAGGTGCCGCCATGGATGTCGAGCTTGGGCGCCTGCTGCTGACGCGCCAGTCGGCGTGCCGCCTGCAGCTTGCGCTGCTGACGCTTCTTCTGGGTATAGCGCGCCGAGGATTTGACCTCGTCGGGGTTGTCGTGGCGCCATTGACGATAGTCCTTGCGGCGCCCGGTGCGAATCGTCACCTTGCTGGCGAGCGAGCGGGTCTTTTTCCTGCGTGTCATGTCGTATCCCGTGTCGTATTGACTTGGCGCCCATTCTACCAGCCGCGTCGTCGAGCGACATCCGTGCCGGGCGCGATGCCCGCGCGAGGCTCGGCAATGACTGATACAATGCCCGCTTCCGCCGTGATCCAGCTCGGCTGAACGACGGCCGTGGCGCGCGCCGGGAGGCGGGTGAGCGCGCTGGATTCATGCATTCCGTACGAATATTGGACAGACATAGAAGCCTATGAGCGAGTCGGACAAAACCTCAGCACCGGCCCAGAACCGCAAACCGAAACGTCGGCGTCGCAAACCGCGCCGCTCGCAATCCCAGTGGGACATCAAGCAGTTTCAGGTGCCGCCGGTCGCGGGGAAGTGGCGTTTCCACGATTTCGACCTCCCCGTGCCGTTGATGCGCGCGATCCATGCCCTGGGGTTCGAGTATTGCACGCCGATCCAGGCCGAGGCCCTGGCCAAGACCCTGCTGGGCGGGGACGTGGTCGGCAAGGCCCAGACCGGCACCGGCAAGACCGCGGCCTTCCTGATCTCGATCCTGGCCTACTTTCTCGAGGAGAAGGCACCCGACGGTCAGAAGCCGGGGGCGCCGCGTGCGCTGATCGTGGCGCCGACCCGGGAGCTGGCGCTGCAGATCGAGAAGGACGCCAAGGCCCTGGCACGCTTCACCTCGCTCAACGTCGCCAGCGTCGTGGGCGGCATGGACTATCAGAAGCAGCGTGACCAGCTGGGCCGCAAGGTCGATGTGCTGGTCGCCACGCCGGGGCGCCTGCTCGACTTCCACGAGAAGCGCGACGTCGACCTGACGCAGACCGAAGTGCTGGTGCTCGACGAAGCGGATCGCATGCTGTCGATGGGCTTCATCCCCGATGTCAAGCGCATCGTGCGGCATACGCCCAAGGCCGAGGAGCGTCAGACCTTCCTGTTCTCGGCGACCTTCAGCCAGGACATCCTCAACCTCGCCAATCAGTGGACGCACGATGCCGCGCATGTCGAGATCGAGGTCAGCCTCGAGAATGCCGCCAACATCGATCAGCGGGTCTATCTGGTGAGCGACAGCGACAAGCAGCGCCTGCTGGTCAATCTACTCAACCAGGAGAACATGGAGCGCGTGATCGTGTTCGGCAATCGTCGCGACCTGGTGCGCAACCTCGACAGCGAGCTGCGCAAGGCGGGGATCAACGTGGCGATGCTGTCCGGCGACGTGCCGCAGAACACGCGCATCACGACCCTCGACAAGTTCCGCAACGGTGAGGTGGACGTGCTGGTGGCCACGGACGTGGCAGGGCGCGGCATCCACATCGACGATGTCAGCCATGTGGTGAACTACACCCTGCCCGAGGATCCCGAGGACTACGTGCACCGCATCGGACGCACGGGACGTGCCGGTGCGGAGGGCGTGTCGATCAGCTTCGTCGGCGAGGAAGACGCCTTCGCCCTGCCGGGGATCGAGTCCTACATCGGCGACAAGCTGCCGTGCCAGCATCCCCCCGACGGGCTGCTTTGACCCTTGGCCGAGACGACGGATAACGGGCTCGACAGCGAGCTCAAGGCGACGATTCAGACGGCCTATCGCCGGGTGCTCGACTCGCTCGAGCTGACCCCGCGGTACGGCCAGCGTCTGATGATCGCCGAGATCGCGCGAACCCTGGGCGGTATCGAGTCGGACGACGCCGGACGGCGGCTGTCCAACGAGCACGTCTGCGTGCTGGAGGCGGGCACCGGTACCGGCAAGACGCTGGCCTACCTGCTCGCCGCGCTGCCCATCGCCCAGGCACGCGGCAAGCGCCTGGTGATCTCCACCGCCACGGTGGCCCTTCAGGAGCAGGTGCTGCATCACGACCTGCCGGCCCTCAAGGCGCACAGCGGCCTCGACTTCGAGTTCGCCCTGGCCAAGGGGCGCGGTCGCTACTTGTGCGTGGCGCGGCTCGATCAGGCCCTCGAAGGTGGCGAAGACAACCCCACGCTGTCGCTCTTCGAGGAGGCGATGTCCTCCGGCGACGGGGACGACTTCCAGGCCCTGGCCCAGGAGATGGCCGACGCCTATTCGGCGGGGCGCTGGGAGGGCGATCGCGACAGCTGGCCCACCGGGATCGACGACGCCGACTGGCGGCGCCTGACGATCGACCATCGCCAGTGCACCAATCGCCGCTGCGGACACTTCGGGGCCTGCGCCTTCTTCCGCGCGCGTCGCGGGCTCGACCAGGCCGACGTGATCGTCGCCAACCATGACCTGGTGCTGGCGGACCTTTCCCTGGGCGGTGGGCTGGTACTGCCGTCGCCCAAGGATTGCATCTACGTCTTCGACGAAGGCCACCACCTGCCCGACAAGGCGCTGGATCACTTCTACCACCGGCTGCCGGTCAACGGCACGCTGCGCTGGCTGCGGACACTGAAGAAGTCGCTGACCGAGCTCAACACGGCCCTCGGCGTGCAGCCGACCCTGGCGCGCCTGCTGGCGACCCTGCCGGAGGCGATCGCGGCGCTGGAGCCGCGCCTGGGCGAGGCCTTCGCCATGGGGCATCGCCTCGCCGAGCGCGAAGAGGGGCTGCCCGACGATGCCACCGATGCCGTGCACCACCGTTTCCCGATGGGGCGCGTGCCGGAGGCCCTGAGCGAGCAGGCCCAGTCGATGGTGACGGCATTCGCCGAGCTGTCGCGCACGCTCGAAAGCATGGCGGATATCCTGCGCGAGAGCCTCGACCCCGAAAAGGCCACGGGGCTGCCGCGCGAGCAGGCCGAGTCCTGGCTGCCGCTGGTGGCGCTGCTGCACGGGCGCGCGCTGGAGGCGCATGCCTTGTGGCAGGCCATGGCGACGCCGGACCCGGCCGAGGGCATTCCCCAGGCGCGCTGGCTGACCTTCGAGCGTATCGCCGGCGATGCGGAACTGACGTTTTCGGCCAGTCCGGTGTCGGCCGCCGAGACCCTGGCGCGCCACTTGTGGGGCACCTGTCACGGGGCCGTGGTGACCTCGGCGACGCTGACCGCGCTCAATCGTTTCGAGCGCCTGCAGGAGCGGGCCGGACTCGCCAATCGGTATCGCTATCAGCGCCTGCCGAGTCCCTTCGACTATTCCCGCGCCGTGCTCAGCGTACCGCCGGAGGCCGTCGATCCCAGCAACCGTGAGGCCCACGAGCGTGCGCTGATCGACTTCACCAAGGCACTGGACGAACGCGAAGCCGTGCTCATGCTGTTTTCGTCACGCAAGCAGCTGCGCGCGGTGCTGGAGGCGTTGCCGGAGACGGTGCGCGAGCGGGTCGTCGCCCAGAATCACCTGCCCAAGCATGAATTGCTGCAGCGCCACCGCGCACGGGTCGACGCCGGGGAGGGCAGCATCATCTTCGGGCTGGCCAGCTTCGCCGAGGGCATCGACTTGCCGGGCGAGTATCTCACCCACGTGGTGATCACCCGCCTGCCGTTCTCGGTGCCCGACGATCCGGTGGGAGCAACCCTGGCGGAGTGGATCGAGAGCCGCGGCGGCAACCCCTTCATGCGGATCTCGGTGCCGGATGCGTCGATACGCCTGGTTCAGGCCTGCGGACGGCTGATCCGCAAGGAGGCCGATCAGGGTCGCATCACGCTGCTCGACCGGCGCGTCCTGACTCGGCGGTACGGGCGGGCGCTGCTCGATTCGCTGCCGCCGTTTCGCCGCGAGATCGACGGTCAGGCGCAGTAGGCGCGCCGCCCGCGCCGCCGAAAGCCCGGCGCGGACGGCGGTGGGGCGGGCGATCAGGCGCCGCGCTGGCGCTGACCGAGTACCGGCTTGAGCTTCTCGTCCATGCTGCGCATGGCCGTTTCGGTGGTCGGCCAGTCGATGCAGGCATCGGTGATCGAGACCCCGTATTGCAGCTGCGAGCGGTCCTCGGGAATCTTCTGGTTGCCCCAGCCGATATGCGATTCGACCATCAGGCCCATGATCGAGGTGTTGCCCTCGAGGATCTGGTTGGCGATGTTGTCCATCACCAGCGGCTGCAGGGAAGGGTCCTTGTTGGAGTTGGCGTGCGAGCAGTCGACCATGATGTTGGGCGTGACGCCGGCCGCGCGCAGCTCGTTCTCGGCCAGCGTGACGCTGACGCTGTCGTAGTTGGGCTTGCCGTTGCCGCCGCGCAGGACGATGTGCCCGTAGGCGTTGCCGCGCGTGCGGATCACCGCGACCTGGCCGCCCTGGTCGATGCCCAGGAAATTGTGCGGGTGGGCGACCGACTTGAGGGCGTTGACCGCGACATCGAGACTGCCGTCGGTGCCGTTCTTGAAGCCCACCGGCGACGAGAGACCGGAGGCCATTTCACGGTGCGTCTGGGACTCGGTGGTGCGGGCGCCGATGGCCGACCAGCTGATGCAGTCCTGCAGGTACTGGGGCGAGATGGGATCGAGCGCCTCGGTGGCCAGCGGCAGCCCCATTTCGGCGAGTTCCACCAGCAGGCGCCGGGCGGTGCGCAGCCCTTCCTGGATGTCGAAGGTATCGTCGAGGTGAGGGTCGTTGATCAATCCCTTCCAGCCGACGGTGGTGCGCGGCTTCTCGAAATACACGCGCATCACGACGTACAGGCTGTCGCTGACCTCGTCGGCCAGCTTGCGCAGACGGCGCGCGTAGTCGCGCGCGGCTTCCACGTCGTGGATCGAGCACGGTCCGATGACCACGACCAGGCGCGGGTCGTCGCCATCGAGAATGCGCTGCAGGGTCCGACGACCCTCGAGTACCGTGCGCTCGGCTTCCTCGGAAAGAGGGATTTCCCGCTTGAGAGCTTCGGGGGTGACCAGCACGTCCTGCGCGAGGACGTTGATATTGTTGACCTGCTGTTCTGACATTCCGCTACCTGTAGATATGTGTCGCCAAGGGCATCGGTTTCGCTTGCGAAGAAGCGCTACTATCGCTTGTCGGCGCCGGGAAAATCAATGTCGCAGCCGAACTTATCGCCGAGCGAGCGGTCAATGCCCGGATGCCTTGAGCGCATCCGCCGTCGTGTCGCCTTGATGGGACGGGCAGAAACAGGAACACTAGACACATCACAAGCAAGCGGATCGGCCACATGACCCCAGGTCTTCGCCCCATTCGATTCATTGTCTCGATCATTCAGTGCCCCGCGGGCTCGACTGGAACATGATGACCACACAGCAGATGCAAATTTCATGCGGTGCCGCCGAAGCGGGCGGCCCGCGCCATGGTGCCTCCGGCATTGAGGGGGAGTGAATGGGCACAAGGGAAACCGATCACCAGCTCGTTGAGCGTGCCCAGAAGGGAGACACCCGCGCTTTCGACCTCCTGGTCAAGAAGTATCAGCACAAGATCATCGGTCTGATCGGCCGCTATGTGCACGATCCCGCCGAGGTGCAGGACGTGGCGCAGGAGGCCTTCATCAAGGCATATCGTGCGCTCGGCAAGTTTCGCTCCGAAAGTGCCTTTTATACCTGGATGTACCGTATCGCGATCAACACCGCCAAGAACCATCTCGTCTCGCGCGGTCGCCGACCGCCGGGCAGTGACATGGACATCGTCGATGCCGAAGTGCTCGATCACAGCGGTCGCCTGTCCGATATCGATACCCCCGAGGCGGCGCTGCAGCGCGACCAGCTCGAGGCAGTGGTGTTCGAGGTGATCGAGAACCTGCCGGAAGACCTGCGTACCGCGATCACGCTGCGGGAGATGGACGGTCTCGCCTACGAGGACATCGCCAACATCATGCAGTGTCCGGTCGGCACGGTACGTTCGCGCATCTTTCGCGCGCGCGAAGCGGTGGACAAGGCCATCGCCCCGTTGTTGAGCACGTCGAACAAGGCGGACGCCGCCGTCGAGTGATGAAAAATGCAATCCATGTCATCGCGAGTGAACTGTTCGGCGACTTTGACGTCTCAACGGGGTATCAGTGGAATGAGTGGGCGCTACGACGCCATGTGAGCAGGACGCTCGCTCGGGTTTCAGAACCGGTTTCAGGAGCTGTGTTGCCATATGCGAGCCGCTACACAGCGCCCAATGGACGATGGGCATTCGTCTTGTCGAATGTGAGGGTGTAGGTATGAATCAGAACGTGCGAGAGTCTTTTTCCGCGCTGATGGATAACGAAGGCGATGACCTGGAAATACGGCGTGCCTTGAAGGCGCTGCAGGGCTCGCCCGAGGAAGCCGATACATGGCGGCGTTACCATCTGGCGCGCAGCATGATGCAGCGCGATCGCGACGTGGATGTCACGACCGATCTCTCCGCCGGTATCATGGCTCGGCTGGCCGACGAGCCCGCGCCCCAGGAAGCGCCGGCGCCATCCACATCGCGCCGCGCCGCACCGTTTTCCTTCGCCGGTAGTGCCGCTGTCGCCGCGGCGGTATCCCTGATGGTCATCACCGGCGTTCAGGTCTACAACGCCAACGTACCGGGCGATGGCGAAGGCGCGGAGTTCGCCAGCAGCGATGCGGCCACGGGGCAGGGAGGTGCGGATGCGCAGCGCGCCTCGCTGACCAGCGCTCCCTCGGGCGGCGCCATGGTGACGCCGGTCGGCATGGGGGGCGGTGCCTCGGGATTCTTGGCCTCTTCGGCAGGCACCGGTCCGGTCTTCCCGAGCCTGGCGCCGTCAGCGCCGGGCGGCCTCATGGAAGCGGGCATGGACTCGCCGCTGTTTGCCGACCCCGATCGCCAGTCCCAGCGCAGCGGCTATCAGTTCCAGCGTAGCGACTACGAGCAGGTGCTCATGTTGCAGGCGTATCTGAATCAGCATGCCGACCAGTTCGCTGGCGATGGCGCGGGCGATGCATGGATGTCCAGCCGCAGCGTGTCGGGTGGCCCGGAAGCGTCCGAGAGGGCGAGCCAGCGCTGATGCGCTGGATGGCAAGGACACACGAATGACCCATGGGGCGCGCCGCGGATTGCCGGGTGCGCCCTTTTATCGTTCGGGTCGGGGCGTGCGTGTCATGGAGCGGTGCCACGCCTCGGCCGGACCGTAGATGCGCTCGACGCGACACGGGCGAATGGCAGTGTTCAGTGAACTCGTGTTGCGTTAGCGTATCAATGGAGTGTCGGCCGCGTCGCGGATATCGCGGTCGGCCATGGTAGGTCGGCGAGCCCCGCCGGCCATTGTCAATGCGACTCCTCGTTTGGTTAACGAGTCCACGCTTTGTATCAGGAGTCTTTGATGAAATACATCGCCCGTCATACCACCCTTTGGTGTCTTGCCCTGCTGACGCTTTTCACCGCTCAGCTCGCCCAGGCACGCGACCTGCCGGACTTCACCCAACTGGTGAAGGATGCCGCCCCCGGGGTCGTCAACATCTCCACCACCAGTACCGTCGAATCCCGGGGCATGGCCGGGTCGCCGTTCGGCGGTCAGGACGTGCCCGAAATCTTCCGGCACTTCTTCGGCGATCAGATGCCGCCGATGATTCCCGGGGCGCCGGGCTACGGCGGCAGTGAAGAGCGCCACTCCCTCGGCTCCGGCTTCGTCATCAGCCGCGACGGCTACATCATGACCAACGCCCACGTGGTCGACGGTGCCGACGAGATCGTGGTGCGCCTCAACGACCGTCGCGAGCTCGAGGCCACGCTCGTGGGGGCCGACAAGAAAACCGACGTCGCCGTGCTCAAGGTCGATGCCGATGACTTGCCGGTACTCGAGATGGGAGACTCCGACGCCCTGGAGGTCGGTGAATGGGTCGCCGCCATCGGCTCGCCCTTCGGCTTCGATCATTCGGTGACCTCGGGCATCGTCAGCGCCATCGATCGTACGCTGCCCAGCGACGCCTATGTGCCGTTCATCCAGACCGACGTGGCGATCAATCCCGGCAATTCCGGCGGTCCGCTGTTCAACCTCGATGGCGAGGTCGTGGGTATCAACTCGCAGATCTATACCCGCAGTGGCGGCTTCATGGGGGTGTCCTTCGCCATTCCCATCAACGTGGCGATGGATATCGCCGATCAGTTGAAGGACTCCGGGCATGTCAATCGCGGCTGGCTCGGCGTGGTGATTCAGCCGGTATCCCGTGACCTGGCGGAATCCTTCGGGCTCGACGGTCCGCGCGGCGCGCTGATTTCCGATGTCACCGACGACAGTCCGGCAAGCCGTGCGGGACTCGAGGCGGGCGACGTGGTGCTGTCCGTCAACGACGATCGCGTCGAGGATTCCAGCTCGTTGCCGCGTCTGGTGGGGCGTGTCGCGCCGGGCGAGGACATCACGCTGACGGTGATGCGCGATGGCGAACGCCGCGATCTCGACGTGACCGTGGGCAGCTGGCCCGACGAGGGCAAGGCCGTGACGGGGACGTCGAAGAAGGACGACAGCCAGGTGCGGCTCGGCATCGCCATCAGCGATCTGGATGAGCCGATGCGCCGGCAACTGGACGTCGACAGCGGCGTGCTGGTGCGCCAGGTCGACCCGCGTGGTGCGGCCGCCGCCGCCGGCCTGTCACGCGGCGATGTCATCGTCAGCTTCAACGGCCAGGACATCGAGGATACCGATGCCCTGATGGAGGCGGTGAAGGACGCGCCCACCGATCGTGCCGTGCCCGTGCGCATCGTGCGCGACGGCCAATCGTTGTTCGTGGCGCTGCGCCTGGAGACCGAAAAGCAGGAGTGACGTCCGCGGCAATGCTCACCACCTGAGGACGAGGCCCCGCCGAAGCGGGGCCTCGTCGTGTCCGGCAACGCGTCGATCGCACGCGCTTGCTGTCCATGTCAGGTGCATGCCGGTACAATGCCTTTCATTCGAATGCCCGTCGGTCCGCGTACGCTTGCCTCGCGGTATGCTTGGCCGGATCGTGTTTCTGACTCAGGTAGGACTTGATGAGCCGCGACGAAAAGAACGCAACGCTTCCTCACATTCGCAACTTCTCCATCATTGCCCATATCGACCACGGCAAATCGACGCTCTCCGACCGCATCATCCAGATCTGCGGTGGCCTGACCGAGCGCGAGCTGAAAGAGCAGGTGCTCGATTCGATGGACCTCGAGCGTGAGCGGGGCATCACCATCAAGGCGCAGTCGGTCACGCTGGATTACAAGGCCGAGGACGGTCAGGTCTACCAGCTCAACTTCATCGACACGCCCGGCCACGTGGACTTTTCCTACGAGGTCTCGCGCTCGCTGTATGCCTGCGAGGGCGCGCTGCTGGTGGTCGATGCCGGCCAGGGCGTCGAGGCCCAGTCGGTGGCCAACTGCTACACGGCCGTGGAGCAGGGGCTCGAGGTCCTGCCCGTGCTCAACAAGATGGACCTGCCCCAGGCGGATCCCGATCGTGTCGCCCACGAGGTCGAGGAAATCATCGGTATCGATGCCTCCGATGCCTGCCGGGTCTCGGCGAAGAGCGGCCTGGGCATGGAGGCGTTGCTGGAGCGCCTGGTGCGCGACGTGCCACCGCCCAAGGGAGATCCCGAGGCACCGCTGCAGGCCTTGATCGTCGACTCCTGGTTCGACAATTACCTGGGCGTGATTTCCCTGGTGCGTCTGTTCGACGGGACGATCAAGAAGGGCGACAAGATCCGCATGAAGTCCACCGAGCGCGCCTGGGAAGTGGGCGAGGTCGGTATCTTCACGCCCAAGCGCAAGGAGACCGGCATCCTGCGGGCCGGCGAAGTCGGCTTCGTGGTGGCGGGCATCAAGGACATCCATGGCGCGCCGGTGGGGGACACCATCGTGCACGCCAAGGGCGGCGAGGACGTCGCGCGCCTGCCGGGCTTCCAGAAGGTCAAGCCGCAGGTCTACGCGGGCATGTTCCCGGTCAGCTCCGACGACTACGAGGATTTCCGCGACGCCCTGGAGAAGCTGGCGCTCAACGACGCCTCCCTGGACTACGAGCCGGAAAACTCCGATGCCCTGGGCTTCGGCTTCCGCGTCGGGTTCCTCGGCACGCTGCACATGGAGATCGTCCAGGAACGGCTCGAGCGCGAGTACAACCTGGACCTGCTGACCACCGCACCGACGGTCATCTACGAACTGGCCATGAAGGATGGCGAGACGCGTTACGTCTCCAACCCCTCCAAGTTGCCGGACATGGCCGATATCGAAGAGATGCGCGAGCCCGTCGTGCGGGCCAGCATCCTCGTGCCGCAGGATTTCGTCGGCAACGTCATTTCCGAATGCGAGCAGCGTCGCGGCACGCAGCTCGACATGCTGTTCCTGGGCAGCCAGATTCAGCTCACCTACGAACTGCCCATGAGTGAAGTGGTCATGGACTTCTTCGACCGCCTGAAGTCCATTTCCCGGGGATACGCCTCGCTCGAGTACAACTTCGAGCGTTTCGAGGCCGCCAAGCTGGTACGTCTAGACGTGCTGATCAACGGCGACCGGGTCGATGCGCTGGCCACTATCGTGCACCGCGATCACGCGCACCCGCGCGGTCGTGCCCTGGTGGAGAAGATGAAAGAGCTGATTCCGCGTCAGATGTTCGATGTGGCGATTCAGGCGACGCTGGGGGGACAGGTCGTGGCGCGCTCCACGGTCAAGGCACTGCGCAAGAACGTCACCGCCAAGTGCTACGGCGGCGACGTCACGCGCAAGCGGAAATTGCTCGAAAAACAGAAAGCAGGCAAAAAGCGCATGAAGCAAGTCGGCAAGGTGGAGATTCCCCAGGATGCCTTCCTCGCCGTCCTCAAGATGAATGACTAGGAATCGTAGCCATGGATTTTTCGTTGTTGCTGGTGCTGGCCGTGGCCATCACCGGCATTGTCTGGCTGTTGGATATCGTGTGGTGGCGGCGTGCGCGTCGCGCCCGGCTGGCCACGGCCGAGTCGCAGGTCGACGGTGAGCTGGATGCCGCGACGCGCGGCAAGCTGGCCAAGGAACCCTGGCCGGTGGATTATGCGCGCTCCTTCTTTCCGGTGCTGTTGATCGTGCTGGTGCTGCGCAGCTTCGTGGTCGAGCCGTTTCAGATTCCTTCCGGCTCGATGCGTCCCACGCTCAAGGTCGGTGACTTCATCCTGGTCAACAAGTTCACCTACGGGCTGCGGTTGCCGGTGATCAACACGGAAATCCTCGACCTCGGCGAGCCGGAACGCGGCGACATCATGGTGTTCCGTTTTCCGGACGACCCTTCGGTCAACTTCATCAAGCGCGTGGTCGGCCTGCCGGGCGATCGTATTCGCTACGAAGACAAGCAGCTTTACGTCAACGGCCAGCCAGTCGCCAAGTCGGTGACCGACGACGACGCCGATGACGCGCCCGGCGAGCGGCAATTCGAGGAACGCCTGGGGGATGTCGCCCATGCCATCTACAACAATCCGCAGGACCCCGGCCCGCAGATGCGCGAGGTCGTGGTGCCGGACGGGCAGTACTTCATGATGGGCGACAACCGCGACCATTCCAACGACAGCCGCTACTGGGGCTTCGTGCCGGAAGAGAACATCGTGGGCGAGGCCTTTGCCGTGTGGATGCACTGGGATGGCGGTTTGCCGAGTTTCTCCAGTGTCAGGCTCCTCGAATGACCCGGACTCTCGAATGACTCATACTGACGTTCGCATGACCCATACTAGGGGAGAGCGACGCTCTCCGACGCGTTATCAAGAACAGATGAAAAAGGCAGTTCCGTGAGTAGCCCTTTGCAAGCCCTCAGTCGACGGATCGGTTACCAGTTTCGCGATACCTCGCGACTGGAATTGGCGCTGACCCACCGTAGCTACGGGGGCAAGAACAATGAGCGTCTGGAGTTTCTAGGTGACTCGATCGTCAATTTCGTGATCGGCGAGGCGTTGTTTCAACGCTTCCCGCAGGCCCGCGAGGGGCAGTTGTCGCGCCTGCGCGCGCGTCTGGTCAAGGGGCAGACCCTGGCCGAGCTGGCGCGCGAGTTCGAACTGGGCGAGTGCCTGCGCCTGGGGTCCGGCGAGATGAAGAGCGGCGGATACCGCCGCGATTCCATCCTCGCCGATGGCGTGGAAGCGCTGATCGGCGCCATCTATCTCGATGCCGGGATGGACGTCGCCAAGGCCCGTGTCCTCTCCTGGTATGCCACCCGCCTGGAGGCGATCGACCTGCAGGACAACCAGAAGGATCCCAAGACGCGCCTGCAGGAATTCCTGCAGTCGCGCCAGGCGGCGCTGCCCCGTTACGAGGTCGTGTCGGTCGAGGGCGAGGCGCACGCGCAAGTCTTTACCATCGAGTGTCACGTCGAGATGCTCGAGGATCATACGCTGGGTGTCGGCTCCAGCCGCCGTCACGCCGAGCAGCAGGCCGCCGAAAAGGCGCTTGAAACTCTCGAACCTTCCCGGGGCAAGCACGCATGACGCAACACTGTGGTTTCGTGGCCATCGTCGGTCGCCCCAACGTCGGGAAATCGACGTTGATGAACCGGATACTCGGTCAGAAAATCTCCATCACCTCGCGGCGGCCGCAGACCACGCGTCACCAGGTGATGGGCATCAAGACCGAGGGGGAGACCCAGTTCATCTACGTCGATACGCCGGGGATGCACATCCAGACCCGCGATCGCAACAAGGCGATCAACCGCTTCATGAACCAGGCGGCCACGCATGCCCTGCGCGATATCGATTGCGTGATCTTCATCGTCGACCGCACCAAGTGGACCGCGGAAGACGACGTGGTACTGGAAAAGCTCGGCCAGGTCCCCGCGCCGGTGATTCTGGCCGTCAACAAGGTCGATTGGCTCGAGGACAAGAGCAGCCTGCTGCCGTGGCTGGACAGCATCAGCCGCAAGCGCGAGTTCGCCGCCGTGGTGCCCATCTCGGCAAAGCACGGTACCAACGTGCCGGAGCTCGAGGCCGAGATCGCCCAGCGCCTGCCGGAAAGCGTGCACTATTTCCCGGAAGACCAGATCACCGACAAGAGCCAGCGCTTCCTGGCCGCCGAGCTGGTGCGCGAGAAGGTCATGCGCCAGCTCGGTGACGAGCTGCCATACCAGATGACCGTCGAGATCGAGGAATTCAAGGACGACGGCAAGACGCTGCACATCAGCGCGCTGATCATGGTCGAGCGGCCGGGCCAGAAGAAGATCCTGATCGGGGAGCGCGGCGAGCGCATCAAGAGCATCGGACGCGAGGCCCGCCTGGAAATGGAGCGCGCCTTCGACGCCAAGGTCATGCTCAACCTGTGGGTGAAGGTCAAGCGTGGCTGGTCCGACGACGACCGTGCCCTGAAGAGCCTCGGCTACGATCTCGACTGATTGCGCCCACCACGGCGCGGAGATGCCGCGATGACGCCTGAACCGGCCTTTTTGCTGCACAAGCGTGCCTACCGCGAGACCAGTGCCATCGTCGAGCTGCTGACCCTCGGCCAGGGACGCGTGCGTGCCGTGGCCCAGGGCGTGCAGCGCGGCGGCAGCAAGGCGCGCGGTATCCTGCAGCCGTTCTCGCCGTTGCATGTCACCTGGAGCGGCAACGGTGACCTCAAGCGCCTGCGCCTGCTCGAAAGCCAGGGAAGTGCGGCCCTGCTGGCCGGCGAGGGCCTGCTCTGCGGCGTCTATGCCAACGAACTCCTGGCGCGCACGCTACCGCTGGAATACCCGGCGGGCGAAGTGTTCTCGTTGTACGCGCTGACCCTCGAGGCACTGCCATCCCCGGCCAAGCGCGCCGGCGCGTTGAGGCGCCTGGAAATCACCCTGCTCGAGACCCTGGATGCCGCCCCGCGTTTCGTCGACGAGCAGGAGGCGCCGCTGGATGCCTTCACCCATTACCGCTACCATCCCGACCAGCGCTGTTTCCGCGGGGTGCCCGCCGGCAATGGCGGTATCGACGGGCGAAGCCTCAAGTGGCTGGCGCGGGGCGACTGGGAAGAACCCGGCCTGGCGGGCGTCGCCAAGCAGGTCACCCGGGCGGCCCTGGCGCCGTTGCTGGGCGAGCGCCCGCTGCGCTCGCGGGAGTTGATGCGTCGGCTGGCCGAGCGTCGACGCGCTCACTAGGCGCTGCTCCAGGCCTGAACCTCACACCTCCACCGTTCCACCCTTCATTGCCGAGGAATCCGTCATGCATCCGCCACGTATCCTGTTGGGCGTCAACATCGACCACATCGCCACGCTGCGTCAGGCACGCGGAACGCGTTACCCCGATCCCGTGCAGGCGGCCATGCTGGCCGAAGAGGCCGGTGCCGACGGCATCACGCTGCATCTGCGCGAGGACCGCCGCCACATCCAGGAGCGCGACGTGCGCGTGCTCGCCGAGACGCTGGCGACGCGCATGAACCTGGAAATGGCGGTCACCGAGGAAATGATCGCCTTCGCCGAGACGCTGCGTCCCGCCAACGTCTGCCTGGTGCCGGAGAAGCGCGAGGAACTGACCACCGAGGGCGGGCTCGATGTCGTCGGGGCCTGCGAGCGCGTGGGCGACGCCTGCCGGCGTCTGGCCGCGGCGGGCTGCGAGGTATCGCTGTTCATCGACCCGGAACCCGCGCAGATCCAGGCCGCGTACGAGCTGGGGGCGCCGACCGTCGAGCTGCATACCGGGGCGTATGCCGAGGCCAGCGGCGATGCCCAGCGCGTCGAGTACCAGCGCCTGGTGGCGGCCGCGGAAATGGCCTTCGAACTGGGGCTGACGGTCAATGCCGGGCACGGCCTGCATTACCACAACGTCGAGGCGATCGCCGCGATTCCCGGCATCCACGAGCTGAACATCGGGCACGCCATCATCGCCCGGGCGCTGTTCGTGGGCCTCAAGGAAGCCGTCGCCGAGATGAAGCGTCTCGCCATCGCCGGGCAGGAAGCCGGTGTCATGGCCCAGCTGGATGCCCACGAGCACGAGCACGAGCACGAACACGACCATGACCACGACGAGGCCGGCGGCTGCTGCGGCTGAACCTCAGGGCGTCGACCAGTGTCGCGCCTGCCATTCGCGCAGGCGCTCGATCGCGGCCTGGAGCGCCGGGTAGAGTTCCCGACAGCCGTCCAGCCCCTGAGCCTTGAAGCGTGTTTCCAGGGTCTCCGCCAGGAGGGCCAGCTGCGGCACGCCACAGTAGCGGCAGGCGCCATTGAGGCGGTGGACGTGTTCGTGAAAGGCCTCCGCATCCTGCGCGATCCACGCTTCGTGGATCGCGCGTTCGCTGTCGTCCAGATGCTCGAACAGCAGGCCCAGCATGTCGTTGGCCAGGTTCTCCCGGCCGCCCGCCATGCGAATTCCCAGCTGCATGTCGACCACCGGTAGCTCCTCGCTGGCGGTCTCGTCCTCCGTGACGGACGTCGCCGGCTCGTGGGGAGCCGACTCGGAGGACGTCGTGGGGGCGGGTGTCGCCGCGCCGGTGACCACGTCAGAGGCGGTGCCGGCAGGCGCCACCGGCGTGTCCTGGCCGGGAGCATCGGCCAGGTGACGCTCGAGCATGGCATCGAGCGCGGGTTCGCGAATCGGCTTGATCAGACAGTCGCTCATGCCGTCGCGCAACAGCTGCTGGCGTTCTTCCTCCAGGGCATGCGCGGTCAGCGCCACGATGGGGCAGCGCTGCCACTCGTCGCCCAGGTCGCGCAGTGCCCGCATGGTCTCCACGCCGTTCATCCCCGGCATTTGAATATCCATCAGCACCAGGGCCACGGGCTCGCTCTGCGCCATGGCCAGGGCTTCCTCGCCGCTGCCGGCCAGCAACGGCGTCAGGCCGCGATCCTGCAACAGCTCCTTGACCAGCAGGCGGTTGGACGGCGTGTCGTCGACCACCAGCACCTTGCGCGGCGAGACGCCGCCGTTCGGGGCGGGCAGGGCGCTGGGGACGTCGTCCGCCAGCAGCAGGGCGCTCAGCGCGTTGCCCAGGCTGCGCCGCGAGACCGGCTTGGTGGTGATCTCGCCGCCGTGGGGCAAGGCCAGGTCGGGGATCTCGAAGGGATCGGCGTTGACCAGCAGCAGGCCGGGGCATTTGCAGTGATCGAGAACGTCACGCCAGGCACTGATCTCGCGCGGCCGCAGGTCGTCCTGGGTCAACCCCAGCACCAGCAGGTCGAGATCCGGCGTCGAGCTCGAACACGCCTCGCGGGAGCTCAGGGGCACGACCTGGGCGTGCCAGCGTTCGAGCAGGTGGGTCAGGGCATGGCGACTGGCGGGATGGGCCTCGAACAGCCCGATGCGACAGCCGCTCAGGTTCACCTCGGGGAGGCGCTCGCGCTGCTGGGTGGCGATCAACGTCAGAGTGAAGGTGAAGGTCGTGCCTTCACCGCTTTCGCTTTCGACGTCGATATCGCCGCCCATCTGTTCGACCAGGCGCTTGCTGATCATCAGCCCGAGGCCAGTGCCGCCGTACTTGCGCGAGCGGCTGGCATCGCCCTGGCTGAAGGCTTGAAAGAGCCGCTCGCGGCTCGGCAGGTCGAGCCCGATGCCGGTGTCGCGCACGCTGATGCGCAGCTTGGAACTGGTGGCATTGAGGTCGTCGAGCATGACGCGCACCACGACCTCGCCGCGCTCGGTGAACTTGACGGCGTTGTTGACCAGATTGGTGAGTATCTGCTTGATGCGCAGGGGATCGCCCAGCAATTGATCGGGCACGTCGTCGTAGACCAGTCCGAGCAGGTGCAGGCTCTTGCGTTGCGCGGTAGGGGCCTGGAGCCCCAGCACTTCATCGACCAGCGTCACCATGTCCACCGGCACGGTTTCCAGCTCGAGCTTGCCGGCCTCGATCTTGGAGAAATCCAGCACATCGCTGATCAGCGACAGCAGGTTGTCCGAGGCCGTCTGCACCTGTTCGAGCCATTCCCGCTGGCGGCTGTCCAGGGCGCTGCGGCCGAGCAGCTGGCAGAAGCCGATGATGCCGTTGAGCGGCGTGCGGATTTCATGGCTGATGTTGGCCAGGAACTGGGACTTGATGCGGTTGGCTTCCAGGGCGCGCCGGTGAGCCATGTCGAGCTCGATGTTCTTGACTTCGATGGTTTCCATCGACTCGCGCAGGTCGAAGGTGGTCTGGTCGATCTGCGCCTGGGTATCCTCGCGCTGGCGCATCATCTGCTCGCCCAGGGCGTTGAGCTGGTGGCCCAGCGTGACCAGCTCGCGCGAGCCGCGCGGTGTCAGGCGCGCACTGAAATCGCCGCCGTGGAGACGCTCGAGCAACGTGATGTGCCGTTGCAGCGGCGCCGTGAGCCGGCGGCTCAGGGGATAGGCGATCAGAAACAGCACCAGGCCGAGCACCAGGCCGGCCATGCCGTGGCTGGCCAGTTGCCGGTAGAACGTCAGCGTCAGCGCCGTGGTGCCCAGGTCGACGTCGAGCCAATACGCGGTGCCGGCGTTTCCTCGTATCTCCGCCGGGGACCCCAGCGGCTGGAGCCAGCGCCAGCGCGTCTCGGCTTCCTGCAGCGCACTCCGGTCGGGCATGGGCAGCGCGGGGGCGGGCTGGGTTTCCCCCAGGCTGAGCACGGCGTCGCCGTCGGCAGCGCGCACGCTGACGGCAGCGACCTCGTCGATGTCCAGCAGACGCTGGGCGAGTCGCCGCAGGTGGTCGTCCCGTCCCTCTTCCAGGACCAGCGAGACGGCGGGTGCCAGGGCCGCGGTGACATCGGCGATGCGTGTCACCAGCGCCTGGCGTACCTGCTGGCGCTCCATGTAGATATCGTAGGCGCCGTAGATCAGCCCCACGCTCAGGGGCAGGCCCAGCAGCAACAGCAATAAGCGCAGTCGTAGCGACATTCCGACGTTCCCTTCGTTTTCCCCGCCGGCAGTATGCCACACTCGCCGGGTTCGCCTGTCGCCGACGGGCCGTCCCGGATATAATCAGGGGCATCGAACACCCGACGGATGAGTGCCGAAACGCCGTGTGCCGGTCACGCGAGACGTAACGGCGTTCGTCGTGCCAGTAAAGGATGAACCCATGCAATTCCCCACTCTCGCGGATGCGGTCGGTCACACGCCGCTGGTGCGTTTGACGCGGCTTCAGGCAGGGCGCAACAACACGCTACTGGCCAAGCTGGAAGGCAACAACCCGGCCGGTTCGGTCAAGGATCGACCGGCCCTGTCGATGCTCGGCGAGGCCGAGGCGCGTGGCGAGATCCGCCCCGGCGACACCCTGATCGAAGCGACCTCGGGCAACACCGGGATCGCGCTGGCCATGGCGGCGGCGGTCAAGGGCTACCACATGGTGCTGATCATGCCGGAAAGCGCCTCCAGCGAGCGCAAGCAGGCCATGGCGGCCTACGGCGCGCAGTTGATCGAGGTGACCAAGGAGGCGGGCATGGAAGGCGCCCGCGACCTGGCCGACGAGATGATCGCGCGCGGCGAGGGGAAACCGCTCAACCAGTTCGCCAATCCGGACAACCCGTTGTCGCACTATCGCACCACCGGACCGGAAATCTGGGAACAGACCGGCGGCCGGATAACGCATTTCGTCAGCTCGATGGGCACCACCGGCACCATCATGGGCACGTCGCGCTACCTCAAGGAGCAGCGTGCCGACATTCAGATCGTCGGCCTGCAGCCTGCCGACGGTGCGAGCATCGCCGGTATCCGCCGCTGGCCGCGCGAATACCTGCCGAGCATCTTCGATGCCTCGCGGGTCGATGTCACGCTGGATATCGGCCAGCAGGAAGCCGAGGAGCACATGCGCCTGCTCGCCCGCAAGGAAGGCATCCTGGCGGGCGTCTCCTCCGGCGGCGCGCTGGCGGGGGCGCTGCGGATCGCCGAGCAGGTGGAAAACGCGGTGATCGTGTTCATCGTCTGCGACCGTGGCGACCGTTACCTGTCCACCGGCCTGTTCGCCCCGGAGCGCTGAGATGGCGATGCTGGGCAAACGTCGTCCACCGCGCACCGCCAACGAACGCGTGCGTCGGGAGCGCGGGTCGGCAACACGGCGCGACGACGCGACTGCCGACGGCCTGTCCATCGAGCGCCTGGCGCACGATGGGCGCGGCGTGGCGCGCGACCCGCACGGCAAGACCGTCTTCGTGGACCAGGCCCTGCCCGGCGAACGGGTACGGGTCGCCGTGCATCGTCAACGCAAGCGCTTCGACGAGGCGCACGTCGTCGAGCGCCTGGCGACGTCTCCCGAGCGGGCGACGCCGCCTTGTGCGTATTACGGGCGCTGCGGCGGCTGCGACCTGCAGCATCTCGACCTCGAGGCGCAGCGCGAGCACAAGCGCCGCACGCTGGACGAGCTGTTCACCCGTCAGGGCCTGACCCTGCCCGAGATAGAGGTGCTGGCCGGCGAAGGGCTGGCATACCGGCGCCGGGCGCGCCTGGGCGTCAAATGCGATGCCGAAGGTACGCCGCACCTGGGGTTTCGCGCCCGGGGCAGCGAGCACTTGATCGATATCGACAGCTGCGTGGTGCTCGAGCCCGTGCTGTCACGGCTGATCGCGCCGCTGCGTGCATGCCTGGTGCAGCTGGAAGCGCCCCGGCGCGTGGGGCACATCGAGTTGATCGCCACCGCCGAGGGCGCTTGCGTGGTGGTGCGTCAGCTCCGCGAGGTGCCCGGCGACGAAGCCCGCTGGCGCCGGTTCGCCGCCGAGCACGATGTCACCCTGGCCTGGCGGGTGGGACGCGAGACGCCGACGTTGCGCTGGCTGCACGCGCCGCGCGGCGAGGCCCTGCATGTCACCCTGGCACTGGACGACACCACGCTGTCGCTCGGTTGCGTGCCGGGCGATTTCCTGCAGATCAACGCCGACGTAAATGCCCGCCTGGTGCGCACGGCCCTGGCCTGGCTCGCGCCACGCGGGGAAGAGCGCGTCCTCGATCTGTTCGCCGGCGTGGGCAACTTCACGCTCGCGCTGGCGCCCCGCGTCGCGTCGATCACCGGCATCGAGGGCAGTCCCGCGATGGTCGAGCGTCTCGCCGACAATGCACGTCGCGCCGGGCTGCACCAGGTCGGTGCACAACAGGCCGACCTGGCCACCCAGGTACCGGATGTCGCGGCGGTCGACTGGGTGATCATGGACCCGCCGCGCGGCGGGGCGGAGGCCCTGTGCCGCGCGCTCGCCGACAGTCCGGTGACGACGCTGCTCTACGTCTCCTGCGATCCCGCGGCGCTGGCACGCGATGCGGCACGCCTTGTGCAAGGCGGCTACCGTATCCAGCGCGCCGCGCTGGCCGACATGTTTCCACACACCGCGCATTTGGAATCGATGCTGCTACTGACCCGCGACACGCCGCGCGGTCGGTCCACATCCGTAGAAAGGGAAGATCATGGTCAAGGTCCGTGAAGACCAGCCGTTGACGCAGACCGGCGAGGTCGATATCGCATTGTGGCTCAAGCGCCTCCAGGACGATGTCGCGCTGCGCGATGTCGAGGAGTTGCGCGAGGCCTGCGAGCTGGCCCGGCACCTGGCGTACAACGCGGAAAAGCCTCACCACAACTGGGCGGAGCCGGCCTCGAGCTTTCGCACCGGCCTGGAAATGGCCGATATCCTGGGCGAGCTCAAGCTCGATCAGGCGATTCTCGAGGCGGCCGTGCTGTATCGCGCGGTACGCGAGGGACTGATCACGCTGGAAGCCATCGAGAAGCGCTTCGGCGCCGAGGTGGCCTCGCTGATCGACGGCGTCCTGCACATGGCGGCGATCAGCCAGCTGCAGGCGCCCCGCCAGGGCCTGTCACAGCACAACCAGCAGGAAAACCTGCGCAAGATGCTGGTGGCCATGGTCGACGACGTGCGCGTGGCCCTGATCAAGATCGCCGAGCGTACTTGCGCCTTGCGCATGGTGCGCGACGCCCCGCGCGAAAAGCGCCTGCGCGTGGCCCGCGAGGTCTTCGACATCTACGCGCCGCTGGCCCACCGCCTGGGCATCGGGCAGCTCAAGTGGGAGCTCGAGGACCTGTCGTTCCGCTACCTGCAGGAGGACGACTACAAGGCCATCGCCAAGCAGCTGGCCGAGAAGCGCCTCGACCGCGACCGCTACATTCACGACGTGGTGGAGACCCTCAAGGGGCTCCTCGACCAGCAGGGCATCGCCCCCTACGACGTCGACGGGCGTGCCAAGCACATCTATTCGATCTGGCGCAAGATGCAGCGCAAGCACATCGACTTCTCCCAGGTGTATGACGTGCGCGCGGTGCGCATCCTGGTGCCGGAAGTCGCCGATTGCTATACCGCGCTGGGCATCGTGCATTCGCGCTGGCACCACGTGCCGCACGAGTTCGACGACTACATCGCCAATCCCAAGCGCAACGGCTATCAGTCGCTGCATACCGCGGTGATCGGTCCGGAGAACAAGGTGCTGGAGATCCAGATCCGCACCTTCTCCATGCACGAGGAGGCCGAGCTCGGGGTATGCGCCCACTGGCGCTACAAGGGCCACGACGTCGACTCCAAAAGCCGCAGCTACGAAGAAAAGATCGCCTGGCTGCGTCAGGTGCTGGAATGGCAGGAAGAGGTCGGCGAGCTGGGCGATCTGCGCGAAGGGCTCTCCAGCGACGTGGCGCCGGACCGCATCTACGTCTTCACGCCGGACGGCCATGTCATCGACATGCCCAAGGTCGCCACGCCCATCGACTTCGCCTACCGCGTGCACACCGAGATCGGGCACCGCTGCCGCGGGGCCAAGGTCGACGGGCGCATCGTGCCGCTGACCTATCGCCTCGAGACCGGCCAGCAGGTCGAGATCCTGACCGCCACCAAGGGCGGGCCGAGTCGCGACTGGCTCAACCCCAACCTGGGCTACGTCAAGACCTCGCGGGCGCGGGCCAAGATCCAGTCATGGTTCAAGTATCAGGCGCGCAGCCAGAACCTCGAGGAAGGGCGCACCTTGTTCGAGAAGGCGTTCCGGCGCCTGGACATCGAGGGCGTGGATTTCGACGCCCTGGCGCAGGCCGTCAATTACCAGACGGTCGACGACATGTACGCCGCCATCGGCGCCGGCGACCTGCGTATCGGTCAGGTGCTGCATCAGGCGCAGCAGCTCTTCGGCGATACCGACGACCAGGAGCAGCTCGACCGCCTGCTGGCCAAGCCGCGGCGGACCACGAAGGAGGCGGTGGACGACATCACCGTGCTCGGCGTCGGCAATCTCAAGACCTCGATGGCCAACTGCTGCCATCCGGTGCCCGGCGATCAGATCGTCGGCTACATCACCCAGGGGCGCGGCGTCACCATTCACCGCCAGGATTGTCCCAACATCCTGCAGTTGCGCGCCGAGGAGCCGCGTCGCATCGTCGACGTGGAGTGGGGCAACGCCAGCGCCCAGTACCCGGTGGACATCGAGATCGAGGCCTGGGATCGCTCGGGGCTGTTGCGCGACGTCACGCACATCCTCACGGGCGACCGCATCAACGTGCTGTCGGTCAACACGCTCACCGACAAGCACGACAACCTGGCGCGCATGAAGATCACCCTGGAAGTCGAGGGACTCGAGGCGCTGGAGCGTATCTTTTCGCGGATTCAGCAACTGCCCAACGTCATCGACGTCAAGCGGCTGCGCAGCGGAGGAGGCAAGCAGGCATGAGCGACGCGCGAACGCGTTACGATCTCGACGATCTGTTGACCCTGATGGCGGTCCTGCGCGACCCGGCCCAGGGGTGCCCGTGGGACGTCAAGCAAGACTGGCAGAGCATCGTCCCGCATACCCTGGAAGAGGCCTATGAAGTGGCCGATGCCATCGAACGGCGTGCCTTCGACGAACTGCCCGGCGAGCTGGGGGACCTGCTCTTCCAGGTGGTGTATTACAGCCAGTTCGCGCGCGAGGAGCAGCGCTTCGATTTCCATGACGTCGTCGACGCGGTGACCGCCAAGATGGTCGCCCGGCATCCACATGTGTTTCCCGAGGGGACGCTGGCCTCGCGGCGTCCCGCCGGCGTGCCGGCCGAGGAAGTGGAAACGACGGACGTCAAGACGCGCTGGGAAGCCCTCAAGGCCCGCGAACGCGAAACCCGCGAGGCGGTGTCGGTGCTCGACGACGTCCCCGCGTCCCTGCCGGCGCTGTCTCGCGGCACCAAGCTGTCCAAGCGCGCCGCCCGGGTCGGCTTCGACTGGCCCGACGACCAGGGCGTGTTCGCCAAGGTGCGTGAGGAACTCGCCGAGGTCGAGGAGGCGGTGCGTGACGGCGATGCCGTGCACGTGCGCGAGGAAATCGGCGATTTGCTGTTCGCCGTGACCAACCTGGCCAGACGTTTCGATATCGACCCCGAGCAGGCATTGCGGCATGCCAACCTCAAGTTCGAGCGGCGCTTTCGCCATGTCGAGCAGGCCCTGTCGGCCAAGGCGGGCGGCCTCGAGGCGGCCAGCCTCGACGAGATGGAACGCCACTGGCAAGCCGCCAAGGAAAGCGAAACCAGCAACGCCTGAGCGTGGCATGCGTTGTGGGCATCGCCGAGCCCGAGTAACGTAGTCAGGACAACGGCTTTTCAAAACAACCACGCTTCAAAACAACGACTTGCCATCGTCGCCATCACGGAGGGCATCATGAGTCACGACTTGCATGAATCGCTGCGCGACAACGTCCGCATCCTCGGCGATAGCCTGGGGCGCACCATCGCCGACGACCTGGGCGATGGTTTCGTCGACAAGATCGAGACCATTCGTGGCCTGGCCAAGCGCGGACGCCAGGACGACAGCGAAAGCCGCCGTGAACTGATCGAATACCTCCGCGCGCTGCCGGAGAAGGACCTGTTGCCGGTGACGCGCGCCTTCAACCAGTTCCTCAACTTCTCCAACATCGCCGAGCAGCATTACCGGGCCCGCTTCCGCCGCGTCGAGGACTACAAGCCCGGCACCCAGCCCGACCTGGGCGAGCTGCTCGAGCGCATCCGCGGCGCCGGTCACGCCCCGCGCAAGCTGGTCGAGACGCTGGCCGCCATGCGCGTGGAGCTGGTGCTCACCGCGCATCCCACCGAGGTCATCCGGCGTACCCTGATCCGCAAGTACGATGCCATCGACGAATGCCTGACCACCATGGAAGGCGCCACCGAGCGCGAGGAGATCGCCGCACGTGCCCGAGGGCGGCTCGAGGAATTGATCAGCCAGGCCTGGCACACCGACGAGATTCGTCACGAGCGCCCGACCCCGGTGGACGAGGCCAAGTGGGGCTTCGCGGTGATCGAGAACTCGCTGTGGCAGGCGGTACCCGACTTCCACCGCGAACTCGACGATCTGCTGCTGGCCTCCGCCGGGGAGCGCTTGCCGCTGGACGCCGCGCCGCTGCGGTTTGCGTCGTGGATGGGCGGCGACCGCGACGGCAATCCCAACGTCACCGCGCGGGTCACCGAGGAAGTCCTGCTGCTGGGACGCTGGATGGCCGCGGATCTCTACGCCCGCGACCTGCTGCGTCTCAAGTCCGAGCTTTCCATGTGGAAGGCCAACGGTGCCCTGCGCGCCGAGGTGGGCAGCGACCCCGAGCCTTACCGGGCATTGCTCAAGCGGCTGCTGGCCAGGGTCGAGGCCACGCGCGACTGGGCCAAGGCCCGCCTCGACGGGCGGCCCTTCGACAGCAACGTAGCGATCATCGAAACCCGCGACCAGCTGTATGCGCCGTTGCTGTCCTGCTATCGCTCGCTGTGCGACGTGGGCCTGGACACCATCGCCAACGGGGCCTTGCTTGACACCCTGCGGCGCGTGGCGGTCTTCGGCGTGTCGTTGACCAAGCTCGACATCCGCCAGGAAGCCGGGCGCCACGCCCAGGTCTTCGACGAACTCAGCGACTGCCTCGGACTGGGGCACTATCGCGACTGGGACGAGGCCCAGCGCCAGGATTTCCTGCTCGAGGAGCTGGAGTCGCCGCGTCCGCTGATTCCCCGGCGCTGGGACTGCTCGGCGGAAACCCGCGAGGTGATCGACACCTTCCGGGTCATCGCCCGCGAGCACCGCGAAGCGCTGGGCACCTACGTGATCTCCATGGCGGGGCAACCGTCCGACGTGCTGGCGGTGGCGCTGTTGATGAAAGAAGTCGGCGGCGACCTGCAGCTGCCCATCGCGCCGCTGTTCGAGACCCTCGACGACCTCAACCGTGCCGGTGACGTCATCGAGCGCCTTCTGTCGCTGCCCGGTTACCGCCGCATGGCCGGCGACGGTCAGGAAGTCATGATCGGCTACTCGGACTCCGCCAAGGACGCCGGCCAGCTGGCCGCCGCCTGGGCCCAGTACCGCGCTCAGGAACAGCTGGTGGGCATCTGCCGCCAGCACGACGTGGCGCTGACGCTGTTCCACGGGCGCGGCGGCACGGTGGGGCGTGGCGGCGGTCCGGCGCATGCCGCCATCCTCTCGCAGCCACCGGGCTCGGTGAACGGCAGCCTGCGGGTCACCGAGCAGGGCGAGATGATTCGCTTCAAGTTCGGCCAGCCGGACATCGCCCTGCGCTCGATGGAAATCTATGCCTGCGCGGTGCTCGAAGCCACGCTGCTGCCGCCGCCCGACCCCGAACCGGTCTGGCGCGAGGAAATGGATCGCCTGTCCGACATCGCCCATCGCGCCTATGTCGGCGTGGTGCGCGAGGACCCCGATTTCGTGCCCTATTTCCGCTCGGTGACGCCGGAAAGCGCGCTCGGCCGCCTGCCGCTGGGGTCGCGACCGGCGAAGCGCCGCCAGGAGGGCGGGGTGGAATCGCTGCGCGCCATTCCCTGGATCTTCGCCTGGACCCAGACCCGGCTGATGCTGCCGGCCTGGCTGGGCAGCGGCGAGGCGTTCGCCACCCGTCTCGACGAGCCCGGCGGGCGCGAGCGCCTGCGCGACATGCGCGCACGCTGGCCGTTCTTCGGCACCTATCTGGACATGCTCGAGATGCTGCTGGCCAAGGCCGACCCGGACATCGCCGCCTATTACGAACGGCGTCTGGTCGACGAGCCGGCGCTGCAGGCGCTGGGCAAGTCGCTCCGCGAGCGCCTGTCGCGGCTGGAAACCGTGCTGCTGGATATCCTCGATCAGGATACGCTGCTCGAGCATACGCCGCTGATTCGTCAGGCCATCGAGGTGCGCAATCCCTATATCGACCCCTTGCACGGACTGCAGGCGGAACTGCTGCAGCGTAACCGCGACGCCGATGGCGCGATCAGTCCCGAGCTGTCGCGGGCGTTGATGGTGACGATGGCGGGGATTGCGGCGGGGCTTCGCAACACCGGCTAGGCCCTGACGGCGGGTGTCACGCCCGTCGCGTGGCACCCAGCATGCCCTGCGTCAGCAGGCCGCCGACGAGCCCCCAGAAGGCGGCGCCGACACCCAGCAAGCTGACCCCGGAGGCGGTGATCAGGAAGGTGACCAGCGCCGCGTCGCGCTGGCGGGCATCGTGCAGGGCGTTATGCAGACTGCCGCCGATGGTGGTCAGCAGCGCCAGCCCGGCGATGGCCACGATCAACGCCTGGGGCAGGGCATCGAACAAGGTGCCGATGGACCCGCCGAAGACGCCCGCCAGCAGATAGAAGCCGCCGGCACAGGCCGCCGCCATGTAGCGCCGTTCGGGGGCGGGGTGCGCCTCGGGCCCCATGCAGATGGCGGCGGTGATCGCCGCCAGGCAGATCGAGAACCCGCCCAGCGGTGCCAGCACGAGCGTGGCGAGCCCGGTCACCGCGATGAGCGGCGAAATGGGCGGCGCATAGCCGGCGGCCCGCAAGGTCGCCACCCCCGGCGCGTTCTGCGAGGCCATGCTGACCACGAACAGCGGCACGCCCACGCCGATGAGCGAGGCAAGCGTGAATTCGGGCATGATCGGCGCGGGCATGGCGAGGGTCACGGAGGCCCGGGCCGTGTCGATCTCGCCCTGAACGCCGGCGATGGCCAGGCCCGTGGCGAGCACGCCCAGGACGGCGAAACGCGGCCACAGGCGTCGGCCGAGCAGGTACGCGGCGCACATGGCGCCGACCAGTACGAAAGCGTCGTCCAGGG
Source organism: Chromohalobacter sp. (assembly GCF_039830575.1). Classification (NCBI taxonomy): domain Bacteria; kingdom Pseudomonadati; phylum Pseudomonadota; class Gammaproteobacteria; order Oceanospirillales; family Halomonadaceae; genus Chromohalobacter; species Chromohalobacter sp. Next base: position 16,060 of record NZ_JBDOOX010000005.1, on the reverse strand, counting down.
CGGCGAAGGCCTCGAGCCCGAAGCGCAGCAGGACGCCGGCGAGCATGGCGGCGGCGATGGCGTGGGGAATGCGGGCCATCAGGCGAGCGAAGAGGCCGGTGATGCCGCAGGCCAGCACCAGGGCGCCCGAGAACATGAATATCCCGATGGCCTCGGCGAGCGTGTAGTCGCCCAGACTCGTGGCCAGCAGTGCCGCCCCGGGCGTCGACCAGGCGGTGAGAATGGGCGTGCGGTAGACAAGCGACAGGCCCAGCGAGGTGACGCCCATGCCCAATCCCAGCGTGCTCAACCAGCCGCCGATCTGCGCGGGGCTGGCGCCTGCCGCTTCCGCGGCCTGAAAGACGATCGCCGCCGAGCTGGCATAGCTCACCAGTACGGCCACGAACCCCGCCACCAGCGCCGAGACGGAGAGATCGCGTAACGCTGACGGCGCTTGCATGGCGGCTCCTTGCCGATAATGGAACGAGAGGTTTTTGCATTGTGCGTTATAACGCACGATAGCAGCGCCGATGATGGCGTACAATGAGAAGGGGAACCACGCAGGTAGGGATGCATCAGCGAACCGGCTAAGGACGAGGCCCCATATGCAGGATCCAACCGCTCATATCGCCGCGACGCTCAAGACGCTGCGCGGCGCGCAAGGCTGGAGTCTCGATCGTGCCGCGCGCGCGACCGGGGTCAGCAAGGCCATGCTGGGGCAGATCGAGCGCGGCGAGTCCAGTCCCACGGTGGCCACGCTGTGGAAAATCGCCGGCGGTTTCCGCGTGTCGTTCTCGCTGTTCTTCGAACAGGCCTCGGTCCAGGGCATCGTCCCCAATGGCGAGGCCGCGCCCACGGTGCTGGAAGATGCCGCCGCCGGCATGACGGTCACGCCGCTTTTCGCCTTCGATCCACGCCTGCGCTTCGAGATGTTCCTGATCGAACTGGCGCCGGGGGCCTGCAGCGAGTCGTCACCGCACGAACCGGGCGTCGTCGAGCACGTGGTGATGCTCGACGGCACTCTGGAACTGGCGCTCGACGGTCGCTGGGAAGCCCTCCGGCCGGGTGAGGCGCGCCGCTTCGCCGCCGACCGCGAGCATGGCTATCGCAATGTCGGCGAGCGAGCGGCGCGCTTTCACGACGTGATTCATTACCCGCAGCTCTAGTCAAGGTGAAGCGCGATGGGTTGCCACGATGATCAGCGGCAAGCTGCCGCGAGGGCGCGATAACCCCTTCCCTGGGCGCTACATTCGTCATCCCTGACGAATGACCCTCGCTTGCATCTTGCCGCTGCTATCCATTGATGTTGGATGGAGAGCGGAGATCACTCAAAGCCTCGGGCCGATATTTCTCCAGCAATGCCCAGAGAATGGCCGCGCTGTGCGCATCCGGATAGCCGTCATGGCGCGTGGGGCGAAAGTGCATCTGAAACGCGCGCAAGGTGTCATGGGTGAGCGCGTCGAAGCGGCCGGTGACCGCCACGGGATAGCCGTATGCCGCCAGCGCACGCTGCCATTGGGTGAGCGAGGGCGGGTCCTTCATGAAACGTCTCTGGTAGGCCAGGACGCGCGCTGTCTCCGGCCAGGCGCCGATGCCGGCTCGATACAGGCGATACCAGGGGAAGCGTGGGCCGGGGTCGATCTTGCGCCGCGGTGCGATGTCGGCGTGGCCGACCACGTCCACGGGGTCGATGGCGTGGCGCGCGACGATATCCCGCGCCAGCGCGATGAGGGTGTCGATCTGCGCTGAAGGGTAGGGCGTCCAGGCGCGTCCCGCCGGTGTCTGGTAGGGGCCGCGATTGACGACCTCGATGCCGATGGAGGTGTCGTTGAGATTGGTGCGGGAGTGCCAGGCACTGGCCCCGGCATGCCAGGCGCGCCGCGACTCGTCGACCAGTTGATAGACCTTCGGCGCCTCCCGGGTCAGCACGTAATGCGCACTGACGTGGGGGCCGGTCAAGGTCGACAGCGAGCGCCGAGCGTCGCTGTCCGTGTAATGCAGCACCAGATGACGCACCCGGCTGCTCTGTCCGGGCGCGGTGTAGCGGCGATCGACCTGATAGCCATCGCGGGATTCCAGCGTGGGCGCGGCGCAGGCCGTCAGCGCCAGCAGGCAGGGCATCGCCCACAGCCAGCCCTTGCGTGCCAGGCCCAGGCTCGGGCGGCGTGGCCGGTCTCGCCGCGTCGCCTGTCTTGCCGCTCTCACGTCCACGCCTGTCCTCACTCGCCGTCCTCGTCCCGCTTCATCATCGGCCGCTCACATCGCGTGAAGCCACTGTGCGACCAGTATGCCCAGCGTGATGGTCAACGAGAAGCTCAGCATGGTGCCCAGCAGCACGTACTCGGTGAGCTTGCGGTCGCGATCCTCGCGCAGATCGCCGAAACGCAGCACGGACTTGGCGGCGAGCAGAAAGCCGATGGGCACCAGCTGGTCGGCGAGCACGAAGGTCAGCACCAGAAAGCGCTCGAGCATGCCGATGCGCGCACCGGCGTCGGCCAGGGTGCCGCTGTTGTCCACGCCGTGGCTCCAGCGTCGCATGATCATGGCGATGAGGATCGAGAAGGGACGCATGACGACGCCATAGGCCAGCGCCACCAGCAGGACCTCGGGGCGCAGCAGCCAGCCAGTGGCGAGCGCCAGCCATGCCGCGTCGCCGGTCAGCCACAGCCAGGTCAGGACCAGCACCCCGACATGCAGTGCCTGGTCGGCGATGAAATAGCCGATCCGCTCGCTGGGTGCCTGGCTCTTGAGCACATCGATGCCGAAATGCGTCACGGTGATGAAGGCCGCGCCCAGGATGGCCGCGCCGACGGGCTGTCCCCCGACGAGGAGCGCCAGCCAGGCCAGCCCGCCGTGAATGCCGGCATGCAGATAAAGCGCCGTCGAGCGGTGGCCGCGCACCTGCTTGTCGTGCACCCAGGCCGCGCTTTGCAGAAGAAAGTCGCCCGCCAGGTGCGCAAGCAGCAGCAACAACAGCCCGGTGAAGGGAGCGCCGGTCATCGCATGGTCTCCATGAGAGCGTTGAGCCGCTCGCCGACATGCGCCAGATAGTCCTGTATCAGTGGCCAGCGTGCGGCGCTCAAGCGTTGGTGAATGGTCGACTGGGCCCGGCCCAGGCGCGTCGCCAGGGCCTGCTGGGTCTCGGGATGCCGCAATTGCCAGTACACGACCTCGGCGGCGTTGTGCGTCCACCCCTGGAGGATGACATCGGCGAACCGGGTCAGCAGGGCCAGATCGTCGTCGGGCTGCGGCAGTACCAGGGCGAGCCGTTCGTCGCTTTCGCTCAAGCGGTCCAGGGCCTGTCCCGAGCGCACGAAGGCATCGCCGTCCGCCGAGGCGATATGTGGCGCTTCGGGCAGATGACCGTACCCGATGCCCACGGCAATGCGCGCATCCCAGACGTCGCGCCGCGAGGGCGAATAACGCAGCAATGCGGCGCGCGCCAGAACGGCCGCCGTCATGGCCTCGCCAGGATCGCGCAGCGCCACCTGAAAGCCGTCGCCACGGTAGCGATCCACATGGGCGCCGAACTGCCGTTCCAGCAACGCCAGGGTGGTATCCAGCGCCTCGTCGAGCCGTTGTCGGTCGGTGATGCGGCGCGAGCCGACGACATCGCCGGTCAACACGCCAAGCAGCCTATCCGTCATGGCAACTGATCGCCTTCTATTACGATATGAGCCAAATATAGAGGAAAAGTACGATTTTTAAAAATAATAGATAAATAAAACGATAAGAGGGCGGCAAGGGGAAGCCATGCGATGCCCTCTATCTTATACTGTAATTATATACAGTTTTTTGGGCATCGTGCCAACACGCCGATGTACCGATACGTAACGGCGACGACGTGCAAGGGAATCGGATGCAGGAGGGAAACGGCGGATGAGGCGAAAGAACGCTGCGCAGAAGGGCCCAGGCCGCGTCTGAAACGTCGGCGAGGAAGCGGACCACCTTCGCAAAAGGCCTAATCGCAGGCGACGAGCGACGCCTCCTGGACCTTGAGCGTCCGCGCCAGCGTGGTATTGCGACCCGAGGCCTTGCAGGCATACAGCGCCTCATCGGCGCAGGCGACCATTCTGTCGATATCCGCGCTGACCCCGGGCGGGCTGGTGACCACCCCCACGCTGACGGTCACGACCTCGGCGCTGGGGGAGCGCTCGTGAGGAATCCCCATCGCCTGGATCATGCCGCGCATGGCGTCGGCGAGCCGCAGGGCCTCGTCGCTGGGGGTGTCGATGAGCAGGACCAGGAATTCCTCGCCACCCAGGCGTACGGCGATATCGGTCTCGCGTCGAAAGGTGTCGCGTAACACCCCGGCGATCTGGACCAGGCACTGATCGCCGGCCGGATGGCCGTAATGGTCGTTGTAGAGTTTGAAATGGTCGACATCCATCATCATCACCGACACGGTGCAATCGAGACGTCGTGTCAGGGGCAGCGCGACATCCAGGCGATATTCCAGCATGCGACGATTGCCCAGCCCGGTGAGCGGGTCGATCAGCGATTGTTCCAGCAATTGCGCGTTGTGATTCTTGAGATCTTCCACCAGGTGCTGGAACTGACGCGCCAACTCACCGACTTCATCCTGGCGTTCGGTAAGATAGGTGGTCATCATGAAGTGGGAATTATCGCCCTCATGCAGGCGTCGGGCATGCTCGGACAAACTGCGCATGGGGCGCAGCAGGTGGCGTTCCAGTCCCATCAGCGCCAGAGAAACCTGCAGGCACAGCGGTGCCAGGAGCGCGCCAGCCTCAAGGTACCAGGGCCAGCGCATGGTGCCGATCCAGCAGCCCACGCCAACGGTGACGACGGCGGCCATCAATACCTGTACCGCACAGCGCCGTTTGAGCGACACGGTATGTTTTCCCTGCATTGGTATTATAGACATTGAAAGTCATGCCGTTTTTTTATGGAGTCCACATTTTAAACAGTAAGCTAATGTAAGTTAAAGACTATTTTCTGTGAATATGCGTATTTTCCTGAGTGCTTGATTCAGGTCATGTCGAGAACACGCATTTGATGTATAAGTCGTTGAACGATGGGCTTATTGAATTGAATCGGTTTAATTTTTGAAGTTTCGATTCAATTGATGATATCGAATGAAGCGGTGCAAAGAGGCAGGTGTCACGCACAAAAAACCCCGCTCCTGGGAGCGGGGCGCTAAATAGAATTAGCTAGTTAAGCGATGACGCTTAGAAGTTGAAGCCGAAGTTGGACTGCACGCTGGTGTGCCAGTCGCCGTCGGTCGGCGAACCGAAGTAGCCGAGGGCGTTCTTGTTGGCAATGACGCTGAACCAGGCGTAGTACGGGCCGGCGGTGACCTTCATGCCCAGATCGTTGAGCATCGGGTTGTCGACATCGCCGCCATCGCCGCTCGGCGAGTAATCGCCGTTCGGGCTGATGTAGCTGAAGTCGTTGTAGAAGTAGAGGTTGTCGATGTCGCCCCAGTCGACGTTCATGCTGTACGCCAGGCTGGCGGAGTACATCTGGCCTTCGGCGGGGATCAGATAGTTGAAGTTGAACGCCCCGATCTGAATGACGTCATCGGAGACCCCGCTGACCGACTCGTCCGGGTTCTCGGCGTCATATTCGTAGGCGGTGGCCTGCAGCAGCGTGTACCAGTTGCCGTAGCTGCCGTTCAAGCCCAGAGCGGCCTGCCAGTTGTCGCCGCTCTCGTTGGTGTTCTGGTTGTAGAGCTGACCGCCCTTGGCCGAGAAGTTGACCTCGGTGGTGTAGTCGGTGCCCTGACCGAAGGTGTAGGCGACACGGCCGGCGAGCTGGTTCTCGGCGGAGTTGCCCTGGTCGCTGCTGCCGACCGGGTTGGCGCCGTAATGCTCGTTGCTGTCACCCAGCTGGTCGCTCTTGAAGAAGGCCAGCGAGGTGTCCCAGGCGCCCTGGGTGTGATCCCACTTGATACCGGCGTTCTGGTTGTCGTTGAAGCCGGAGAGATACGGCAGGGTGCCGTACCAGCCGAGGTAGCCGTAATCCATGTTGCCGAACGGCGTCTGGACCAGACCCACCTTGACGGTATCGTTCTCGGTGGCCTGGTAACCCATCCAACCGCTCTTCAGGAACTGGTAGCCGTCATAGAAGCGGTAATCGAACCCGTAGAGGAAGTTGCCGTGCTCACCGTTGAGGGCGAGGACGAACTTGCCGAAGTCCATGTCGCCGGCAGTGTCCTTGTCGACCTGATCCCAGTCGTTGTAGGTCGCGTTGAGCTGGAGCGTACCGCTGATCTGCGAGTTCTGGATCGACTCGAGCAGCGAGCGGTTTTCCTCGGCCAGCTCACGGGTCTGCGCGACGTCCTGGCTGTCGGACGCCGCCGGCGTGGACTGCTGGGCTTCGAGCTGCTGCTCCATGCGCTCCACCTGGGCGCGCAGAGCATCCAGCTGACGCTGCATGGCTTGGGTGTCTTGTTGTGCCAATGCCGGTGCGGCGAATGCCAGTGTGCTGGTAACGCCGAATGCGAGGCCAGCTGCCTTGAATGATCGTTGTGTCACTTTCTTTTCTCCGTTTCCTGCTTAGGGTCGTGAGTCATAGGAAGGGCGGGTTTGCCCATGCAAACTGACGCCAAGGGAAACAACGAACCGGGAGTCGTACGAAAGTCCGTACATGGGCGCGCATGAGCACACTCGCCCCGTGAGCGAGGGCGATTGCCATGCTTGGCGGGCCGTGTAGCGGGAGACGGTTCAGAAGTTCCCTGAATTTTCTTGATTTCTCGTTATGGGGCGCATCATACCGAAACACATCGGATACATAAACCGGTGTTATGAAAATGAGGGGGATATCTAATGCGTACCGTTATGGGATTCGCTGGCGGGCAGGGCAGCGCCCCCTTCGAGGCCCGGAACGACGGTCCCGGGTGCATGGTGAAGTGGGGGTTGAGCTGCTAAGGTGCGCATATGTTCAAGTAGTCATGTTCAGTCTTTTTCATGCCCATCGCGGCAAGGTCAGTCAGGGGAGCGTCATGTCGAAGCGTGGAATCGGAACGTCAGGGAGCGCGAGCAGCCTCGGTGGCGAAGGCCTCCGGCCGGGGCGTCTCGTTCTGGGATCCTTGATCCTGATAGGCTTCGCCATGGGAAGCGTTGCCATGGCCGCTGACACGAGCGTCGATGACGATCCCGTGCAAGACGATCCGGCGTTTCTATGGGTCGCCGATAAAGGCGACACGGCGTCGGCAAGAGCCGGCGACAGCGAGCCCCAGGGTGACGATCTGCCCTCGGATGAGGATAATGCGGTGCCCGAAAAGGCGGAGGCTGTGGCACCCTGATGGCGCGTTGCCTCGCGAGGGAACGCACGATAGCCCCATGGACTGGCAAGAGGAGAGAGACGATGCAATTTTCATGGCGACCGATGCTGCTGGTGGGACTCGTCGGCCTGGGATTGAGCGTGACGGCATGCAGTTACACGCCGGCGCGCATCGACCCCGAGCCCGTGGTCGAAGTCGGGGACGGTCATCACGACCATGACCACCGCGATCGCGACCATGGGCATGGCGGCGACTTCTGTCCGCCGGGGCAGGCGAAGAAGGGCAACTGCTAAGCTCTGTCTGAAAAATCGGCGAGCGATGGCCAGACAAGGCAAAAATCGGTGAAAAAGCGGAGTTTACACGGTGTAAATGAGCATTTTGATCCGATTTTTAACGCCGTATGGACAAGCGCAGGCATTTTTCCGACAAAGCGTAGGCGTCGTCCGAAAAGTCGACGCGCGATGTCGGCGCGTACGCAGACCACTCTTTCAGACGGTTTCAGACAGTGCCTGGCAATAAAATCGCCACGACCCGGAGCCTCCGTGTCGTGGCGTAATCATCAGCGCTCCCTTGGCGTCTTCCCGACGCACCGGCTCGGCCGGTTCCTGCGGGCATCCTGCCCAACATGCGTCCCTAACGCGCTTAACGACAGTGTCCCTTGTCTAGCGATACAAGTATCGCACTTCCTTTCTACCGCCGCCGCATGACACGACGATGGCAAGGCCGTGACGTTTCGGTGTCGACTTCTGGTACTATCCCGAACTTTTCGTGAGCCGATTGGCGCCTTCGGCGTCGATGCTTCAACAAACGCAGCGGAACTAGGCTATGTACGAAAAATCGGCGAGCGATGGTCAGACAAGGCAAAAATCAGCGAAAAGACGGACTGGGCTCGCACACGAGTTTACGGGGGGTAAATGAGTACTTTGATCGGACTCGCGCGCGAGCTGATTTTTAACGTGGTATGACCGAGCGCAGGCAGTTTTCGTGCACAGCCTAAGACAACGGGAAACGCAATGAATGCAGTGATTCTGGCCGTTCTGGTCATGGTGGGACTGGCGCTGGCGCGCGTATCAGTCGTATTCGCGCTCATCGTGGGCGCATTGGTGGGAGGCCTGGTTGGTGGCCTGGGACTCGAGGACACGCTCGCGGCGTTCAACGATGGCGTGGGCGGCGGTGCCAAGGTGGCATTGGCGTATGCCACCTTGGGGGCTTTCGCGGTGGCCATTTCGCGCTCCGGCCTGCCCGATCTGCTGGCCCAGCGCCTGATTCGCCTGCTTGGGCAGGAGGCGTCTCAGAAACGCCGGGCGGCGGTGAAATACATCATGCTCGGGGCCGTGCTGCTGGTGGCGATCTCCTCCCAGAACCTGATTCCCGTGCACATCGCCTTCATTCCCATCCTCATCCCGCCACTGCTCAAGATCATGAACTCGCTGCGACTGGACCGTCGCGCCGTCGCCTGTGCTCTGACGTTCGGCCTGACGGCACCCTACATGCTGTTGCCGGTCGGGTTCGGGGCGATCTTCCTCAACGACATCCTGCTGGCCAACATCAATTCGGCGGGCGAGGCCGTCGGGCTCGAGGTGACCCGCGGCATGGTCCCGCTGGCGATGGGGATCCCGGTGGCCGGCATGGCATTAGGGTTGCTGGCCGCGGTGTTCGTGTCCTACCGCAAGCCGCGCGATTATGAAGCGCGTGACGTCGTCACCAGCAACGTGCCGCATCACGACGAGCACGTCAGTCTGCACACCCGTGGCCTGGTCATGGCCGTCGTCGCCATCGTCGCCGCGCTCTCGATCCAGCTCTACAGCGGGTCGATGATCGTGGGCGGGCTGGTCGGCTTTGCCTTGCTATCGCTGGGCGGGATCTTCAAATGGCGCGAGGCCGACGATCTGTTCACCAGCGGGATGCGCATGATGGCGTTGATCGGCTTCATCATGATTTCGGCGGCAGGCTTCGCCTCGGTGATGCAGGCCACCGGCGAGATCGACACGCTGGTCGAGAATGCCTTCGCCATGATCGGCGACAACCAGGGGCTTGCCGCGATCATCATGCTGCTGGTGGGTCTGTTCATCACCCTGGGCATCGGCTCGTCGTTCTCGACGATCCCCATCATCGCCGCGATTTACGTTCCGCTGGCCATGCAGTTCGGGTTCTCGCCCATGGCGACCGTCGCCCTGGTCGGTACCGCGGCCGCGCTGGGAGACGCCGGCTCGCCCGCTTCCGACTCCACGCTGGGGCCGACCTCGGGGCTCAACGTCGACCGCCAGCACGATCATATCTGGGACTCGGTCGTCCCCACGTTCCTGCACTACAACATCCCGCTGATCGCCTTCGGTTGGCTAGCGGCGATGTGGTTATGAGTGGTGGTTGTGAGCGGTGGTTATGAGCGGAGGCCATGTATTGTGATCGGCAACGGTAGCTTTGAACGCCGACTGTGAACGCATGATCCCGAACGCTGTCGATGATTCTTGCGAGTTGCGATAGCGTTCGGCGAGCGTAGCGTTCGGCGAGCGTAGCGCTCAGAAAGAGTAGCGCTCAGAGCGCAAAGCATGGCAACACGGCCGCAATCATCTTGTTTAAAGGGCCGCTCGAACGAACAAGCACCTGCTCCATGGAGCAGGTGCGCACGATTTCGCCCCCGTTAGTTGATGAATCCCGACATATTCCCGTCTTTTTTAATCTGGCTCGCCCCGTATTGGGAAGGGGGGTAACCCGTATTGGGGAGGCGAAGTATAGCGAGGGAGTGGGAAGATAGTCGCACTTCATGGAAAAGTCTCGAAGCGCATGAGAGCCAGGACACTACAACGGAATAAACGGGTATGATATAAAAGATAGAAGCAGGACTTGGCAATGGGCGAATAAGTAGCGATAATGCACTTGCATCCCAATCAACCGTCTTGAGGTATAGAATGTCTCTGTTGAGCGAGTACATGAAAAAGGAGCAGCTGCTCAAGCAACTTAGCGAAGAGCTGCAGCAGCTTGAAAAGGACCAGCGCCTTACCTCCGAGCTGGAGTTCAAGGAAAAGCTCGAAGCCTTGATGAAAGAGTACGACAAGTCTCCCGCCGCCGTGATCGAAATGCTCGATCCGCAGCCGGAATCGCGCTCCAAGCCGGCGACGCAGACCAATACCGCTGGTCGTCGCAAGCGCAAGCTGAAGATTTACAAGAACCCCAATACCGGTGAAGTCGTGGAAACTCGCGGCGGTAACCAGAAAACGCTCAAGGCCTGGAAAGACGAGTACGGCAATGACACCGTCGAGTCCTGGCTGGTGCGCGTCGAGGAGTGATGCCTCGATAGCCTGTCGCATGTATCGCGACGGGCGGGTCATGGCCATACGCGCCTATATGACAAGGCTGATGCTTTCGGGCATCAGCCTTTTTTGTTGCCGCTGACCCGTTCTGAACAGCGTTGACTCGCTCCCCTTTCTTCAACGGCAACGGCCAGCACTTCAAGGTCAGGAACAGCTTTGGCCTTCGCCAGTATAAGTTTCGTTCTGGCAGCTTCAACGAGGAGATCTGAGGCCGCTGGTACTTCAATATGGTGGTCGAAATGCAGGCTCGGTTATCTATCGACCAGGGCGGCGTCGACCTGGGCCTGAAGGACGTGGCGGCCCGTAGCGACGGCGTGAAGCTGGAGAACGGCCGTTTCTACCGCGATCTCGAAAACAAGCTGCCACCCAGAGGGCTCGCAGCAAGCGCCGAGTGAAGTCCCTCCACGCCAGGTCAAGAATCGCCGCAGGTACGCCTTGCATAAATTCTCCCGCCGGCTGGCCGATCAACACTGGGAAATCGTAGTAGGCGATGCCTCGTCCACCAAGCTCGCGAAGACCCGCACTGGCAAGTCGGTACTAGATGCTGGCAGGAAGCAACTAAAGGCGATGCTGGGATCCTATTGCGATCACGCAGACATCATCTTTCTGAAGGGTCGTGAGGCATGCATCAACCACACCTGTTCGTTGTGCGGCTCGCTAAGCGGGTTGCAAGGCGTCAAAGGGCTGCGAATATCTGCTGGGCTTGCGGATTCCCGGCACGCCCGAGGTCCTCACCACCCATGCCAGCGTGTTCCTTGATTGCATCTGCCAGTCGGGTGCGATTTTCTCGACTACGATGGAAGAAACATCATGCCTGAGACTGTGAGACACGATAACGAGAGCGCCGCCGGCATCGTGCGCCGGTGATGAATGGATGGGGAAGGAAGATTGCACGTGAGATGGGAAGAAGCCAAGAGCATGGCGACGAAGGGGCGGTGGCGACTGGCAATGACGATTGAGCTCCGGGGCCTCGCGCGGATGGTGATGGCTTCCTGTCTCATGTGCGTGACGTACTGGCAGGCGGTGCCCGGCCAGGCCGCCGAGCCGCCGGCCAATGCCATGATCGTGGTGCCTAGCCAGTTGGCCCTGCAAAGCGATGCGCCGTTGTTGGCCGATCTGCGCGAGCGGCTGGCGAGCCGCGTGGGGGAGGCCAATGTCACCCTCGAGATATTGGGCGACGACCGTTTCCCGACATCGACCATGCTGCACCGTTGGCGCGAGACCATGGCACACCGCCAACCCGTGGGCAGCGAAGCCAGCGACGAATATGTCGTGCTCATGCACGATGCTGCCGTGCGCGCCTACCGCGGGCTCGCACCGCCGATGAAAAACTCGCATGCGGTGGCATACGGCGTTCGCGACACGGCACTGCGCGAATGGCTGAAGGACAACCGTATTCCGCACGTCGCGCTGGATACCTACGCCGAGCGCAGCCTGCATTGGGCGCTCGGCGCCCGCCGCGCCGAGGCCGGGCCGCTGGCGCTGTGGTACGTGGATGCCGCGCGCCGCGATGCCATCGTGGCCAGCGTCCGCCGCCAGGGTGAGACCACTTCGGGCGGGGGCGCGACCCATGCCGCATTCGACACCTCCTCGCTCAGTGACACCTGGCTCCCCCTGGCCGGGCCCGACCAGGGCGCGGTGGCGCAATTCACGGCACGCCGTCAGCAACAAGGCCAGCCGCGTCAGGCATTTCTTTCGGCGCCGATTACCCGCGATAACCTGCGGCGTGTACAGGCCCTGGCCGCCGATGGCTGGCAGTTCTGGTGCTATCAGCGCGAATGGTTGCGCCATGGCTGTCTGGGCGGCATCTTCCCCGAGCCCGACGCCATGGCCGGTGCGCTGGAAAGCCAGCTGTTTTCCTCCGCGACCACCCTCAACCTGGGGGAGGGCCTGTTTGCCTCGAGTCCGCCCAGTGTGCTCTACAGCGCTCGGGAATGGATCCGCGGTGCCGCCCGCGACGACGTGAGCTGGCTGGAAGTGCCCGAGTCGATCATCGCGCAGCGCCACTGGACGTGGCTCGCCTTCGGCCTGGCGGCGGGCGCGCTGCTCATCGGGGGGCTCCTCGGCTGTCTGGCATGGCGCCGCGAGACGCTGCGGCAGCGTCGTCGGCTCGCCATGCGCAACGACCAGGTGACCGATCTGCCGGGCCGCTTCCTGCTCGAGCGTCGCCTGCAGAGTTTCATGGAAGACGCCTACGCCGTCTCGCTGTATTACCTGGCGTTCGATTCCCTGCGTCACCTGCGGGCCCAGTTCGGGGTCGAATACGCCAACGTGGCGGCACAGTGCGTGGCGGAACGCCTGCGCGGCGCCTGCGGTGGCGTGTGCTATCCCGCGCGGCTCTCCGATGACGTGTTCGTGGTCATGGCCTCGGGCGCGCAAGACCCCATGACCACCGCGCAGCGCTATCAGGATGAGTTCGACATCCCTATCGAAGTCCTCGGCGTGCCGCACCGGCTGGAACCGCGCATCGGCGTGGCGATTTCCCCCGAACATGGCAAGACGCCCACGGCGCTGTTGCAGGCCGCGCAGGACGCCGCCGACCAGGTCCTGGCCAGCGCCGGCACGGAGCCGCAATTCTTCCAGCTCGACATGCTCAAGACCGCCGAGCGGCGGCGCATTCTGGCCGAGACCCTGGCCGATGCCCTGGAGGAGGAAGCGCCGTTCTTCGAGCTGTACCTGCAGCCGCAATACCGGCTTGCCAAGCGTGAACTGGTCGGCGCCGAAGCCTTGATACGCTGGCATCACCCGGCCCTGGGCACCATTTCACCGGGCGAGTTCATCCCCGTGGCGGAGGCCAGCCACCAGATCGTGCCGCTCGACGAGAAAGTCTTCGGCGCCATGCTCGAGTGGCTGTCGCACAATGTCATGTGGCCGAAGGAGGGCATGGCCAACGGGCGCTCCCTGGTGTGGGCGATCAATCTCTCGATCCGCCATTTCGACGACATGCGCTTCACCGACTGGCTGCTGGCACGCTGCAAGGAATACGGCATTGCGCCGCAGTGCATCGAACTCGAGGTGACCGAGCACGTCGCTACCCAAGACCTGGGGCAGGTGCGTCAGGTCATGCGTACCCTGCGCCTGCACGGTTTCGGGCTGGTGCTGGATGACTTCGGTGCCGGCTATACCTCGCTGCGCTTCTTGAAGGAACTGCCGTTCACCAAGGTCAAGCTCGACAAGGTCTATGTCGATTCCATCGCCGACGACGAGCGCAGCCAGCTGCTGGTCAAGGGTATCACCGACCTTGCCCGGGGGCTTGGGCTCACCGTAGTGGCCGAGGGCATCGAGACCCAGGAGCAACTGGACATTCTGCGCGGGTTGGGGTGCCCCATCGGGCAGGGCTACCTGCTGGGCCGGCCGTGCCCGGTGGATGACTTTCTCTCCCGGCTGGCGGGGAAAGATATCGCCAAGACGGTCTCTTCCTCCTCGCGCTGACGGCCGAGCCCGGCGTGGCGCAACACGCGGTATTGAACTTTAGGCATTAGCCACCATCTATACACCCGGGCCGAGCCACGGCGCCTGCGCCGTCCACGGCGCACCTTCTTCGATCACCGTCAGTTTCGTGCGTTGTCCAGGCCTCGCCTGGCCTGAAAAGTGTCCAGGGAGGTGGCTCGCTTTTTTTTAGAACGTTAACGATGATTCCAACATGTTTATGAAAAACAATCGTCAGTCATCCTCACGTTCCATGAATGAACGTGAAAAACTTCGCATGTTTCGTGAACTCGACGATGCGCTCGCATCCGCGCTTCGCGACATCGGCGGTGGAGATGCCGATTCGCAGGACGCATCGCCCGCATTCGAGGAACGCCTGCACGAACTGATGCAGGAATATCAGCTCTCCAGCCGCAATGTCGCCACGCTGCTGCGCACCATCGTCGAGCTGCGTCAGGCCCAGTGACAGGGGCTGTGGCGAGAGGGAGAGGCCAGGCTCAAAATATGTTGTCGAAAGAACGTTGACAGGGCCTCGGCAAAGGCGCAAGCTGTGCTCAGTAGGTTAGCAAGTGGCATACGGTCAGTAGTAGTCGATACCCTCGATGGTCTGGTGTATAGCTTATTTGTCTTACCCACTGTAATCGGGTAACACCCGGCAATTGAAAGCGCAACGCGTAAAGGATATCGAAACATGGCTACTGGCACAGTTAAGTGGTTCAACGACGCTAAAGGTTTTGGCTTCATTTCTCCGGAAGACGGTGGCGACGATCTCTTCGCTCACTTCTCCGAGATCCAGGCTGAAGGCTTCAAGTCCCTGCAAGACGGTCAAAAGGTCTCTTTTGACGTGACTCAGGGCAAAAAAGGCCTCCAGGCTTCCAACATCAAGCCTGCCTAAATAGCGCGCTGTTCTCAGCCGGTATTAAGAGGCGCTAGCCTCGGCGCCACTCGGCAACGATGGCTAGCACCAAGAAACAGGGCCCGCTTCGGCGGGCCCTGTTTCGTTTGTGGTATCGATAAGCCGTGTCGACATGCAGGTCGATCGCGTCGTTGGCAGGGCCGGTAGCGGTATCGTGATCCGTCGTGGTGCCGCAAGGCCCTGGTGTCGCCGGCAGGGCGGCATCAGCCGCCCTGCTGCGGAGCAGACCACCCGGTGCGCTGGTCGAGGCCCGCTCCGTGAATACGAATGCCGGCCTCGACCGAACGGGCTCAGTTGTTGGGCAGCGACTCCAGCCACTGGCGAATCCGCTTCTGATGCCAGCGCCGCGACAAGCGGTGCGTGTCGAACGAGGTCGGCACGATGAGGCAGTCCTGATTCTTGATGTGCGGATCGAGGTCCTGCTTCTCCAGCATGAAACACCGGTAGGCGCCCAGCGGACGGTTCTCGCTGCCATAAATGGCGATCAACCGGATCTCGAGCATCCTCAGCGTTTCACCTTCCAGCGTCAGCGTCTCCCGGTCGATATCCAGCTCATGGCCCTCGGCGATGTGATCGATGATCTCCCGGAACGAGCATATCTGGTGATAATCGCCCGAACCCAGGGGACCCTGGCGCGTGGCGTGCTCTTCCCTTCGCCCTTCGTCGCTGTCGTCGGTGCGCGTGTAGTCGGTCAGGTCACAGGCGTATTCCCCCTGCGACGTATGCAGCACCCCCACCACGTGCGATACGAAGATCGCCTCCGAACTCATGTTGCTCACCAGGCACATGCCGTCCGGCGACTTGCTGCGCCCCCGGTTGATGAGAATGCGCGGCCGCCGCTGACGGGCAAAGCCGAGATACAACAACTGCGCGTAGAACAGCCACACGCCTAGCGTGCAAAAACTGGCGATGGCACTTAACGCGCCACTGTTATTGTTTAGCCACTCGAGCATTCCTTGCTTTCCTCTTGAGTGATGAATGAAACACGATGAACAAAAAGAAAAACGCCACAGGGCACGGTGCCCGGCAGCGTTCTTCGATGGAGAGTCTAATGTGGTGTTCCGCAAGTAAGTATCAAAAATATAGTCTATCCTGATACTGAATTCCGCTGTGCTGCTGGAGGTATCATGGCAAAGCGAGGTCGGCCTGCTACCCAAATTTCCGTTACAGACAATCAGC
>NZ_JBDOOX010000015.1:0-198363 GCF_039830575.1 Chromohalobacter sp. | reverse complement strand
CCAAGCCTTTCCAATGGCGGAAAACTGCTGACGAGATAGTGGCGTCGGTGGGTCGAGCAGCATCAGCCCTTGAGCGACGCACCGACAAGCCAGATTAATTGTACGAACTTTGAAAACACCACACTAGCGATACACCGGCAAGCGCGCGCAGACGGCCTCGACCTTGGCCTTGACGTCGGCTTCGGCCTGGCTGGCATCGCCCTGCTGCATGGCGTCGAGGATGTCGCAGATCCAGCCGGCGAGGTCAGCGCATTCACTCTCGCCGAAACCGCGTGTGGTCACGGCAGGCGTGCCGATACGCAGCCCGGAGGTCACGAACGGGCTCTGCGGGTCGTTGGGCACGGCGTTCTTGTTGACGGTGATGTGGGCGCGACCCAGGGCGGCGTCCGCATCCTTGCCGGTCAGGCCCTGCTTGACCAGCGACAGCAGGAAGAGGTGATCCTCGGTGCCGCCGGAGACGACGTCATAGCCGCGCTCGATGAACACACCGGCCATGGCCTTGGCATTGGCGACCACCTGCTGCTGGTAGGCCTTGAAGTCGGGCTCCATCGCTTCCTTGAAGCAGATCGCCTTGGCGGCGATGACGTGCATCAGCGGACCGCCCTGGCTACCGGGGAACACGGCGGACTGGAACTTCTTCTCGATCTCGGCGTTGTTCTCGGCGGAGAGAATCAGGCCACCGCGCGGACCGCGCAGGGTCTTGTGCGTGGTGGTGGTGACCACGTGGGCATGCGGCAGCGGGCTCGGGTAGACACCTGCCGCCACCAGACCGGCGATATGCGCCATGTCGACCAGCAGGAACGCGCCCACGTCATCGGCGATCTCTCGGAAGCGCGCCCAGTCGATGACCTGGGAATAGGCCGAGAAGCCCGCGATGATCATCTTCGGCTGGTGTTCGCGCGCCAGACGGGCGACCTCGTCGTAATCGATCAGGCCGTTTTCGTCGAGACCGTACTGCACGGCGTTGTAATGCTTCCCGGAGAAGTTGGGCTTGGCGCCGTGGGTCAGGTGACCGCCTGCGTCGAGGCTCATGCCCAGCACGGTATCACCGGGCTTGACCAGCGCCTGGAACACCGCGCCGTTGGCCTGGGAGCCGGAATGCGGCTGCACGTTGGCGTAGGTCGCGCCGAACAGTTCCTTGGCATATTGAATCGCCAGGTCCTCGACGACGTCGACATGCTCGCAACCACCGTAGTAACGCTTGCCGGGATACCCTTCTGCGTACTTGTTGGTGAGCTGGGTCCCCTGGGCCTGCATGACACGCGGGCTGGCATAGTTCTCGGAAGCGATCAGCTCGATGTGCGCTTCCTGACGGCCCACTTCCTGCTGCATGGCGTCCCACAGGGCATCATCGAAACCGGCAATCTGCATGTCACGGGTGAACATCGGCAAGAGTCCTCGAATCACGGAAGGTCAGCGCGGCGGGCGCCGCACGGGGTCAACGAGGCGCCATGATAGCGCAGCGCACGACGCCTTTCATATGAAAGGCAGTCATCCGTCGCTGCATGATTTCTCATGGTCGCTTTAGGATCGCTCAAGAACGCGCACGATGGCCAAAACCCCACGCGGCGATGAGGGAATTCATCTTCTGCGTTTCGTCTTCGCGGACTACAGTGGCCGTGCTCGCCGACAATGCGTCGGCGGATGAAGGAATGCACGGGGCATGGACGCCCGCTTATCGACAATGCCCTGCACGTTTGGTCCTGCCCCGCCACGCGATCGACATGACCGCCGCGGGGCTTCTTTCGTGGTCGCATCGTCGCGAAGCTCCAAAGGCTCTGATCGACGCCAGGGGCGCTTTCGCGGCATGGCCTCGCCGACGCTGTGTGTCCGACCTAGGTCTCCCCCAGCAGCCGAAGGCTTTCCATGGGCGCCTGACGACGTACCCGCCGCGTCAGCAAGTGGCCGATGACACCGATCGACACGCCTCCGCCCACGGGCAGCACGACCCACAGCGGCCAGTGCAGGCGCGGCGGCAGGTCGAACCACAGCAGGTACACGCCCAGCGCCGCGGCCTCGGCCAACAGCGCCCCCAGCACTCCGCTGGCGATGCCCAGCAATGCGAACTCGGCCCCCTGGATGCGCGAGATCAGCCGATCGCCGGCACCGAACACCCGCAACAAGGCACTTTCGTGTGCACGCATCGGGCGGCTGGCGGTCAAGGCGGCATACAACACGCTGATCCCGGCCAGCAGAACGAACACCAGCACCAGTTCGACGGCTCGGGTCACCTGGCCCAGCAACTCCCGCACCTGCTCGAGGATGGCCTCCACGTTGAGCAACGACACTCCGGGGAAGCGAGATACCAGTTCGCCGACGGTGGCTTGCCGCTCATCCGGCAGATGGAAGGCCGTGATGAAACTGTGGCTGAACGTCTCCAGCCTGCCCGGCGGGAAGATGACGAAGAAGTTGGGACGAAAGCTTTCCCAATCGAGGGCACGCAGACTGGTGACACGCCCCTCGATGCGCTCGCCGCCGATATCGAAACTCAGCACCGTTCCCAGCGAGACGTCGAGCCGCTCGGCCAGCCCCTCCTCCATGGAAATCGGTACCGGCCCCGCATCGCTGGCAGCGGACGCGGGATCGAACCACTCCCCCGCCACCAGGCGATTGCCTTCCGGCAACGTCTCGCGCCAGGTCAGGTTGAGCTCGCGGCTGAGCACATTGGCTCCCTGTTCGTCCACCGGCACGGCGGCATCGGCGGACTCGCCGTCGATGGCCACGAGCCGGCCGCGCACGATGGGGTACAGGTCGCTGCGCGTGTCGCTGGCCTCGTCCACGATCGCGCGAAAGCCGTCGCGCTCGCCGGGCTGGATGTTGATGGCGAAATAGTTGGGGGTGTCCTCGGGAAGCTGAGCCTCCCAGGCGGTGAGCAGATCGCCGCGCACCAGAGCGATGATCGCCATGGCAGCGAAGGTGACCGAGAAGGCAAGCAACTGCCCCAGGCTCGCGTGACGGCGGCGGGCCAGTTGCCGCGCCCCCAGGCGCCAGGCATGGCGGACCCCGTGACGACCGCCGCCTGTAGCGCCCCCCACCAGCCACAGCAACGCCGAAAGCAGGGCATGGCCCAGTCCCCAGAGAAGCGCCAGGGCCAGCTCGCCTCCGACCAGCAACCCCAGCGACAGCATGAAGTCACCCGAGTACAGCCACAGCAGGCCCCCGAACACCAGGCTGGCGACACCGATCACCACCCACCCCGACGCCGGCACGGGGTCGAGCTCTCGACGCAGCACCTTCAGCGCGCTCACGCGCTTGAGCCGCAACAGCATCGGCCCGGCGAATCCCACGAGAATCGCCAGTGCCGTGAACACGCCCATCAGCAAGGGCAGCGGGCCCGGTGGCGGCAGTTCGAGGGGCAGAAAGCGCGTGAGGATGGCCAGCAGCCCGGCCTGTCCCCCCAACCCCAGCAATGCCCCCACCGCCGAGGCCGCCACGGCCAGCCACATGAGCTGCAGGGCGAACAAGGCCGACAGCTGCCGTTGCGAGGCGCCGAAACAACGTAAAAGCGCCGCGGTATCCAGATGCCGATCGACATAGCGTCGAGTGGCCATGGCGACCGCCACGCCGGCCAGCAGAACCGCCGCCAGGCCAGCCAGGCTCAGGTAGCGTTGCGCACGGTCCAGCGCGCCGCCGAGCCGGGGACGATCCTCACGCACATCGCGCACCTCGACCCCGTTGTCGCGCAGCGTATCCAGCCGCTCCTGCACGCTCGCCACGGCACTCGGCGCGCCCTTGGCCAGCAACTCGTATTCGAGTCGCGAGCCCGGCTGCACGAGGTCGGTCCCCGCCAGGTCGTCGCGATGCATCATCACGCGCGGACTGAAAGCCGAGAACCCCGCGCTCTGATCCGGCTCGCGATCGATCAGGCCGCTCACCGCGAGAGTGGCCTGCCCGATGCGTACCGTATCGCCGATGCCGATATCCAGCAGTCGGGCCAGACGGGGCGCCACCCAAACGCCACCGGGCGCAGGCCCGTGGGCCAGCGCCTCGATCCCCTCGCCACGGTCGACACGCACCTGCCCGTAAAGGGGATAGGCGTCATCGACCACCTTGAGGCTCGCCAGTTGAAATGCCTCCGTGTGGCTGACCATGGAGACCAGATCGACCTGCTGCGACAGCGTCAGGCCCGCCTCGCGCAGCGACTCGCGTAGCGCCGTCGAGAAGGGCTCGTCCTGCTCGAGCACCAGGTCGCCGCCCATCAATTGCCCGGCCTGACGGGTCAGGCCGCGATCGAGCCGGTCCAGAAAGAAGCCGATCATGGTCGAGGCTGCCACCGCCAGCGCCAGCGCCACGAACAAGGCCCGCACGTCGGCGGCGCGCAGGTCGCGACGCAAGCCCTTGAGCGACAGGGATACCGCCTTCATGACGCGACCTCGTCCGGGTGCATCGCATGCAGGCGCCCCTCGACGAGGCGCAGGCAATGCCGACAACGGCGCGCCAGGGCATGGTCATGGGTGACCAGAACCAGGGTCGTGCCCATTTCGCGATTGAGCTCGAACAACAGCTCGATGATGTGCGCGCCCGTCTCCCGGTCGAGGTTGCCGGTGGGCTCGTCGGCGAAGACCAGTTCGGGATGGCTGACGAAGGCACGCGCCACCGCGACGCGCTGTTGCTCGCCGCCGGAGAGCTGCTTGGGGAGATGCGACAAGCGCTCGCCGAGCCCCACCCGGGACAGCCAGGTGCGTGCCCGCTGCTCGTCGTCGGGGCCCGGCGACAACTCCTGCGGCAGCAGCACGTTTTCCAGTGCCGTCAGCGTGGGCAGCAACTGGAAGTTCTGAAACACGAAACCGACCCGGCCGGCGCGCAAGCGCGCCCGTCCGTCTTCGTCCAGCGCTGTCAGCGACTCGCCGAACAACCGGATATCCCCCTCGCTCGGGGTATCCAGCCCGGCCAGCAAGCCCAGCAGGGTCGATTTCCCCGATCCGGAGCTGCCCAGGATGGCCACGCTCTCGCCGCCATGGACGTCCAGCGCCAGGTCGTCGAGAATTGTCAGTACACGCTCACCACTACGTACGCGCTGCGAGACATGTCTTGCGTGTAAAATGGGAGTTTTCGCTTCACTCAAGGAGTCGTCGGACATGCGTGAGAGTTCCTTTTCCTGGGCACGCTGGTGTAGACGTGGTCTGGCCGGCATCGTGCTGGGGCTCGCCATGGGGCCCGTCGCGAATGTCCATGCCGATACGTTGCTGATCGTCGGCGACAGCCTCAGCGCGGCTCACGGCATCGAACGCGAGGCCGGCTGGGTCGCGCTGTTACGCGAGCGCGTGGGCGATGCGCATGAAGTGGTCAATGCCAGCATCAGCGGCGACACCACCTCGGGCGGCGCGGCACGCCTGCCCGATCTGCTCGAGCGCCATTCTCCCGACATCGTCCTCCTCGAGCTGGGCGGCAACGACGGCCTGCGCGGACTATCGCCGCAGCAGATGAAGCTCAATTTGCGCACGATGATCGAAAAAAGCCAAGCCGCCGACGCCCGGGTGCTTCTGCTCGGCATCGAGATTCCCCCCAACTATGGCGCCGCCTATACCGATGCCTTCCGCGGCGTCTTTCGTCAACTCAGCGAAGAATACGCGGTGCCACTGGTACCCTTCATCCTCGACGGCGTCGCCTTGCAGGACGACATGATGCAAGAGGACGGCATTCACCCCAACGCCGCTGCCCAGCCCATCATCCTCGACAATGTCTGGGAGAAGCTGGGTCCCATGCTGTCGCGGGACACCGACCGGAACGAATGACCCGGGCGGGGATTCCCCGCTCCATGCGCGTGTCTTGCCTCGCATGCTGATCGGGCGTCCAGCCAGGCTAATGCTTTCCTGACACGAAGGCGATGCCTGCGCGCCCGCGGTTGATTTTTCGCATATCAGCGATGACTATTCCAGCAACGCCTGACTGGCAAGCAGCGCCGACAGCACAAAGGAGATGTCGATGGGTGACATGGAGACGGCACTGGTCGCCGCGTACCGTCTGGATGGCAAGGGTGGCGGCGAACTGCTGAGCGTGCGCGAGCTGCATGCCGCATGGCAGCACGACGAGGCGCCACTATGGATGCATCTCGACTTTCGTCACGACGATGTCATGACCTATCTCAACGACCTCGCCGGTCTCGACGAGGCAGTGGTCGAGGCACTGCTCGAGGAGGACACGCGTCCGCGCGTGGCCAAGTTCGGGCGCGGGATCGTCACCACCTTGCGCGGCGTCAACCACAACCCGGGCGCCGCCATGGACGACATGATCTCGCTGCGCCTGTGGATGACGCCCAAGCGCATGATCACGCTGCGGCGCCGGCCGCTGAGAGCAGCCAGCGAGGTCCGCGAGCGCCTGGACAAGGGGGAAGGCGCACTCTCGGTCCCCGACCTGCTCGCCTGGCTGGTGGAAGCGCTGGTCGACCAGGTCGGCGACTACTCGCACCAGCTGGACAACAGCCTCGGCGAGCTGGAGGAGCGCCAGTTGACGCAAAGCGATGTCGACGCCGACGACCTCACCCGCTTGCGCCGCCCGCTGATCACGCTGCGTCGTTTCATGGGGCCGCAGCGCGACTGCCTCACCCAGCTCGCCCAGGGGCCCCTGTGGCTGGACGAGGCCACTCAGGTGTCGCTGCGCGAGAATGCCAACCAGCTATCCCGCTACGTCGAGGACTTTCACGCCATGCAGGAGCGGGCGCTGATTCTCCAGGAGCAGATCTGGAGCGAGCATAACGAGCAGCTCAATCAGCGCATGTACATGCTGGCCATCATCACCACCGTCTTTCTGCCCTTGAGCTTTCTGACCGGGCTGCTGGGCATCAACGTGGGCGGCATTCCGGGCGCCGACAGCCCCTACGGTTTCTCGGTCTTCATCACCATCACCCTGCTGATGGGCTTCGGCGTGATGTGGCTGCTCAAGCGCAAGCACTGGTGGTAGTCCGAAGCCCGAAGCGATCATCGATCGGTATGCCCCAGGTCGCGGGCCGGATCGAGCCGGTCGCGCACTTGCTGCTTGAGCCACTTGATGTCGGGAAAGCCGCCATCGCGCTTGCGCTCCCAGATGACGTCATCGTCCTCGTAGACGATCTCGAAATGCCCGCCGTGACTGGGGGCCAGCGCGACCTGCTCCAGATCTTCGCCGAAGGTCTGCAGCAATTCCTGGGCATACCATCCGGCCCGTAACAACCAGTGACATTGCGTGCAATAATGAATGCGGATTCGGGACATGGCGGCCTCGCTTGGTTTTCGCGATCGAGTCGTCGCTGGCATGAACGGGCCATGATGCGATGGCTCGGCGTCCCGAACAAGCGTACGGAATACCGTCACGACACGATTTCGCCACGATCGAACCGCCACCATACAGTAAGGACATTGCATGGGTGATCGCGCCTCATCCCTGACCCGACTCTACGAACGCCTGACCGGCGACGAGGACAGCCGGCTCTGCCAGGACATTCCCGACGCCGCCTGTCACGAACAGCCCGGCAACTTTTTTCGCCACCTGCTGGCGTCGCTCGGCAACAAGCTCGCCGATGAACTTTCCAGCGCCCGCCTGGTGCTGCCCTGGCTGATGGGCGCGCTGGGAGCGCCGATCTGGATGGTGGGCCTGCTCGTGCCGATACGCGAGGCCGGGGCCCTGCTCCCGCAGGTGTTCGTGGCGGGCTACATTCGCCTCAAGTCGATCCGCAAGGGTGTGTGGGTCACCGGGGGCGTCATCCAGGCCCTCGCCGCCCTGGTGATGGCGGTCATGGCACTTTTCGGTCAAGGCGCCTGGGGCGGTGCCCTGGTGCTCGCGGCGCTGGTGGTGCTGTCCCTGGGGCGCGGCCTGTCATCCATCGCCACCAAGGACGTGCTGGGCAAGACCATCTCCAAGCAGCGGCGCGGCACGCTCATGGGATGGAGCGGCAGCGCGGCGGGCGCGGTCACGCTCGCCATCGGCGCGGTGCTGATGCTGTTCGGCGATCGTCCGGGGCAGCTGGCACTGGCGATTCTGCTGCTGATCGCCACCCTCGGCTGGGCGATCAACGCCCTGTGTGCCGCCCGCATCAAGGAGGAACCGGGGGCCACCCAGGGTGGCCAGAGCATCTGGGGCAGCCTCGCCGAGGGCATGCGCCTGCTGCGCCACGACCGGCATTTCCTGCATTTCAATCTGGCCCGTGCCCTGCTGCTGTCCAGCGCCCTGGCGCTGCCTTACATCGCCCTGCTGGGACAGGAGCAGAGCGGCGCCAACCTCGGCGGCCTGGGGATCATGATTCTCGTCTCGGGCTTGGCCGGCATGCTCGCCAGCCCTCTCTGGGGCAAGCTCGCCGATCGTTCCAGCCGCAAGGTCATGCGCGACAGCGCCGTGCTCGCCACACTCTGCTGTCTGGTGGCGGCATCGTTCTCCTGGCTACCGGGGAGCTGGACCCAAAGCATATGGCCCTATGCGCTGGTCTATGCCGTGCTGGTCATCGCACATGCCGGTGTGCGCCTGGGCCGCAAGACGTATGTGGTCGACATGGCCGGCAGCGACAAGCGTGCCTTGTACGTGGCGCTCTCCAACACCTTCACCGGCCTGCTCATGCTGGTGGCGGGCGGCCTGCTCGGCGGCGTCGCGCACTTCCTCGGCAGTGGCGGCCTGCTGCTGGTGCTCGCGCTGTGCGCCCTGGGCGCGGCGGCCTCCAGCCAGCGCCTGCCCGAGGTCGAACAATGACGCCGCGCGTTGAAATCCCGGGCCGCCATGGCCATGATGAAGGCAAATCCGCCACGGTGCTGCCCTGGTGATGCGCTGCCCCGGCGATGTACCGCCATGGCAGCCGACAATGACAGGTAAAGGAACGCGAGAGACGATGAAACGACCTCCCATGATTAGCCCGGCGCTGCTGGAACGTATTGTCAACGCCTCGGACGATGGCATCGTGGTGGCCGAACAGGAAGGCGACGAAACCATCCTGATCTACGCCAATCAGGGCTTCGAAAGACTCACCGGCTACAGCGTCGACGAGATCCTTTACCGTGACTGCCGTTTCCTGCAGGGCGACGATCGCGACCAGCCGCAACTGGACGAGATCCGCCGGTCGATTCGCCAGGGCGAGCCCTGCCGGGAGGTGCTGCGCAACTACCGCAAGGACGGCTCGATGTTCTGGAACGAGCTTTCCATCACGCCTGTCTACGATGACGAGGATCAGTTGACCTACTTCGTCGGCGTACAGAAAGACGTGACCGAGCTGGTCGAGGCCATGCACGAGCTGGAGCGGCTACGGGGGGAGCGCGACGCGCCCTGACGCCCGCTCGAGGCGGCCGGTTTTGCGTGTCGAGACTTGTACTCACGACGGGGAAACGCTATATAGCCTCCGGGCATCGCTGGGATGCCGTTTCACGGGAGGGCTCCATCATGAGCCGTGAAGACTTCGCCGACGAGCTGGACCTTTTCGACGCCGTCAATGACGCATCCTACCCGCGTGTGCGTCACAGCCGCACCGACACCTTGAAGGCACGCCGCCGTGTCGAGGCCCTGCTCGAAGAGCGGCGCCTGCGGCGCGCCATCGAGGACGACTGGGACAGCCCTTTCGACGACGAGGAAGAATAAGCGCGCATCCCCCGATGGGGGCGTACCCGGGCGTGCCGACCGGCACGGAGCCATCCCTCACTGTCTGCCTCGCGGGGGATCTCGTGTCGTTTTCGTCATGTGCCTAGCCTTTAGGCCGCGCCCCCTCTATCATCATGACGTCCAATCCATTTCCCAACCAAACCGGAATTCCATGGCGCAATACGTCTATACCATGAATCGGGTGGGCAAGATCGTCCCGCCCAAGCGTGAAATCCTCAAGGACATCTCGCTCTCCTTCTTCCCTGGCGCGAAGATCGGCGTGCTCGGCCTCAACGGCGCGGGCAAGTCCACGCTGCTGCGGATCATGGCCGGTGTGGACACGGAATACAACGGCGAAGCGCGGCCCATGCCGGGCATCAATATCGGCTACCTGCCGCAGGAACCCGAACTCGACGACGACAAGAGCGTCCGCGAGACGGTCGAAGAAGCCTTGAGCGAAGTCAAGGCGGCACAGGAACAGCTCGAGGCGGTCTATGTCGCCTACGCCGAGCCGGATGCCGACTTCGACGCTCTGGCCGCCGAACAGGCCCGTCTCGAGAACCTGATCGAAGCCGCCGACGCGCACAACATCGAGCGCAAGCTGGAAGTCGCCGCCGAAGCGCTGCGTCTTCCGCCGTGGGACGCCAGGGTCGGCAACCTGTCCGGGGGCGAACGTCGCCGCGTGGCGCTGTGTCGCCTGCTGCTATCGAGCCCCGACATGCTGCTGCTCGACGAACCGACCAACCACCTCGACGCCGAGTCGGTGGCCTGGCTCGAGCGCTTCCTGCACGATTACAGCGGTACCGTGGTGGCCATCACCCACGATCGCTACTTCCTCGACAACGTGGCCGGCTGGATCCTCGAGCTGGACCGCGGCCAGGGCATTCCCTTCGAAGGCAACTACTCCCAGTGGCTGGAATCGAAGGAGAAGCGCCTGGAGCAGGAAGCCAAGCAGGAAGTCTCCCGCCAGAAGGCCATCAAGCAGGAACTCGAATGGGTTCGCAGCAACGCCAAGGGCCGTCAGGCCAAGAGCAAGGCGCGTCTGAACCGCTTCGAGGAAATGCAGTCGGGCGACTTCCAGAAGCGCAACGAAACCAACGAGATCTACATTCCGCCCGGCCCGCGGCTCGGCGACAAGGTCATCGAATTCCACGACGTGGCCAAGCGCTTCGATGACAAGCTGCTGTTCGAGAATCTGTCGTTCCAGCTGCCCAAGGGCGCCATCGTGGGGATCGTCGGCGGCAACGGCGCGGGCAAGTCCACCCTGTTCAAGTTGATCGCCGGCAAGGAACAGCCCGACAGCGGCGAGGTCGTCATCGGCGACACCGTGGACATCGCCTACGTGGAACAGCTCCGCGATCACCTGGACGACAAGCAGACCGTCTGGGAAGCCGTGTCCGACGGTCAGGACATGATCAACATCAATGGCTACGAGGTCTCGTCGCGCGCCTATGTGGGCCGCTTCAACTTCAAGGGCAACGACCAGCAGAAGCGACTCTCGGAACTCTCGGGGGGCGAACGCGGCCGCCTGCAACTGGCGCAGACCCTCAAGCAGGGCGCGAACGTGCTGCTGCTCGACGAGCCTTCCAACGATCTCGACATCGAGACGCTGCGTGCCCTGGAAGAAGCACTGCTCGCCTTCCCCGGCTGCGCACTGGTCATTTCCCACGACCGCTGGTTCCTCGACCGTATCGCGACTCACATCCTCGCCTACGAGGGGGAATCCCACGTGGAATTCTTCGAGGGCAACTACAGCGAGTACGAGCAGGACCATCGCCAGCGCGTGGGTAGCGATACCCCGACACGCATGAAGTACAAGCGTATCGACGCCTGATCCGCGCACGCACGGCTGTCAGGCAACGACGAGGCCCCGCCGGTCATGGACCGGCGGGGCCTCGTCGCATCGGTCAAGCCGGATCCGCACCATCGAAAACGCCGGGCCACGGGGCCCGGCGCATGACAGCAAGTGCTGTGTCTGTTCCGGCGGCTAGCGTCCTCGGCTGCGCACCAGCGAAACGATGAACAGAATCAAGAAGACGAAGAACAGTACCTTGGCGATGGTCGCGGCTGCGCCGGCAATGCCACCGAAACCCAGCACACCTGCGATGATGGCGATGATCAGAAAAATGATCGCGTAGTTGAGCATAATGACGTCCTGTCTGGTTAACCACGAGTTGGGGGTTCTCTCACTGTCCATGAGAGACGCCTCAAGCGTCGTCGGTAATGGTCCGAACGTCAAGCAATAGGCGGCACGCTGTCACCTGGAATAGAGCGACGGCTCGCCCCGCGGACGTGTCTTGAAACGCCGGTGCAGCCACAGGTACTGCTCGGGATGGCGCCGAATGGCGTCTTCGATGAGACCATTGATGCGCGCGGCATCGGCGACATCGTCACCGGTGGGGAAGTCCTCCAGCGCCGGCAGATACTCCAGGGTATAGCTTGCATCACCGGGATTGCGGTGAAAGATCAGCGGCATGACGGGCGCGCCCGTCATGCGTGCGATCTTGGCGGTCAACTTGAGGGTCGCCGCCTGTACGCCGAAGAACGGCGCGAACACGCTGGCATCGCGCCCGAAATCCTGGTCCGGCGAGTACCAGACGGCATGCCCCGCCTTGATGCGACGCACGACATCCCGCAGATCGTGGCGATCGATAGCGCGCCCGAAGATACGCCCCCGGGCGCGTGTCATGAAACGCTCGAACAGGGGGTTGTCGTGCGCGCGGTAGACGACGTCGGCGGGGAAGAAAAGCGAGTGCAGTGCCCCGCCGAGGTCCAGCGTCGAGAAGTGCACCCCGATGATCAACGCCCCCTTGCCCTGTGCCAGGGCCTGCATCATGTGCTCTTCGCCCTTGAAGATCACGCGGTGGCGCAGGTGCTCCGGATCCCGGCACCAGCCGGTTGCCGTTTCGAGAATGCCCTTGCCATTGGCGATGAAGGTCTCGCGCACCAGTCTGGCGCGCTCGCGCTCGTCGAGCTCGGGAAAGCACAGTGCCAGATTGGTCTCGGTGATACGCCGCCGACTACGCGCAAAGCGCCAGGCCGCCAGGCCGATGACATGGCCCAGCGCCATCTTCACCCGCCATGGCAGCCAGGCGCCAAGACGCATGGCACCGATGGCCAGCCAGGTGGGCCAATAGCGTGGATGGGCGAAACTCTCGGGAAATGCGTGCTTGGCCATGGTTCTCTCGGATCGTCGAAACGCCGCTCATTGTAGCGGATTTCACCCCGTCTCGGCGTTGCGGTAGCGGCGCGGCACACGGGGCAGTACGCCGGTCATCAGGGTGTAGCTGATGGTATCGCAATGGCGCGCCACCTCGTCGATGGGCAGGCCCTCGCCCCAGAGCACCACGGGGCTGCCGATACCGGCCTCGGGGAGCTCCGTGAGGTCGACCGTGAGCATGTCCATGGAGACCTTGCCGGCGAGCGGAACCCGCTGCCCCTCGACCAGCACCGGCGTGCCATCGCGCGCGTGGCGGTCGTAGCCGTCCCCGTAGCCACCGGCCACCACCCCGATGCGCGACGGACGCGAGGCTCGCCAGCGGCCGCCGTAACCGACCGCCTCGCCCTCCGCCAGCTCCCGCACTGCAATGATCTCGGAGCGCAGTGTCATGACCGGCTCGAGCGCGCGGCTGGCATCATTGGCCCCCTCCAGTGGGTCGCTGCCGTACAGCATCACACCGGGACGGTTCCAATCGCCGTGAGCCTCCGGCCAGGCGAGCGTCGCAGGGGAATTGGCAAGGCAGACGGGCGCCTCGAGCCGTTGACGAAGCGACGCGATACACGCCATCTGTCGGCGGAAATACGCAGCGTCCAGGGCGTCGGCAGTAGCGAAATGAGTCATCAGGTGCAGGTCGGTGACGTGCTCGGTGGCCGCCGCCAGACGTTGCCAGCGCGCCTCGAACGCCTCGGGGGCGAAGCCCAGGCGATGCATGCCCGAGTCCAGCTTCAGCCAGGTCGGAATCGGCTGTCGGGGGCGATACGCCAGCAGTGCATCGATCTGCCAATCGCTGTGCACGGCGGTCCACAGACGATGAGCGTCGATGAGAGGCAGCTCGGCGGCATCGAAGAAACCTTCCAGCAACACGATCGGCTGCGTGATTCCGGCCTCGCGCAGCGTCAGTGCTTCCTCGAGACAGGCTACCGCGAACGCCGGAGCCAGATCGCGCAAGGCATCGGCGCAGGCCACCGCGCCGTGACCGTAGGCATCGGCTTTCACCACTGCCATGGCACGGCTGTGCGGGGCCTGGTCACGGGCCAGGCAATAATTGCGACGCAGGGCGTCGAGATCGATATCGGCAATCAGTGGCCGGGACATGACGGGGAATCCTTCTCACGCGGCGAAATCGAGCGCCTCATTCTACCCGCTCTTGCCGCGCGGTGCGCGTCATCCTCCGTCACGGCGCACTGCCTCGCATCGCGCAGGTGCTGAGAGCCGACGCCCCAGCGTGACGACGTCGGCTCCGGATGACATCAGGGTGAGGTCGAGGGGGCCGGCGCCATCGAGGGGCGTTCGCCGATGTCCTGCATGGCGCCCATCCCGCCATCTTCCGGCAAACGCAACGTGACGTTCTGGCTCTCGACCAGCCACTGGTTGAGTTCTCGAATGACGTTGGTATCCAGCACGCCCGCCTGCTGGCGCAACTCGACCATGTCGGTGACATAGGTGTAACGCGCATCGGCATAGTCGGCGATGGCCTGGTACAGGCTTTGCTCGGCATCGAGCACGTCGACGATGTTGCGCGTACCGACCTCGTAACCGGAACGGGTCGCTTCCAGCGCGCTACGGTTGGAGACGATCGCCTGACGCTGGGCGTCGACGCTTTCGACGTCGTTCATGACCTGGGTGAACAACGAGCGCACCTGCTGGGTGGTATCCCGGCGCTGGGCCTCGAAATCGTATTGCGTGGCCTCCAGCGAGTAGGTCTGCTGACGCACCTGTGCGCTGGTCGTGCCGCCGCTGTAGATCGGCAGCGTGGCCTGCAGGCCGACCTGGGTGTCCTCGTTATGCCCGTCCAGGTAATCCTGATCGCTGTCCGTGTAGTTGTAGTTGGCGAACGCCGAGAGCGTCGGCTTGTGCCCCGCCTCCGCCTGGTCGACCTCGGCGCGCGAGACGCTCACCGCTGCCTGGGCTGCCTGGACGTTGGGATTGTTGGCGATGGCCATCTGAATCCAGTTGTCACGCCCTGCCGGCTCGGGGGACTCGATGGGAAGGTCGTCCGACAGGGCATCGATGCTGTCGTAGCGCTTCCCGGTCAGGCGCTCCAGGGCTTCGAAGCTGACCTGCAGGTCATTCTCGGCCGAGATGCGCTGCGCCCTTGCCAGGTCATAGGAGGCCTGCGCCTCGTTGACATCGGTCACCGCTACCAGGCCGACGTCGAACTGTTCCTGAGCCTGATCGAGCTGACGCTGGATGGCCTTTTCCTGCGAAATGCGCGCTTCCAGTACTTCATGCGCGCGCAGGATCTCGAAATATGCCGAGGCGACATCATAGAGCAACTGCTGACGATCGGCCTGCAGCAACAGCGCTTGCTGGTCCGTCTCGCGCTTGGCGATCTCCAGCGCGGCCCAGCTCGTGGCGTCATACAGCGCCTGGGTCAACTCGAGGCCCGCGCTCGTCGAGTTGTAGCTGCTTTCGCCCCCCGAGGTCGTACCGCCCGCGCCTTGGCTGAGGGAACTGCTCTGGCTTTCCAGGCTGTTGTTGTGTGCAACCTGGGCGGTCGCGTCGATCTGCGGCAGCAGGCTGCCCTGCGCCACGTCACGTCCGGCCTCGACGCTCTGAAAGGTCGACAGCGACGCCCCCAGGGTAGCGTTGTTCTGCAGGGCGTCCTGCGTGATGGTCCACAGGTCGGCGGCCTGCACCGGGGCGGCCGCGGCGGCGGCGATCAGCATCGGCAACAGACGCAGCCGAGATTTCGGCGATGACGGCTCTCGAGAGGACATCGGCTTGGGTTCCTTTCTTTGACTGACGAGCGAGCTCTGACGAGTCGGCTCGAACGGGCTTGATACGGGCTCGGCTGCCGGCGGCATGACCGCCAACGTTGGCATCGGGGTTACATACAATGCCGCATGTATTGCCTCAGATCAATGTATCAAGAGAATATGCAAGGACCAAGAATATCGCGACTCGACGTCGTGCACGTGACACGGGTAGGCCCCGGAGCCCGCCCGTGTCGCCGTCATTCGAAGATCGAGTCCAGCGACAACCCTTGCTTCTCGAGCACCCGACGCAGTTTCTTGAGTGCCTCGACCTGAATCTGGCGCACCCGTTCGCGCGTCAGACCGATTTCCTCGCCGACTTCCTCCAGCGTGGCGGCCTCGTGACCGCGCAGTCCGAAACGGCGCACCACCACCTCCATCTGCTTGTCGGTCAACTCCGCCAGCCAGTCGTCGACATGCTGCTTGACGTCATTGCCCACCAGCAGGGATTCGGGGCCGGCCTCGTTTTCGTCCGCCAGGGTATCGATCAGCGGCTTGTCGCTTTCGCCGCCCATGGGGTAGTCGACCGAGGAAACTCGCTCGTTGAGACCCAGCATCTTCTTGACCGTGCCCACCGGCTTGTCGAGGAACTCGGCGATTTCCTCGGCGGTGGCCTCGTGGTCGAGCCGCTGCGTCAATTCACGGGCGGCGCGCAGGTAGATGTTGAGCTCCTTGACCACGTGAATCGGCAGACGGATGGTGCGCGTCTGATTCATCAGGGCCCGCTCGATGGTCTGGCGAATCCACCAGGTCGCGTAGGTCGAGAAACGAAAGCCGCGCTCGGGGTCGAATTTCTCGACGGCGCGAATCAGGCCGAGGTTGCCCTCCTCGATCAGGTCGAGCAGCGACAGGCCACGGTTGAGGTAGCGGCGCGCGATCTTGACCACCAGACGCAGGTTGGACTCGATCATGCGCTGCCGACCGGCAGGGTCGCCCTTTTGAGCCAGCCGGCCGTAATGCACTTCTTCTTCGGGGGTCAGTAGCGGCGAGAAGCCGATTTCGTTGAGGTAGATCTGGGTCGCATCGAGGCTTTGATGATAGGTGTTGTCGTCGCGGTGCAACGCCTTCTCGAATGCCTCCTCTTCCTTGTCGTTGGCGATCTCGTCGGCATCGACTTCCATTTCGCTGTCGACGTCGTCGAGATCCACACCCTGAATATCCCGTTCCAGCATGCTCATATCCGATACCCCACTCTGTGCTGCCGATTTGATGGCCATGCCCGGTGCACGAACCACCGGCCATGGCGGACTCCCCGACTGTTATTGTGCGAATGAATGTTCAGGGGCCGAGCCTCCGCCGCGCTCAACGCGCCGGCAGATACTCCATTGGGTCTTGAGGCTGGCCGTCCTGGCGCACCTCGAAATGCAGCTTGACGCGATCGGCATCGGTCTCGCCCATGGTGGCGATCACATCCCCGGCATCGACGACATCGTTTTCCTCGACACGCAGGGTGTCGTTGTGCGCATAAGCACTCAGGAAATGGTCGTTATGCTTGAGGATGATGAGGTTGCCGTAGCCGCGAACGCCACTACCGGCATATACCACGATGCCAGGTCCTGCCGCCTTGACAGGTTGCCCCTTTTCACCGGCGATATCAATGCCGGCCGTGATGCTCGAATCATCCCCGAAACCGCCGACGACTTCCCCCTCGGTCGGCCATTGCCAGGCCACGTTTTCCACGGGCTGGTATTCGCGCTGTCCCGCCTGGCTCTGGGCGTCGCTCTCGCCGGCGACCTGCGTTCCGGCATCGCCTTCCGCGCCGGTATCGCGGGGTGCATTCGGCGCAGCCTGGGTCTGCTCGTCAGCGTCGGTATCGCTCGGAGCCTCGTCGGCCGCGGCCTCCGCCTCGGGCGTGGTGTCTTCGGCGGTGTCACCGTCTTCGCTACGCGACGTCTCGTCGTTGTCCGACGAGGCATATACCGGCCCGGGTGCCCCCTGGCGACCGGCCTCGGAGGCCGCCCCCACGGCGCCCGACTCCAGCGACGCCCCTCCGGCATCCGCCTGCGCCGACGAGGCGTCGTCGGGGACCAGCCAGTCATCGTCCTGACTGACGGCCTGACCGCCCCCCAGTGGTGTGGCAACCGCGCCTTCGCTTGTCGCTCCATCGCCGGCCGCAGCGGCAGGCTGGGCGTTGCCCTCCGGGTCGAGGCGCAGCGTCTGTCCCGGCTGGATGCGGTAAGGCGGCGTGATGCCGTTGAGCTGCGCCAGATCACGAAAGTCGAGATTGTTCTGCCAGGCGATGCCATACAGCGTATCGCCCGCCTTGACGGTGTAGGTGCTCGGCGGTTCGCTGTTGCGGCTTACCGAGAGGTCCTGCACCTGCGGGGCACCACCGGAGGTGGCGCAGCCCGCCAGGCCCAGCGCTACGAGCCCCAGCGCGGGCAGAAGTCGACGCGTGTCAGACATGGGTTCGATCCTCCTGAAAGGGAGATGGACTGCGCTCGCCGATCACCATGACCAGCACCAGGCCGACGATCATCAATGCGATCGCCGCCACCAGGTGAGACGGTTCGCCGGTAATCACGCTATAGTCCGAAGGCATGAGATAGCGGTAGTCGAGCGGCACGATCTGGTCGCCGCTCCCCAGGCGATAACTGACCATTTCACGCCATGGCCAGAGCTGCGGCAAGGAGCCGAGTATGAAGCCGATGAGCACCAACAGCGTACCCTCTCGGTAATGGCGAAACAGCCACGACAAGACACGGGAGAAGACCATCAGGCCGATGGCACAGCCCGCACCGAAGGTCGCGATGAGTGCGATATCGATGCTCTTGATCCCCTCCATGACCGTTCCGTAAAACCCCATGACGAGCAACAGAAAACTGCCCGACACGCCGGGAAGCAGCATCGCGCTGATGGCGATGGCACCGGCCAGCGTCAGCATCCACCAACTCGTCTCGGTGGGCGCGGGCAGCAGGCTCGGCAACCACAGGGCCATGCAGATTCCCAGCACCAGAAGCAGGACATGCCGCCACCGCCATTGGCTCACCTGGCGGGCGACGACCACGGCCGACGCCAGTACCAGCCCAAAGAAAAACGCATTGAGCAATAGAGAGTGATGATCGAGCAACCAGGTCACGAGATGCGCGACACTGACCACACTGGCGGCGATACCCAGCAGCAGGGGCAGCAGAAACGCCAGGTTGAGATGCCGGTAAAGCCCCATCGTCCCGCCACGTCGCCAGGCACCGATGGCACTCGGACCGAATTGCTTGATCGAATGGATCAGCTCTTCGTAGATACCGGTGATGAAGGCGATGGTGCCTCCGGAAACGCCGGGCACCGCATCCGCGGCGCCCATCCCGGCGCCTTTGAAAAAAAGCGTCAGGTAACGCTTCATTGTATGACCCCTTCCAGTAGCGGTACGAATCTGACGCGTTCCAGTCGTGTTCGTTCGAATGTGATGCCACGACGCCGCACGCGTGTCAGCCATTGGCGTCCCGCGTCATCCTCCAGCGGCGCGATCAGCTCGCCCCCGTCCGCCAGCTGCGCCAATAGCTCGGGCGGCAAGACGCTGGCGCAGGCGGTGAGCAGGATGACGTCGTAGGGCGCCGCCTGCGGCCAGCCGTGGCCGCCGTCCTCGTGGCGCAGACGCACGTTGTCGGCGCCCAGCATGGCAAGGCGTGCGGCGGCACGCTGATGCAGCGCCCCGATGCGCTCGATGCTCCACACGGCCTCGACCAGTCGCGCCAGGATCAAGGTCTGATACCCGGACCCCGTGCCCACTTCCAGCACACGACGGGGACGCGCGGTCAGCACCAGTTCCGTCATGCGGGCCACGATCCAGGGTTGCGACAGCGTCTGTCCGTGCCCCAGGGGAAGCGCGGTGTCCTCGTAGGCACGATGCGCCAGGGCCTCGTCGACGAAGAGGTGGCGCGGCTCGCGCGCCATGGTCTCCAGCACCCGCGTGTCGCGAATGCCGTTCGCCTGCAACCGCCGGATCAAGCGGTTGCGGGTACGCTGCGAGGTCATGCCGATACCGCCGAGACGATGGGTATCTTGCGTATCAGGAATTCGACAATGCATCCAGCCAGTTCCGTACGTCATCCAGTGCCGCATGGCGGGTGAGATCGGTCTGCAGAGGGGTGATCGACACGAATCCCGACTCGATGGCGGCGAAATCGGTATCCTCGCCATCATCGGCATTGTCGCCGGCAGCCGCAATCCAGTAACGCTCGCGACCGCGCGGGTCGCGCACTCGCATGGGTTCCGCGGCAGGGCCGCGATAGCCCATTCGCGTCACCCGCACGCCCTGAATCTCTTCCCAGGGCACGTCCGGCACATTGACGTTGAGCAGGCTGCGCGGCGGTAACGACAACGATTCGGCCGCCCCGACCAGGGTCGCCGCGACACGCCCCGCCGTGTCGAAGTAACGTTCGCCGCACAGGGAAATGGCAATCGCGGCCATGCCCAGGTTGCGTCCCTCCATGGCAGCGGCCACGGTTCCGGAATAGAGCACGTCGTCGCCCAGGTTGCCACCATGATTGATGCCCGAAATCACCAGGTCGGGCTTTTCGTCCCAGACCCCGTTGACGCCCAGGTACACGCAATCGGCAGGCGTCCCGTCGACCGAATAGAAGCCGTTGTCGAGCGCCGTCAAGGATAGAGGGCGCGTCAAGGTCAACGAATTGCTGGCCCCGCTCTTGTCCCGGTCGGGCGCCACCACCCGCAGCCGTCCATGTCTGTCGAGCGCATCGTGGAGCGCACGCAGTCCCGGCGCGTGGACGCCGTCATCGTTGGATAACAATAGCTTGCGCATAGATGTCCTCTTGCTTTCCCTGAAAGTGCCCCGGGATCGGCAATCCCCGGCGCATCGCACCCCGCTCAAAGGACGGGGTGTTGCATCAATTCGCGCAGCACCGCCGTGGCGAAGGCGCCGCGCGGCAGGCCGAAACTCACCACCACGCCGCCCTCCTCGTCGAGACGCAGCGCCGGCGTCTCGAGACGCAAGCACAAGGGGCGTCGATCCATGCGCGCGCCGGCCGCTTCCAACCCCTGGGACAGCGCGGCATGCGTCGCCATGATGTCGGCTTCCAGCGCCGCCACCTCGGCGCCGCTCTCCTGCCGGCCCTTGCCCCATAGCGGCCCGGTCGGCGCGACATCGCCACGCCGCGCGCGATCGAGCAGCGTGGCATCGACGGTCTCCGTCACGAAACGGCTGGCGCTGCCGGCCAGGGCCAGGACATCGCCATCGCGCGGGGTCCGCCAGCAGTCAGTGCGCAGACGCGCCGCCAGTACCTCATTGAACAGGAAGCTGCGCGCCGCGGAAAGCTGCATGCCATGCGGATCGTCACGCTTGCGCCATCCCCGGGCGAAGGCTGATCGCGCCATGATCAGATTGCGTCCCTCGCGACCGAAACGCTGCGGTCCGAAGTAGTTCGGCACCCCCGCCTCGCAAAGCGTCTGCCACTGTCGCGACAAGCCCGGATGCTCGGCGATATCCCCCGTCAAGCGTAGCGTGAAGCGATTCAGTCGATGCACCCCGCGCTTGAGCTTGCGGGGATGGCGACGTGCGTCGAGAATCGCGATGCCCGACGTCGCCAGCGTCGCCGTCAGCTCTGCGGGCGCCTCGCGTCCGGGCAGGTGCACCGACAACCACTGACGCGTCACCGCGACACGGTCCTTGAGGCCGCTGTAGCCCACGTCTCGCGGACGCACGCCACACGCTCGCGCCACCCGCTTGGCGGCTTCCGGCGTCGTCAGGTCGCGCTTCTCGATCCACAACCAGAGGTGTTCGCCCTGGCCTTCCGGAGCGAAGTCGAACACCTCCTCGACGATGAAGTCCTCGGGCGTCGCGCGGAAGTCCCCTGCGGCCAGCGGGCCGCCATGCGCGCGGGGCCACCGGGGTGGCCAGATCGGCGTCTCGCTCATGTCATTCCCGTCGGCATCAACAACACCACCGCCTCGGCGGCGATACCTTCCTTGCGGCCGGTGAAACCGAGCCGCTCGCTGGTGGTCGCCTTGACGTTGACCGCCGTGGTGTCGAGGTCCAGATCCTCGGCGATGCACGCGCGCATGGCGGGTATGTGCTCGGCCATGCGCGGCGCCTGGGCGATCACGGTGGCATCCAGGTTGGCGACTGCATAGCCGGCGGCCATCACCAGGGTGTGGACGTGACGCAGCAGGTCGCGGCTATCGGCCCCCGCCCAGGCCGCGTCGGTGTCGGGAAAGTGACGGCCGATATCGCCCAGCGCGCAGGCACCGAGCAGGGCATCGCAGATCGCGTGCAGCAGCACGTCGCCATCGGAGTGGGCGACGAAGCCTTGTACATAGGGGATGCGTACGCCACCGATCATCAGGTGGTCGCCATCGCCAAAGCGATGGACGTCGAAGCCGTGGCCAATGCGTAGCGTCATGAACGAGCCTCGTCGGCGAGTGAGTCGTCGGAAAGTGCGCCGGTGGCGCGTCGGCTGGCCGGATCGCCAGCCAGCAGTCGTGTGGCGAGCGCAAGATCCTCGGGATGGGTGATCTTGAGATTGTCGCGGCGCCCGGGCACCAGACGCGGCGCCAGCCCCCAGGCTTCCAGCGCCGAGGCTTCATCGGTGAGGACGACGCCCGCCCCCCGGGCATGAGCGAAGGCGCGACACAGCACGCGATAAGGCGCGCCCTGCGGCGTCATGGCGTGCCACAGCCCCTCGCGCGAGACGGTATGTACCACATGCCCGCGCGCGTCGGCGCGCTTCATGGTATCGGCCACCGGGGCCGCCAGCAGACCGCCCTCGGGGCTCGTCGTCAATGCCTCGCGCAGGCGCCGTAAATCCTCGACGGCCACGCAGGGCCGCGCCACATCGTGGACCAGCACCAGGTCGTCGTCCGCCGCGACATCGGCGAGACTCGCCAGGGCGTTTTCCACCGAATCGACTCGCTCCCGGCCACCGGCCACCCGCTGCCAATCGGCGAACGGTACCCACTCGGGCGAAAAGCGCGTGTCGTCGGGGTCGAGGCACAGGCGCAACGCGGCTTCCGGGAAGGCTTCGTGCAGGCGCGCCAGGGTATGCGCCAGGACCGGACGCCCGGCGATGTCGAGATACTGCTTGGGGCACTCGGCCCCCATCCGGCGCCCCTGTCCGGCTGCCGGCACGATCAGCCACAGACGACTCATGGCGAGGCCTCCTCGGGCATCGATGAGGCTTTTTCGGGATCGCCGCGCAGCGTGGACGCGCTTTGCTCGACGATGGAACGCTCGGCCACCACGCCGGGCACCCAGAAAAACTGCTCGTCCTGACGCACCATGCCCAGATCGCTGCGCGCACGCTCTTCGATGGCATCGAGCCCGTTCTTGAGATCGATCACCTCCGCCGCCAGGCGATCGTTGCGCGCCTGCAGGCGATCGTTTTCCTGCTCGAGTACATCGGCACGGCTGCGAATGTGATTGAGTTCGCGCACCCCGCCTTCACCGAACCACAGGTGGTACTGCAGCAGTGTGATCAGTACCACCAGCACCACACATATCCACTTCAACATCGTTGGTTCCGTCCTGGACCGACAGCTGCCCGGCATTATGCCATCATCAAGACACCCGCGCAGTCGGCGCGGCACCGGCGTACACGAGACGCCTCACGTTCTACGCAACGGACGTCAACGCCACAAGGGTCAACGCAACAGGAGTCGAGAATGTACAAGCTTGCTTTTTTCGTGCCCGTGGAGGAAGCCGAAAGCGTCAAGGAGGCAGTGTTCGCCACCGGCGCCGGGCGCATCGGCGACTATGAGGCCTGCTGCTTCCAGACCGCCGGGCAGGGGCAATTCCGCCCCCTCGACGGTGCCGACCCGCATATCGGGCAAGTCGGCGCGCTCAGCCACGTCGAGGAGCTCAAGGTCGAACTGGTCTGCGAGGATGCTCGCCTGGAAGCGGCCGTCGCCGCGCTCAAGCTGGCGCACCCCTACGAAGAGCCGGCGTACGAGGCCTGGCAACTGGCGGACGTCTAGGCTTGGAAAGAAGACCGCCCGCGCCCGCCGACGTTGCGCACATGGCCTAGTAGGCGCCAGCGATCATGGGCAGCGGCCGGGTCACGCACTGCCGAGGTAACGTTCGCGGTCCTCGGCGGTGATGTCGCTGACATGCAACGGATAATCGTCGTTGAGACGGTCGTCGAAGTAATGCCGCAGCGTGCGCTCGATGGTGGGAAAGGCCAGTTCGTGCCAGGGAATCTCGGCCTCGGAGAACAGCGCCACTTCGAGACTCTCGGGCCCGGGCGCGTAGTCGCCGCGCAGATCGCCGCGAAAGATCATGTACACCTGGTCGATGTGCGGCAGGCTGATCATGGTGTAAAGCCCCCGGAGGTCGACCTCGGCACAGGCTTCCTCGCGGGTTTCGCGCGCCGCGGCCTCGCTCGTGGTTTCGCCGTTTTCCATGAACCCCGCGGGCAGCGTCCAGTACCCCAGACGCGGCGCGATCGCCCGGCGACACAACAGCACGCGACCGTCGGAGACCGGCAGGGTACCGGCCACGATGCGCGGGTTCTGGTAATGCACGGTGCCGCAGGCGTCACAGAGAAAACGCCCGCGGTCGTCGCCCTCGGGAATCGCGAAGCGCACGGAATGGCCACAATGGCTGCAGAAGTTCATGGTCGTCCTCGGGCGGCGGTGACGGGCCCCGTCACCTGAAGAATGAATCGGCGATCGTCATGCCTCGCCTGTCGCGGCCGCATTGCGTAGACTCGACGTAATATCGCCTTCGTCACCTACGCCGCCATCGACCGCCTCATGTTAGAGAAACTCCGCAAACGCCTGCAAGCGCATCACCCGCAACGCCTGAGTGTCGGCATGCCTCGGGCGGCGGTGCTGTTGCCGATCGTCGCGCGCGAGGAGCCGACCTTGCTGCTGACGCGGCGTGCCGGGCATCTCGCCCAGCACGGCGGCCAGGTGGCCTTTCCCGGCGGCAAGGTCGAACCCGAAGATGCCGACCTGTGGGCCACGGCCCTGCGCGAGGCAAGCGAGGAAATTCAGCTGCCGCCATCACGGGTCGAGCCGCTGGGGCGGCTGAGCGATGTCATCTCGCGCCATGGCTTGTGCGTGACGCCGTTCGTCGGGCTGATTCCGCCGAACTTGCCCTTGCAGCCGGACGGCAATGAACTCGACGCCATCTTCGAGGTGCCGCTGACCTGGCTGCTCCAGGATCAGCGCAGCCATACCGATGCCATCCGCCACGGCGAGCGGGTCTATTACGTGCCCAGCTACGCCTATCAGGACTATGTCATCTGGGGGCTCTCGGCCATGATGCTGGTCGAACTCCTGGCGGTCGGCTTCGCGCGACCGATCAGCCTCGACCATGCGCCACCCGGCCGGCCCGTGCGCCATCTGGCGCCTCGCCCCACGTCACTGCCCTGAGCCACTCACGAGTCCATCGCGCATGTCACGCCATATCGCCGCCGACTACCTCGATATCGTCGCCCTCCCCGCGCTGATGGAGGCACTGGTCACGCAAGGCTGGTTCGTCGCCGAGGAATTCCTCGATGCCTCGTTGTGCCGAACGCTGCATGCCGAACTGCATGGCCTCGAGGAACAGGCGGCGCTGGAGGTCGCCGGGATCGGGCGCGGTCAGGCGCATCGCATCAAGCGCGAGGTCCGCGGCGACGCCATTCACTGGCTGGACCGCGAAAGCCGCGCCCAGCGCCAATACCTGGCGGTGATGGCGCTGCTGCAGCAGGAGATCAACCGGGCGCTATACCTGGGGCTGTTCGAGTTCGAGGCGCATTTCGCCCTCTACCCGCCAGGCGCGTTCTACAAGAAGCACCTCGACAGCTTTCGCGGCCGTTCCAATCGTGTCGTCTCGAGCGTGGCCTACCTCAACCCGGCCTGGTCGCACGACCACGGGGGCGAGATGGTCCTGTTCGATCCCGACGTCCCCGAACGCGAAGTGGCACGCGTTTCCCCCAGGCTCGGGACCTTCGTGTGCTTTCTCGCCGA
The DNA here is from genome assembly GCF_039830575.1 of Chromohalobacter sp. Classification (NCBI taxonomy): domain Bacteria; kingdom Pseudomonadati; phylum Pseudomonadota; class Gammaproteobacteria; order Oceanospirillales; family Halomonadaceae; genus Chromohalobacter; species Chromohalobacter sp. The sequence goes on along the minus strand of NZ_JBDOOX010000015.1, from coordinate 172,950 downwards.
CCGCATTCCCCATGAGGTGCTGCCCACCCAGGCCCCCCGCGCCAGCATCGCCGGCTGGTTTCGCCGCAACACGTCCCTGAACGGATTCGTCGACCCCGCACGCTGAGCCGTGCGCGGCCTCACAAGGGCGCGTCGAACAGCGCCGGCGCGGCCTCGATGGCGGCCAGCTGTGCACGCCCCCGAGGCAACCAATGGCACACCACGAACTCGGCACTGGCCAGCTTGGCTCGATAAAAGGCCGTGTCCTCGTAGCCGTCCTGCAGGGCCGCGCGTGCCCGCAGCGCAGCACGTCCCATCTGCCAGGCACACAGGACATGGCCGACCAGATCGAGCATCGGCGTGGCCAGGGCCTGGAGCGCATCATGGCCCTTCTCGGCATCGGCGGCACGTTCCAGCACCACCTCCAGGGCGCGGCGCGTATCGTCGACACCGTCGCGCAATGCACGCCCCCACGCGGCGAGCTCGGGATCGTTCGCCAGCGACGCCGCACAGACCGCCACCTCGTCGAGAACCGAATTCAGGGCCGCCCCGCGGTCACGGTGAAGCTTGCGTGTCACCAGATCGAGCGCCTGTATGCCGTTGGTACCCTCGTAGATCGGCGCGATGCGCGCGTCGCGGAGATGCTGCGCAACGCCGGTTTCCTCGATGTACCCCATGCCGCCGTGCACCTGGACGGCCAACGACGCAATGTCCACGGCCTGATCGGTCGAGAAGGCCTTGACGATCGGGGTGTACAGATCGACACGCTGCTGGGCTCGCTCACGCGCCTCGGTGGATTCCGCATGACGCGCGATATCCATTTCGCTGGCCGACAACAGGGCCAGGGCACGCAACGCTTCCAGACGTGCCCGCATCGACAGCAGCATGCGCCGCACATCGTAATGCTCGATGAGTGTTGCGGGGCCGCCACCGCGGGACTTGGGCACGCGCCCCTGGACACGTTCACGGGCATAGGCCAGGGCCTGCTGATAGGCGCGTTCGGCGACGCCGATGCCTTGAATCCCGACCTTGTGGCGGGCCGCGTTCATCATCGTGAACATGTGCGCCAGCCCCCGGCCAGGCTCGCCGACCAGATAGCCGATGGCACCGTCACGTTCACCGAAACCGAGCATGCAGGTCGGCGACCCGTGAATTCCCAGCTTGTGTTCCAGCGAGACACAGTTCACGTCGTTGCGCTCGCCCAGTCGACCCTGCCCGTCCACCAGCCGCTTGGGCACCAGAAACAGTGAGATGCCCTGGTTGCCCTCGGCGGCATCCGGCAAACGCGCCAGCACCAGATGCACGATATTCTCTGCGCAGTCGTGCTCGCCCCAGGTGATGAAGATCTTCTGGCCATGCAGGCGGTAATGCGCACCGTCGGGTACTGCACGGGTACGCACCACCGAGAGATCGGAGCCGGCCTGTGGCTCGGTGAGGTTCATGGTCCCCGTCCACTCGCCGCTCACCAGCTTCTCGAGATAACGCGCCTTGAGCGCCTCGTCGCCATGCTGCGCCAGCGCCTCCACGGCGCCCGCGGTCAACAGGGGGCACAAGGCCAGCGCCATGTTGGCGCCTTGCCACATTTCCTGTACCGCACTGGCCACCACCTCGGGCAGCCCCTGGCCGCCGTGTTCGGGGTCGCTGCCGATGCCGTTCCAGCCGCCCTCGACGAAGGCGCGATACGCCTCGGCGAAGCCTGGAGGCGTAAGCACCTCACCCCCCTCCAGTCGACATCCGTGGCGGTCACCGTCCTGGTTGAGCGGCGCCCAGACATCGCCCGCCACTCGGCCGGCCTCCTCGAGCACGGCGTCGATCACATCGGGAGAAAGATCCTGGTATTGCGGCAATGCCAACGAACGGTGCTCGAGCAAGGTGTCGAGCACGAAGCGAATGTCGCGTAGCGGTGCAGCGTATGGAGACATGGCCCACCTGTTAATCATGCAAACGTATGTGTGAATACTAGAAGCATGTCGCAGCGTCGACCATTAGCCAAACGCCGCAGGGAAGTCGCTAGCGCAGACGATAGCCGCTCGAGGTTGAAAGGCGATGCATAACAAAGTATTTTGATTGAACGGTCAATCAATAAAACACGATAACCTTTCATCGGTAGCATGCGACGTCTCCCCGCAACGCGCCCCGGACTCGACTCCGGTCGCGCTTGCGGCGAACCTCTCGGCAGCGGTCAGGGTGCCGCTACCAAGGCGCTCGCCTGGAGAGATCGTCGTCAAGACAATGACGGCATATCTCACGACGGCCACATCGCGTTTTCACGCAACTTGGCCATAGTGAAGAAGGATGTGCCGTGACATGACGTCACGCTACTGCCGCGCTTACGACAACTCGAGGATCGCTCATGCCTCTACAACACACCGACGACGTCAGTCGCGATCGCCTCAATCCGGCGGTCTTCTTCAGTTCGGCGATCGGCATCGTGCTCTTCGCGCTATGGACGATGTTCTTCACCGACTCGGCCAGTGGCGTGATCAATGCCGTGCTGGGATGGATCTCCGACTCTTTCGGCTGGTACTACTTTCTGGCCGTGGTCGCCTACCTGGTCTTCGTGATCGCCATCGGCCTATCACGCTTCGGCAAGATCAAGCTGGGACCGGATCATTCCACGCCCGATTTCAACATGGCCTCATGGGCGGCCATGCTCTTCTCGGCGGGCATCGGCATCGACCTGCTGTTCTTCTGCATCGCGGAGCCGGTATCGCAGTTCCTGGCGCCGCCTCAGGGAGACGGCAACACGGTGGAAGCCGCACGTCACGCCATGCAGTTGACGTTCCTGCACTGGGGGCTTTCCGGCTGGGGCATCTACACCCTGGTGGGGATGTCGCTGGCGTTCTTCAGCTATCGGCACAATCTGCCGCTGACCATCCGCAGCGCACTCTATCCGATCTTCGGCAAGAAGATTCACGGTCCCATCGGCCATACCGTGGATACCGCCGCCGTTCTGGGCACGGTATTCGGCATCGCCACCAGCCTGGGGATCGGTGTCATCCAGCTCAATTTCGGTCTCAACTACATGTTCTCGATTCCCGAGAACACCCTGGTGCAGGCCGCGCTGGTGATCATGATCGTGTTCTTCGCCACCGTCTCCGCCGTCACCGGGGTCGAGAAGGGCATCCGCCGCCTTTCCGAGTTCAACATGCTGTTGGCGCTGTTGCTGCTGCTGTTCGTGCTCTTCAGCGGCAAGACGCTGTTTCTGCTCAACGCGCTGGTGCTCAACGTCGGCGACTATTTCTCCGACTTCATCAGCCTGTCGATGAATACCTACGCCTTCGATCCGCCCACCGCCTGGCTCAATGGCTGGACGATCTTCTTCTGGGCCTGGTGGATTGCCTGGGGGCCGTTCGTGGGACTCTTCCTGGCGCGCATCTCCCGCGGCCGCACCATTCGTGAATTCGTCGCCGGCACGCTGATGCTGCCGCTGGTCTTCATGATGGCGTGGATGTCGATCATGGGGAACAGCGCCATCGACATGGTCATGAACGGCGCGGCGGACTTCGGCGATGCGGCGATGAACACGCCGGCCTCCTCCATTTACCTGTTCCTCGAGTCACTGCCGTGGACCGGGCTGACGACCATCGTCACCACCATTCTGGCCATCGTGTTCTTCGTGACCTCCGGCGACTCCGGGGCGCTGGTACTCTCCAATTTCACGTCTAGGCTCAAGGACGTGAACAGCGACGCACCGATCTGGATGCGCATCCTCTGGGCCTGCGTGATCGGCCTGCTGACCCTGGCGCTATTGATGGCCGGCGGCTTGTCGGCACTGCAGAGCGTGGTGGTCATCACCGGGCTGCCGTTCTCCATCGTGCTGTTCTTCATGATGGCGGGGCTGTTCAAGGCCCTGCGAGTGGAAGGCTTCAAGGAAGACAGTCACCGCGCGAGCCTGGCCGGTCACCTTTCCAGCCGCACCGGCGCGGCAGAACGTACGCCACGTGGCTGGCGCCAGCGCCTGGGCCGTGCCATGAGTTTCCCGGGCAGCAAGCAGGCGCGCCGCTTCCTCGATGAGGTAGGCAAACCGGCCATGCAGGACGTCAGTCAGGCGTTGAGCCAACAGGGCGTCGAGGTCGAGGTCGTCGAAGAAGACGGCGACGACCCGCATCTGGCTCTCAACGTCGGTCTCGGCGACGAGCAGAACTTCACCTATCAGATCTGGCCACGCCGGTTCGCGACCCCCTCGTTCGCACTGCGCGCCCAGCAGGCCAATGCCTATTACTATCGCCTGGAGGTCTATCTTCTCGAAGGCAGCCAGGGGTATGACCTGATGGGCTACAGCAAGGAACAGGTCATCGAGGACATTCTCGATCAGTACGAACGTCACCTGCACTTCCTGCACATGAACCGGGAAGCACCAGGCAACGTGACCATGCCGGACAGCCCCGAACAACCGCCGGCATGACCGTGAAACGGGCCATTTTCCGGCCATGACGCGAGCAGGGGCGCATCCAGGATGCGCCCCTTTTTTATTGCCCACGCCTCAGGGCCGCACGTCATTGCGCGCGTGGCATGGCACACAGCATCCGTCATCGCTCGCCGATGCGCCCACCAATGAAAAGGAGCGCCCCATGGGGCGCTCCTTGCGTATCGGTGATGCGAGACCGTCGCCTCAGGACGCGGCACCTTCCGCCACCGGCACGGCGGAGGCACCCGGCTTGATAATGGCATAGGCCACACCGGCGATCACCGCTCCCACCGCGATGCAGAGCAGATACAACAGGGCGAGATTAACCGCGTTGGGAATCAGCAGCACGAACAGCCCGCCATGCGGCGCCATCAGCTGGATGCCGAAATACATCGACAGCGCCCCGGTCACCGCGCCGCCGACGATACAGACCGGCAGCACCCGCAGTGGATCCTTGGCGGCGAAGGGAATGGCCCCTTCGGTGATGAAGCAGAGCCCCAGCACGAAGGCCGCCTTGCCGCCCTCACGCTCACTCTGGGCGAACTTGTGCCTGGCCAGCATGCTGGCGATCCCCATGGCCAGTGGCGGCACCATGCCCGCCGCCATGATCGCCGCCATGGGGGCATAGGTCTCGCTCGACAGCAGGCCCACGCCAAAGGTGTACGCCGCCTTGTTGACCGGCCCGCCCATGTCGACGCACATCATGCCGCCCAGCAACAGCCCCAGCAGCACGGCATTGGTCGACCCCATGCCGTTGAGGAAGTTGGTCAGCGCATCGAGGACACCGGCCACCGGCGTGCCGATCACGTAGATCATCACCAGACCGGTCAACAGACTCGCCAGCAGCGGAATGATGAGGATCGGCTTGAGCGATTCCACGCTCGCCGGCAGCTTGAGATAGCGCGTGATCGCCTTCGCCGCGTACCCCGCGAGAAAGCCGGCGAGGATCCCCCCGATGAAGCCTGCACCGATGTTGCTGGCGAGCATGCCGCCGATCATGCCCGGCGCGATGCCGGGACGATCGGCGATCGAATAGGCGATGTAGCCCGCCAGTACGGGCACCATCAAGGCAAAGGCGGTTCCGCCACCGATCTGCATCAAGGCAGCGGCCAGCGTGCCCTCTTCTTCGTAGGCCTGGATGCCGAACACGAACGACAACGCGATGCACAACCCGCCGGCGACGACCATGGGCAGCATGAACGACACCCCGGTCAGCAAGTGCTTGTAAACGCCCTTCTCCTTGACGCTCTTGGCCTTGCCGCCGTCATTCGCGATCCCTGTCGCCTGGCTCTCCACGGCGGCATTGGCCAGCGCCTCCTCAATGGTCGGCTTGGCCTTCTTGAGGGCATTGCCCGTGGACGTACGATAGATAGGCTTGCCGGCGAAGCGTTCGTCGTCGACTTCGATATCGCAGGCCAGCAGCACCACGTCGGCGTCGGCGATCTCCGCCTCGGTCAGCTGGTTCTGAGCGCCCACCGAGCCTTGCGTCTCGACGCGCATGTGATGCCCCAGGCTGCGCCCGGCGTCTTCCAGTGCTTCGGCGGCCATGAAGGTATGCGCGACGCCGGTCGGACAGGCCGTCACCGCCACGATGCGCTTCCCCCGGGCCTCCCCCGCCGCGGGAGCGGCATTCGTGTCGGCGCCGGCCGCGTCGCCACTGTAGGGAGCGGCCTCGCGTTCGGCGCGCGACAGGAAGGCATCGGGATCGGGCAGCGCCTCGGCGATCGGCGCCCGGAACAGTCGCTTGTCGGTGAAGCGCGCGGCATCGGGCACATGGTCGGCGGCCACCACCACCAGGTCGGCATCGCGCAATGCCGCGTCCGAGACAGGCTGCGGCGGTTCGAGCTCGCCATGCATTTCCACCGTGACCTGCCAGCCGCGCCGCTGGGCCGCGTGCTCGAGACGCCGAGCCGCCAGGAACGTCGTGGCCACGCCGCTCGGGCAGGCCGTGATCAGGATCGCTTTCATAGGGTCTCCCTCGCGCCGTCGTCGAGCCGACGAACGCGCGTGCGTTGTTGGAGTTGCTCTAGGTCCGAGGCCTTCACATCGCCGACCCCGACATGGCGCACCGCCTCGGCGGACAATCCGCTCGCTAGGCGCAACGCGTCCTCGGCAGGCAAGCCCGCCAATTGACCATGCAGCATCGCTGCCAGCAGGGTGTCACCGGCACACACGGTACTGGCGACCTCGACCGGCGGCGGCGTGGCCTGCCAGCTGCCTTGCGGTCCCACCCACAGCATGCCCTCGCCTCCCAGCGAGACCAGCGCATGTTCGATGCCCGCCGCGTGCAAGCGCGTCGCGGCGGCGACGCGCGCGGTCATGTCCGCCAGGGGCTCGCCGGCCCACTCGGCCAGTTCCGTCTCGTTGGGTTTGACGGCACTCGGCGTGGCCGCGATCGCGGCGCTCAACGCCGCGCCACTGGTGTCCACCCAGACCGGCAGGTCATGCGCACGCAGCCAGCGAATCAAGGCGCCCAGATCGTCGGGCGCCACCCCCGGGGGAAGACTGCCGGCAATCACCACCGCGTCGGGACGTGTCGCGGCATCCGTCAGCCGCGCCTCGAGCGCGCGGTACAAGGCCGCCAGATCATCGCGCGAGACGTCGAGCCCGGGGCCGTTGATATCGGTGACGCGTCCCCGGGCCTCGGCCACCTTGGCATTGATGCGCGTGTCGCCGGCCAGGCGCAGGAAGGCATCCTCCAGTCCCCAGTCGGCGAAGGCGCGCACGAAAGCGCCATCGTTGTCGCCGCCCAGAAAGCCGGTCACCGCCACCTCGTGTCCCAGCGCGACCAGCACCCGGGCGACGTTGACGCCCTTGCCCGCCGCCTCGAGGTGGGTGGCATCGGTGCGATTGACCGCCCCCAGGGTCAGCGCGGGCAGGCGAATCGCCAGGTCCAGGGCGGGATTGAGGGTCAATGTCAGCACGCGCGCCATCAGAGGGCCTCCAGCGCTTCGCGCACGGCGTCGCTGGTCGCCTGACGCAAGGCGGTCTCGGCGTGCTGGCGCGCGGTGGCGAGGGTCAACTCGCGCAGCCGCGCCTTGACCATGGGCACCTGCCTTGCCGACACCGACAGCTCGTCGACGCCCAGCCCCACCAGGACGGCCACCGCCTGGGCATCGCTGGCCAGTTCGCCGCACACGCCCACCCATTTGCCCTGGGCGTGCGCCGCATCGACGGTCATGCGGATCAGCGCCAGCACCGCCGGGTGCAAACCGTCGGCCTGGGCCGACAGCTCGGCATGGCCGCGGTCGATGGCCAGGGTGTACTGGGTCAGGTCGTTGGTGCCGATGGAGAAGAAATCCACCTCGGCGGCCAGGCTCGGCGCCAGCAACGCGCACGAAGGAATCTCGATCATCACCCCCAGTTGCACGTCGCCGGCCTGAACCTCGGCCTGCACGCGGTCGAAGATCTCGCGAGCGGCGCGGAACTCGGCGATGTCCTTGACCATCGGGAACATGATGCGCAGCGGCCGATCGCCGGCGGCGGTCAGCAGGGCACGCAGCTGCGTCTCGAGCACCTCGGGACGCGTCAGGGCCAGGCGGATGCCGCGCAAGCCGAGGAACGGATTGTCTTCCTGGGGCAGCGGCCAGTACGGCAGGGGCTTGTCGCCGCCGACGTCCAGCGTGCGTGCCACCAGCGGGCGCCCGTCGAGCGCGTCGATGGCCTGGCGATATTCGGCGATCTGGGTGTCCAGATCCGGGGCGTCGGGATGCGCCATGAACACGAATTCGGTACGCAGCAGCCCCACACCCTCGGCGCCGCGTTCGACGGCATCCGCCGCATGGGCCGTGTTGCCCAGGTTGGCGGCGACCTCGACACGGTGGCCATCCTGGGTCCGGCCCTCCTCGTGGCGCGCGGCATACGCCTCGCGCTCGCGCATCTCGTGCTCCTTCAAGCGCAGCTCGGTACGCGAGCGACGCTCGGCGGAAGGCGCCGGGATCACCCGGCCACGCTCGCCATCGACGATGATCTCGGTATCGTTGACCAGCGTCAGCACCCGCTCGCCGGCCCCCACCACGGCGGGGATGCCCAGTGCCCGGGCAAGAATCGCGCTGTGCGAGGTGGCACCGCCACGGGCGGTGACCAGCCCCCGCACCTTGCTGGTATCCAGCCGCGCCACATCGGACGGGCCGACATCGTCGGTGACCAGCACGTAGGGCGTCTCCGGCGGCGTGGGCAGGCGCACGCCGCACAGGATTCCCAGCACGCGACGGCCGACATCGCGCAGGTCGGCGGCACGTTCGGCGAGCAAGCGATCGGCGAGATTCTCCTGGGCGCGGGCGGCGGTATCGATGGCCGACCACCATGCCGCCTCGGCACTCATGCCGGTATTCAGCGATTCGTGCGCCGCTTCACGCAGCTCGGGATCGTCGAGCATTTCCTCGTGCATCGACAGGATCTCGGCGACCTCGCCTCCCTGCGCGGTACGTACCAGGGCACGCAACTGCTCGGCGGCCTCCTCGATCGCGGCATCGAGACGCGCCAGTTGCGCGTCGCTGTCGCCGCGGCGCGCGTCATCCAGGTCGCTGGCGCGCTCGGGGTACTCGAAACGCGGCGTACGCATCACGAAGACCGGCGCGATCGCCAGCCCCGGCGACGCGGGGACCGCGGGATGCGCGACATCGTCTTCCAGGGGCGCGGGAAGAGGCTCGTCCTCGGCGGCGGGCGACTCGAGCGGCGTTTCCTGGAGTGGCGTGACATGCTCGCCGAGCCCATCCTTGACGGCCGCGACGAGCGCGTCGAGCGCCTCCCCGGCCCCCTCGCCCTCGGCGGAAAACACCAGCACTTGACCGCGCCGCGCGCCCAGACCGATGACCTTGGTGAGACTCGCCGCCGACACCGCCTGACCCGAGCCCTCCAGCAGGCGCACCTTGACCGGCACGCGCTGACGCCGAGCGACCTGCACCAATTGCTTGGCCGGACGCGCATGCAGCCCATGCGCGTTGAGCACCGTGGCACGCGCGGTATCGGCGTCGGCGGACTCCCCCGACAGACGCGCCAGCAATGTCGCCGCGTCGGCGTCGGCCAGGCTTTCGCCGTCCCCCGCGTCGAGCAGGATGCCCAGGCGTTCGAGCAGCCCACGATGGGCATCGCCCTGGGCCGCCAGGCAGAACACCGCATTGACCGGCCCCTTGGGGCCCACGAATGCCTGCTCGGGCGTGGCCACGCCCAGCGCCGGCGTGACGACGCCACGGGCACTGCTCACCAGCCACAGCCCCTGGCCCAGCGCCACCGGCTCCAGCGTATTGACCTCGGCCACGAAGCTGCTGTCCACGCTGCCCACCTGGCGCAAGCGCGCCGCGGCGGCCAGTGCCAGCTCGAAACGATCACGCGCGGGGAATCCCAGGCACAGCGTGTCGGCATCCAGGCGGGCCTCGATCGGCGCCCTGGACAGCAACGCAATGACCTCTTCACGGCTATCCGCCGCCGCCAGGCGCTCGGCCACGCCATCGCGGTCGAGTACGTGCGTGAGCTGACGCAGGATATCGAGGTGCTCATCGCTCTGGGCGGCGATGGTCACCAGCAGCGTCACCCGCTGACCGTCGTGCCACTCGATGCCACGCGGGAACTGCAACACCCGCACGCCGGTCGTCTTGACGTGTTCGCGGCTCTCGGGGGTGCCGTGGGGAATGGCAATGCCATTGCCGAGATAGGTCGACGACTGCGCCTCGCGCGCGTGCAGGCCGTCACGGTAACCGGGCGCCACGCGTCCGGCCTCGACCAGCGCCTCGGCGGCCTGGTCCAGGGCATCGCGCCAGTCGTCGGCGTGCCGGTCGAGCAGAACGTCGTCACTTGTCAGTGTCAGCATGGAGATCTCCAGAATGCCGCCGGAGCGGAGCCATCCGCCCCTCGGGTAAGGCCAGCGATCGCGCCCGCCGGCTCGTGTCCAGGAACCTGGGGGATGACGGGCTGAATCGTGTCAGCTATCTTGGAAGCAATGCTGAAACGTTCATCGCGATTTATCAAGCGGCACGACACTAGACCTTCGCAGGGTCAGGCAGGCAAGACTGCCCGTCAGCCTCTAGAATAGGCGCCTTCGTGTCACCGGCTCGCTCAAGGAATGTCCATGACTCTCGCAGAAATCGCTCGGCTGGCGGGCGTCTCGCGCACCACGGCCAGTTACGTGATCAACGGCCAGGCCGCCGAGCGGCGCATCCGACCGGAGACGGTGGCTCACGTCATGGCCGTGGTCGCCAAGTACGACTACCGCATCGACGCTCAGGCGGCGGCGCTGCGACGTGGCGCGAGTCGCACGCTGGGTTTCATCGTGCCGGATCTGGAAAACACCAGTTATGCACGGCTGGCCAAGCGCCTGGAAAACGGGGCGCGTCGTCAAGGCTATCAATTGCTGATCGCCGGGTCGGACGACGACCCGGATACCGAGCGCGAGCTGGCCCGCGCCCTGCGTGCGCAACGCTGCGATGCCTTGATCGTCGCCAGCAGCCTGGCCATGGACGATCCCTTCTACCTCGACCTGATGGCGGGCGGGCTTCCGGTCATCGCGCTGGATCGCGCCCTCGACCCCGAGCGCTTCGTCTGCGTGGTCAGCAACAACCATCAGGCCGCCGGCGCCCTGACGCGCTCGGTCATCGACGACGATGTCACCCGCATCGCCTGGCTGGATGCGGTCCCCGAACTGTCGATCAGCGTGGAACGTCGTGCCGGTTTTCTGGATACCACCCGCGAGGCCGGGCTCGATGCCCCGCTGCTGCTCAGCGGCGCGCGTTACGACCGCGCCACCGGCGCCGCCCTCATGCGACGCCTGATCGACGAACACGGCGTTCCCGATGCCCTGGTCACCGCCTCTTACGTGTTGCTGGACGGTGTCTTCGACGTGCTGCTCGAGCAAGGCGGCCTGCCCGAGCGGCTGCGCCTGGCGACATTCGGCGACGACCGCCTGCTGGACTTCCTGCCCCTGGCGGTCAATTCCCTGCCCCAGCACCACGACCGCATCGCCGAGCTGGCCCTGACCCGCGCCATGCAAGCGGCATCCGGCGATTATCGCCCCGGCATCGACATCGTCGAACGTTCTCTGCACGACCGTCGCAGCCTCAAAAGGACGCACGCCCCGACACCTTGATCGGCGGGGTTGGCCCGGGCGCAAAAAACTGGCCATGCTGTCTTCACCATTGCCTGCATCCGACGAGGCACGTCATGAAGGAACTCCCCCTGCAAGATCGTCGAGACGCCGGCCGGCGCCTCGCCCAGCGGTTACAGGGCAGCGTCGACGCGTCGGCGCTGGTGCTGGGGCTGCCCCGCGGCGGCGTGCCGGTCGCCGCCGAGATCGCACATGCCCTGGGCGCTACCCTCGACGTGATGGTCGTGCGCAAGCTGGGCGTCCCCGGTCACGAGGAATTCGCCATGGGCGCCATCGCCAGCGGTGGCGTGCAGGTACTCGACGAGCCCCTCATTCACCGACTGGGGCTCGACGAACGACGGCTCGCTTCAGTCATCGCTCGCGAGCGGCACGAGCTCGAACGTCGCGAACGCGAATTTAGAGGCGACCGAGCCTATCCGTCGCTCGCCGGCCGGCCGGTGATCCTGGTCGACGACGGCATCGCCACCGGCGCGACCATGCGCGCGGCGATTCGTGCGGTGCGCCGCCTGGGCGCCGAGCACTGTATCCTCGCCGTACCGGTCGCCGCTCCCGAAAGCCTGGCGTCGCTGCGTCCCGAGGTCGACCGCGTCGAATGCCTGGCCACGCCGGCGCATTTCGGTTCGGTGGGCCAGTGGTACCGGCACTTCGACCAGACCAGCGATGCCGAGGTGCGCGCCTGCCTGCGCCCTGCGCGAGACGCTTGATGACGCCATGCGAGCCGCCCGTTATGCTGGCTCCATGACGTCGTCTCACGCTTCCCTGCCCGAGGTCCTGGCCGGACCGATCCTGCGCCGTTGCCTCCCCGACCGCCTGGTCATCTGGCTGGTCGGGTCGCGTCCGCTCGACCTGACGTTGACCTTGCACCCCGAGGAGGCGGAAACGTCGAAGCAACGCCTGGCGCTGGACAGCTCGCTGTGCCGGCGCTTGCCGGTGGGCACGCACGCCTGGCTGCACCTCATCGACGTGCCGCTCGCCACGCCGCTGCCCTGCAACCGCACGATCGGCTATGACCTGCTCGTGTCCGACGCCGGTGGCAACACACGAGGCATCGCCGACTGGGCGCCGCATCTGCTGCATGACGGGGCGATCCGTCCGAGTTTCGTGCTGCGCTCGCGTGTCGATTCGCTGCTGCATGGGTCGTGTCGCAAGCCGCACCATCCTTCCGGCGACGGGCTGGTGCGCGCCGATGCGCATGTCGAGGCGATGCGGGACACCCCCGAACGCATGCCCGCGGCGCTGGTGATGAGCGGCGATCAGATCTACGCCGACGACGTCGCCGGGCCGATGCTGGTCGCCATCCATGCCCTCGTCCGGCGACTGGGACTGTTCGGCGAATGCGTCCAGGGCGCGGTGGTCGACGACGCCGAGAGCCTGTACACGCATCCCGATACCTATTACCGACGCGAACGGCTGCTGCCCGCGTTCAAGGCCAACGAAAAACTGCGCGAGCGCTTTTTCGGCGGTGTCCGCAAGCCGGTCTTCACCACCAGCAATGCCCACAACCACTTGATCACGCTGGGCGAGGTCATGGCCATGTACCTGCTGGCGTGGTCGCCGACGCCCTGGTCGCTGATCGAGGTGGCACGCCCCACGCTCGACGACACGCTGGCGGAGATCTTCGACACCGAGGCCGGCATCATCGCTGCCTTCCGCGAGGGACTGCCCCGCGCCGCACGCGTGATGGCCCACCTGCCGATCCTGATGATCTTCGACGACCACGACGTCACCGATGACTGGAACCTGTCCGCGGCCTGGGAGGAAACCGCCTACGGCCACCCGTTCTCGCGACGCATCATCGGCAACGCCCTGCTGGGATATCTGCTGTGTCAGGGCTGGGGCAACGACCCTGACGCCTTTCGTGCGTTATGGCCCATGCTGGCGACACTGTTCGAGCAGCGCGACACGGCCGGGCGACTCGACTGCCAGACGCAGGACACCCTCATCGAGCACCTGCATGCCTTCGATCATTGGCATTATCAGCTTCCTTCCACGCCACGCCTGGTGGTGCTCGATACGCGTACGCACCGCTGGCGCAGCGAGCGGCGACGTCATTACCCGTCGGGCCTGATGGACTGGGAAGCCTTGAGCGACCTGCAGCAGGTGCTGCTCGGGCAGCGCTCGGTGATCATCGTCTCGCCGGCGCCGATGTTCGGGGTGAAGCTGATCGAGGGGATACAACGGCTCTTCACCCTGGCGGGCAAGCCGTTGCTGGTGGATGCGGAAAACTGGATGGCGCACCGTGGGGCCGCCAGCGTCATGCTCAATATCTTTCGGCATACCCGCACACCCGGCAATTACGTGATTCTCTCGGGCGACGTGCATTACTCGTTCGTCTATGACATCGATATCCGCCAGCGCCAGCACGGGCCGCGCCTGTGGCAGATCACCAGCAGCGGATTGAAGAACGAGTTCCCCCGCCGGCTGCTGGATACGTTCGACCGCCTCAACCGCTGGCTTTATGCCCCTGCGTCGCCACTCAACTGGTTCACCAAACGTCGCCCGATGCGCATTCGTCCACGTCGGCCACAAGGGGCCAGCCACGGCGAGCGACTCTGGAACCAGTCCGGCATCGGCCTGGTCACGCTGGATGCCCAGGGCCGCCCGGTGGACATCGCCCAGCTGGGCGTCGACGGCAGTATCACGCACTTTCTACCCGACGACTGACTGCCCATGGGATGTCAACGCACGGTGGCGCCCGGGGCGTCCCTTCACGACAAGGCGCGCGGCGCGCTCGCCGCCTCGCTGGCATGCGACGGCGCATGCGCGGCATGCAGACGCGCGATCAACTGATCCTCGAGGGCAAAGCGTTCGGTCAGACCTTTCGTCAAACGCTCGAGCCATGCCGGCAAGCGCGCCGCATAGTGCTGACAGCGCACCGGGGTCGAGTAGTCGTTGTCGAATTCCAGCACCATTTGCGTGGACATTTCCAGGCGTGCGAGCAGATGGTCGGCGAGTGCCAGGGCCTCCTGATCATCGAAGGCCACCGCCTCGTCACGCAGTTGCGGATAGATTTCGAAATGGCCACCGCTGATGTAATCCATCAGGGTCTCGCTGAAGGCGTCGATGCGCTCCTTGGTGACCGTTTCCAACTCGGCGTCGCAGGCTTCCTGCAGTTCCACCAGCGTCACCAACATGTCACGACGCTGCTCCAGCCAGCGGTCGATCAGCGTATGCACACCGCCCCAGCGCTCCAACGCCGTCTTGGTATCTTCCAGCATGGTGAGTCTCTCCTGTCATGGCCTCGCGAGCCATGCTCCCTGACATTGAGGGCAACGGCCTTCCCGCCGTTTCCCGGCCGCCTCAACGGCGGCGAATCACGATACCGGCCAGCATGCCCAGCGGAATCAGCAGCAACACGGCGAACCCCAGAAGCGTCCATTGCGGGATCGACATGCCCAGCAGCGAGCCGTGTATCTCGGCACACTCCCCAGAGCCGGCCAGCACCCTAGAGAGTACATCCCACAATGGCAGCACTTCCATCATGTAGTCTAGTCCCGGCCCGCAACTCGGTACGTTCTCCGGCGGCAACGACTGCAACCATACATGACGCGCGGCGACTGCCAGCCCCAGCGCCGAGGCCAGCGCCGCCAGCCCGGCGTAGAGCCCGCGCCCCAGGTTCCCCGCAGGATTGTGCAGCGCACCGATCGCGAAGACGAACGCGGCCAGCAGCACGGCAATCCGCTGCCCGATGCACAGCGGGCATGGCGTCAAGCCATAGACGTATTGCAGTACCAGCGCCACGCCCATCATCAGCGCACACATCAGAAGGCCCAGCAGACAGCCCTGACGCACACTCATGCCGGCCAGTCGAATGATCATCGTCATCTCTCCCTATACGCTTTCCGGCCAGCCGCACGCTCGCCCATCGCGTTGTTTGCATTGACCGCCTGACGCTCACGCCCCGGACACTCAGCCCCGGCGTTCACGACCCGACATTCACGAAAAGGCCCGTGCGAACCTGTGCACGGGCCCTGGAACGACGCCCTGGTTCAAGCCGCGCTGAGCGGCTTGCCCGCGCGTTCGAAATAGTGCGCCAGAAAGGTGGCGAAATCCTCATGGTCGGCCCGCTCGATATCGGCCTGCTGCTGATGCGAGGTTTCGACGAGCTGCTCGAACAGCGCCTCGCGGGCACGATCCATGGGCGCATCGCGCAGCTCGGCGGCCTGGCGCTCGGCCAGGCCAAGCATCTGATCGAGATACTCCATGTTCTCGTTGACCAGTTGCGCATAGAGCTGCCCGGAAGGCGTCAATTCGGGATCGTCGAGACGCGGCTTGAGCGCAGCGAGCGCGTCCCGATGCGGCGTCGCGTCTTCCTGAGAGTCGAGCAGCTCGGCCACCGCGTCGAGCTCGTCGAAGATCTCGTGCGACCAGTCCCGCAGGTAGCGCTGGCGACCGCCGACACTGAGCATCAAGTCGGGATCGCGGCCGCGCTCCACCACCAGGCGGCGGTTGTCGTCGAGACGATCGCATTCTTCGTCGGGAATCCAGGGGCTCTCGGAAAGCAGGCACCACAGCAGGAAGGTATCCAGGAAACGCATCTGCGTTTCATCGATGCCCAGCGGCGTGAAGGGGTCGAGGTCCAGGCAGCGCACTTCGATGTACTCGACGCCGCGCGCTTCCAGCGCCTGGGTGGGCGTCTCGTCGTGGCGCGCCACTCGCTTGGGACGAATGTCGCTGTAATACTCGTTCTCGATCTGCAGGATATTGGCGTTGAGCTGACGCCAGTCGCCATCGACGTTGACCCCGAAGCGCTGATAGTCGGGCCATGGGGTGCTGATGGCGTGACGCAGCGTGCCCACGTAGTTCGACAACGAGTTGAAACAGATCTTGAGCTGCTCCTGCACCTTGTTCTGGTAGCCCAGGTCGGACATGCGCAGGCTGGTGGCATAGCGCCCCGCCAGGGTGTGCTTGCCCAGTGCCTCGAGGTGCGACGGTGCCTCGCCGGTCAGAAAGCTGCGGTCCAGCGCCGGGGAAGCGCCGAACAGGTACAGCAACAGCCAGCTATGACGGCGGAAGTTGCGGATCAAGTCGAAATAACGGCTGGAGCGATACCCCTCTAGGCTCTCGCCGGTGCGACCTTCCAGTTCGCGCAACCGTGGCCACAGATCCTCCGGCAGCGAGACGTTGTAATGCACGCCGGCGATGGACTGCATGATGCGCCCATAGCGCACGTCGAGCCCCTTGCGATAGACATGCTTCATGGTCCCGACGTTGGAGGTGCCGTAGTCGGCGATGGTCACGCTGTCGTTGCCGTCGAGACGACTCGGCATGCTGGCCGGCCAGATCAATTCATCGTCGAGCTTGCGGTAGCTGTAGCGCAACAGGTCGCCGAGAAACGCCAGCGCGTCGGTGGGCCGGCAGTACACCGGCGTGATGTACTCGAGCAGGGCCTCGGAGTAATCGGTGGTGATATAGGGGTGCGCGAGCTTGGAGCCCAGGGCATGGGGGTGTGGCGTTTGGGCGATGCGCCCGGCGCCGTCGACGCGCAAGCCTTCCTTCTCGATGCCGCGGCGCAAGCGGCCGAAGAGCCCTTGGCGAGCCAGCCCCTGCATGCGCTGAATGGCGGTGGCGAGTGGTTCGGACAAGATTAATTCCCTCACGTCTGGGAAAAGCTCGGCTTCTCCCGGTATGTCACCGATGGACCGTATCCGGCCGGCGGTGTCGGCCGGCCGCGTGTGTGCGGCAAGCGCATCGCCGGCCATGCCGGCGATGCGACGGCAGCCTGGGCGCGCCGCATGAAAAAACCATTATGGAGGCGTCCCGGCGCCTTTCAAGCCGCAAGCGCATTCGGGAGCGCCTCAAGATTGGCGACGCGCCTTCTCCAGCGCCTCGCCGAGGGCGCCCAGACCGCCACCGGACGGGCTCCGGTCGCGCTTGCCCTGCCCGTTCTGGTCACGGCCGCCGCGCTGACGGCGCGACGGCCGTTCGCCGCCGCGCGAGCTCTCGCCGGGCGTATCGCCCATGCGCATCGACAAACCGATTCGCGCGCGCTCGAGATCCACTTCCATGACTTTCACCTTCACGATGTCGCCCGCCTTGACCACCTGGCGCGGGTCCTCGATGAACGTCTCGGACAACGCCGAAATGTGCACCAGGCCATCCTGGTGGACGCCGATGTCGACGAAGGCCCCGAAGTGGGTGACGTTGGTCACGCTGCCTTCCAGCACCATGCCGGGTTCGAGATCCTTGAGCGTTTCCACGCCATCGCGGAACTGGGCCGCGCGAAACTCGGGACGAGGATCGCGTCCAGGCTTGTCCAGTTCCTTGAGAATGTCGCTGATGGTGGGCACGCCGAAGGTGTCATCGACATAATCGGCCGGATTCAACGACTTGAGGAAATCGCTGTCGCCGATCACGCCCGCCAGGTCCCGCTGGTGTCGCTTGGCGATGCGATTCACCACCGCATAGGCCTCGGGGTGGACGGCGCTGGCATCGAGGGGGTTGTCACCGTTCATGATGCGCAAGAAACCCGCGCACTGCTCGAACGTCTTGGGCCCCAGCCGGCTGACGTCGAGCAATTCGCGACGCGAGGTGAACTGTCCTTTGGCATCGCGCTGGGCGACGATATTCTCCGCGAGAGTCGGGTTGAGCCCGGAAACCCGCGCCAGCAATGCACTCGAGGCCGTGTTGAGTTCCACGCCCACCGCGTTGACGCAGTCCTCGATGACCGCCTCCAGGCTGCGCGACAGCTGCACCTGGGAGACATCGTGCTGATACTGGCCGACCCCGATGGACTTGGGCTCGATCTTGACCAGCTCGGCCAGCGGATCCTGCAGACGGCGCGCGATCGAGATCGCGCCACGCACGGTGACGTCGAGCTGTGGAAACTCGCGCGCCGCCAGTTCGGAGGCGGAGTACACCGACGCCCCGGCCTCGCTGACCATGACCTTGGCGACCGGCCGCGAGACACGCTTGACCAGCTCGCCGGCAAGCTTGTCGGTCTCGCGGCTGGCCGTGCCGTTGCCGACCGCGATCAGGGCCACTTCGTGTTTCTCGACCAACGCCGCCAGCGTCGCCAGGGACTGATCCCAGCGCTTCTGCGGCGCATGCGGATAGATGACGGTGTCTTCCAGATACTTGCCGGTGGCGTCCACGACCACGACCTTGCAGCCGGTACGCAGGCCGGGGTCGATGGCCAGCGTGGCTTTCGCCCCCGCCGGCGCTGCCAGCAGCAGATCCTTGAGGTTGGCGGCGAAGACGCCGATGGCCTCGCGTTCGGCACGCTCGCGCAGGCGACTCATCAGCTCGGTTTCGAGGTGGGTGTACAACTTGACGCGCCAGGTCCAGCGCACCACTTCCTTGAGCCAGCGCGTGGCCGGCCGGGTGCCGGTCAGCGCCACCTCGGCGTGTCTGGCGATGGCCACCTCGGCGGGATGGATCTCGGCCTCTTCCTCGCCGGGGAGACGAATCGCCAGGGACAGCACTCCCTCATTGCGGCCGCGGAACATGGCCAAGGCCCGGTGCGAGGGCGTCTTGGCGAAGGGTTCGTCGTGCTCGAAGTAGTCCGAGAACTTGGCCCCCTCCTGCTCCTTGCCGCTCATCACGCGCGCCACCAGTTGCCCCTCGCTCCACAGCCGTTCACGCAACTGGCCGACCAGGTCGGGGTCTTCGCTGAACTGCTCCATGAGGATCTGCTTGGCGCCATCCAGTGCGGCCTTGGCGTCCTCGATGGCGGGCGTATCGCCTTCGGCGGCACGGACATATCTTGCCGCTTCGGTCTCGGGGTCGAGATCGGGATCGGCCAAGAGCGACTCGGCCAAGGGGGCAAGCCCCGCCTCGCGGGCGATCTGCGCCTTGGTGCGACGCTTTTTCTTGTACGGCAGGTACAAATCCTCGAGACGCTGCTTGGTATCGGCGGCCTCGATCTGCGCGGCCAGGGCATCGGTCAGCTTGCCCTGTTCGTCGATGCTGGCCAGCACCGTGCCACGCCGTTCTTCCAGCTCGCGCAAGTAGCGCAGGCGCTCTTCCAGCGTGCGCAGCTGGCCATCGTCCAGTCCGCCGGTGACTTCCTTGCGGTAACGGGAAATGAAGGGAACGGTGGCGCCGTCGTCGAGCAGCGCCACGGCGGCGCTGACTTGCTGGGAACGAACGGCCAGCTCTTCGGCGAGCCGGGAAACGATCTTGAGATTAGCGTCCATGATGTCCTTGACGTTCTCCGGGCCGAGCGAACTCCACTCGGCAAAACTCCGGCCCACCACAAGGCGGGCCGACATGACGAAAGTGGCGACAAGGTACCACAACCACCGGCGCGACGCAGATGGCGGATCAGGACGTCGCGTCGGGTACGAAGCGCAGCGCCAGGCCGTTGTTGCACCAGCGCAGCCCTGTGGGCGCCGGCCCGTCCTCGAAGACATGGCCCTGGTGGCCACCGCAGCGCGCGCAGTGGTATTCGGTGCGGGGGATCAGCAGCACGAAGTCGAGCTCGGTCAGCAGGTGACCCTGGATGTGATCGTAGAAGCTCGGCCAGCCGGTGCCGGAATCATACTTGGTGCGCGACGAGAACAGCGGCAGGTCGCAGCCCGCACAGCGGTACTCCCCCGCCCGGGTCTCTTTGTCGAGCGGACTGCTGCCCGCGGGCTCGGTGCCATTCTCGCGCAGGATCCGGTAGCGTTCCGGACTCAGACGCTCCCGCCACTCGGCATCCGTCAGGGTCAGCGGCTCGACATCCGCCCCCCGCTCGAGGGACAACTTGGGGCGCGCCAGCACGAGGCTCGGCACTGCCCCGAGGGCACCCGCGGCCCCCAGCCACCCCAGAAAACGACGACGCTGCATGGCATTCCCTCCTGTCGATGCACAACGGGGAGAGCCGGTAACCGGCTCTCCCCGTTAGAGGCGCGTTTCCGCGAATGGTTCGCTCAGTCGAGCGAGGGCCCGGCGGCGATGATCGCGTCATCGACGCCGTCGAACTTGGCGAAGTTGTCGATGAACTGCGTCGCCAGCGCCCGCATGTGACGTTCGTACTCGGCGCTGTCCGACCATGCCTGACGCGGGTCGAGCAGCGTCGGGTCGACGCCGTCCACGGCCACCGGCACGTCCAGGTTCAAGCCGTCGATGTGGCGCGTCTCGACGTCCTTGAGATCGCCGTTCTGAATCGCCGCGATGATCGCGCGCGTGGTGGGGATGCTGAAGCGCGAGCCTCCCTCGCCGTAGGCACCGCCGGTCCAGCCGGTATTGACCAGGTACACGCGCGACTCGAAGGCCTCGACGCGCTTGATCAAGAGATCGGCGTACTCACGTGCGGGGCGCGGGAAGAACGGGGCACCGAAGCAGGTCGAAAAGGTCGCCTCCAGGCCGGCGGAGGCCCCCATCTCGGTGGATCCCACCTTGGCGGTGTAGCCGGAGAGAAAGTGATAGGCCGCCGCTTCCTTGGAAAGCAGCGAGACGGGCGGCAGCACGCCGCTCATGTCGCAGGTCAGGAAGATGATCGCGCTGGGCTCGCCGGCCAGGTTCTCCGGCACGCGCTTCTCGATGTGTTCGAGAGGGTAAGCGGCGCGAGAGTTCTGCGTCAGACTGTCATCGCTGTAGTCGGGATGGCGGCACTCGTCGAGCACCACGTTCTCGAGCACGGTACCGAAGCGAATCGCGTGCCAGATGATCGGCTCGTTCTTCTCGGACAGGTCGATGCACTTGGCATAGCACCCGCCTTCCAGGTTGAACACGGTACCCTCGCCCCAGCCATGCTCGTCGTCGCCGATCAGGTAGCGCGACGGGTCGGCGGATAGCGTGGTCTTGCCGGTACCCGAGAGACCGAAGAACAGCGTGGTCTCGCCGTCCTCGCCCACGTTGGCGCTGCAGTGCATGGGCAGAACGTCTTTCTCGGGCAGCAGGAAGTTCTGCACCGAGAACATCGCCTTCTTCATTTCGCCGGCATAGCGCATGCCGGCGATGAGTACCCGGCGACGTGCGAAGTTGAGGATGACCGTGCCGTCGGAATGGGTGCCGTCACGCTCGGGCACGCACTCGAAGTGCGGCGCGTTGAGGATGGTCCACTCGCTCTTGCCCTTGGGGTTGTAGCTCTCGGGACGCACGAACAGCGTCCGCCCGAAGAGATTGTGCCAGGCGGTCTCGGTGGTCACGCGGATCGGCAGGTAATGCTCGGGATCGGCGCCGACGTGCAACTCGGAGACGAAGTTGTCGCCCTCGGCCAGGTAATCCTCGACACGCTCCCACAGGGCATCGAACTTGTCGGCATCGAACGGCTGATTGACGCTGCCCCACTCGATCAGATCCGCGGTGGAAGGCTCCTTGACGATGAAGCGATCCTTCGGAGAACGGCCGGTGCGCCGGCCGGTGATCGCCACGAAGGCACCGTTGTCGGCCAGGTGGCCTTCGCCACGCGCGATGGCATGCTCGATCAGGGCGGCACTGCTCAGATTGATATGCGTCTGCACGGGGCGTGCGTCATGGGCTGCCGGGGAGGCGGCTTGGGTCGTGGTCATTATCGTGTCCTGGGCCCGGAGGCGGTTCTCTCTCGTTAACCGATGCTTACTCGCCAAGGCCACCCGGGCAATGGGTTGCCTCTTGTCGGGCCATGGCGAGACTGAGGGGGCGGACATTATGGCAAAAAGGACCTGCGCGGAAAACGTTGCCGTCAATGCAACGTCGGCGCCCCCGCTCCCGGGGATTCGATCAACGTCTCGATATCGGCGGCGGTGAAACGATAATGGCTATGGCAGAAATGGCACTGCGTCTCGACCGCCCCTTGTTCGCGCACGATGTGGCGCAGCTCATCGGCGCCCAGGCCATGCAGGGCACTGGCGATGCGCTCGCGCGTACAAGTGCACCCGAAGCGTAACGCCTTGGGCTCGAAGACGCGGGCCTGCTCTTCATGGAAGAGCCGATAAAGCAGCTCGCGTTGATCGAGGTCAAGCAACTCGGCATCGCTCAGGGTCGTGGCCAGGTGCACGGTGCGCTCCCAGGCATCGGGGTCGCGATTGGAGGCGTCATCGGGCAACTGCTGCAGCAGCATGCCTGCCGCGCGATCGCCGTCGGCCGCCAGCCACAAGCGGGTGGCCAGTTGCTCGGAACGTGCGAAGTAATCTTCCAGGCAGGCGGCGAGGGTATCGGCCTCGACGGCGACGATGCCCTGATAACGCTGACCGTCGCGCGGGTCCAGCGTGATCACGATTTGCGCCTCGCCCACCAGGGCGGTCAACGAGGCGTTTTCCTCGGGCAGCGCCGCCTCGTCATCGAGGCGTGCGATGGCGCGCAGCTCGCCCCCGGGGTTGGACTCCGCCATCAACAGCCGCACGGCACCCTGACCGCGCACTTCGAGGCTGACGGTGCCGTCGAGCTTGACGGTTTCGGTGAGCAGAGCCACGGCCCCCAGCAGCTCGCCGAGCTGGCGTCTTACCGCCGCCGGGTAGGCGTGTTTGTCGAGCACGTCGGCGTAGGCCTGTTGCAGGCCGACGATTTCGCCGCGCACGTTGGTCTCGTCGAAAAGGAAACGTTGAATCTGGTCGGTCATGATCGGTCGTCGTCACAGTGGGAAAGGCAAAACAGACGCAGGGCGACGGCGGCCGCCGGCGTCATCAATCGTCGAAGCCATGGCGTTGGAAGTGCTGAATCTCGCGGCGCTGCTTCTTGTCGGGTCGTCCGCGCGGCCCCTGCATGCTCTGATTGGCCAGGCGGCGGTTTTGCGCCTCGCGTTCGCGGCGCGAGGCGCTGGCCGGGGTCTCGCGATAGAGCTCACGCGCCTCGGCGGCCCCGCGACGCTGATCGGACAATCCGGTCACCTCGACCTCGAGCGTGTCCCAGCCTTGCGGCACCTTGAGCAGGGCGCCGAGCTCGACGCCCTTGCTGGTCTTCACACGTCCACCGTTGTAATGCACCTTGCCGCCCTCGATGGCCTTCTTGGCCAGGCCCCGGGTCTTGAAGAAGCGTGCCGCCCATAGCCACTTGTCGATACGTACCGTGTCGCTCATTGCTCCCCCTTATCGCGCCGCGCCATGCAGGACGGAATCACGCCCCGCGCGAACGGGCATAACGTGGGCGCCGGCGCCGCGCTTTTCAAGGCTTCCCGGCATCGACTACCGCCTGGAGATCGCGGGCATTTCTTCCGGCAGGAGAGCGGCGAAGCGCTCGAGGGCGATGAAATCCTCTAGCTCGCGCTCGGGGCGCTGGCTGTCCGGCTGCTTGATCCCCAGCAGATAGCGAATGCCGTATTCACGCGCGCTTTCCAGCACCGAGGGATTGTCGTCGATGAACAGGGTTCGTGCGGGGTCGAACGGCTCGACGTCCTGCAGCGCGAACCAGAACTCGGGAGCTTCCTTGGGAAAGCCCACATCCGCCGAGGAGACGATGGCATCGAGATAATCCTCGAGACCGGTCAACGGCAACTTGAGAGCCAGGCTCTCGCGGTCGGCGTTGGTCGCCAGTATCACGCGCGGATGCGCCTGCTTGAGCCACTTGAGGAAGTCCAGGGCATCGCTGCGCAGGCCGATCAGATGCTGGACCTCGCGCTTGAGCGCGACCACGTCGACCCCCAGCTCACGGCTCCAGTACGCCAGGCTGTACCAGTTGAGCGTGCCCTGCTCGCCGATGATGCGCGCGCGCAAGGCGCGCTCGTGCTGGGCATCCAGCTTGTGCAGCTCCACGTAACGCTGCGGCAGGTGCTCCAGCCAGAAATGACTGTCGAAGTGGAGGTCCAGCAGCGTGCCGTCCATGTCGAGCAGTACGGTGTCGATGGCGTTCCAATCAATCATGCGGGGCTCCGCCAAGATGGATATCGAAGGTCTTGTGCTCTTATTGTACGCTGCATGGCAGAGACCCGCACGGAGACACCATGGCCTTTTCTTCCCGCTCAGGCGATACCCCGCCGCTCGCGCCCGAGACCGACGGAACGCGTTCCAAGCCACGCATCCTGGCGCGCCACGAAGTCGCACGCAGCCGCTTGTTCGCCATCGAATCGCTGGAACTGCGGTTCGCCAACGGTGCCGAACGTACCTTCGAACGCCTCACGGGCAGCGGCAACGGTCATGGCGGCGGTGCGGTCATGATCGTGGCCATGCCGGACCCCGACCACGTGCTGCTGATCCACGAGTATGCCGCGGGCTTCGACGACTATGCATTGACCTTGCCCAAGGGCCTCGTCGATCCCGGGGAAGACGTCGTCAGCGCCGCGAATCGCGAGCTGATGGAAGAATGCGGAGTGGGAGCCCGGCACATCGAGCCCTTGGTGGAGCTGTCGCTGGCGCCCAACTACATGAGCCACCGCATGCACGTGATGCTGGCCACCGACCTGTACGAAAAGCGCTTGCCCGGCGACGAACCGGAACCCCTGATCGTCGAGCGCTATCCTCTCGAGGACATCAACGGCCTGCTGGCCCGCGAGGACTTCCACGAAGGACGTGCCATCGCGGCGCTGTTCATCGCACGCGACCGTATGCGCAGCGAGCGCGTCGACGATGCCTGGTGGTAAGGCAACGGGCCGACACCTGGCGACTGGTCGGTCACGACGAAACGAGGCCCCGACATGTCGGGGCCTCGCGTCATCGCATCCTGTGATGTGCCGGCTCTATCCATGAGCCTTGCGGTCATCCCGCTCGGTGCGGACTGTCGTTTAGTTCGGATCGACATCCTGTGCGGAATCGACACCGTGATTGTCGGCAGGATCTTCCATGCTTTCCGGTACCGGACCATCGTCGGCGGAAGGCGCAGCGGCCGTCCCGCCTTGCGCTTCGGTGTCGCCATGTTCGGTATTGGCGGATCCCGTTTCGGTGCTCAGATTTTCCTGCTCCCCACCGGGAATGCTGTTTTCCCCGTCGACATGACCTTCGGTCGTGCCGCTGGCGGTACCACCCTCCACCTTGGTAGAACCTTCTTCGGTGTTGGCGGAGCCAACCTGAGCGCTGGTATCGGGCGCGCCGTCATCGTTCGCCAGCGCACCGGCAGCGGGCAATGCCATCAGGGCGGCAAACGTCAGAGCGGTCAACTGCTGTTTCATGCGAATCCTCCTTAATTCTCTCAGCCTTCACATTCAGGTGAAGCGCCTGGGTCGCCTGGCAAAACGCCTTGGCCTAACCCTATACAGACCCTAGACAAGGAAACGGCATGATGCAAGGAATTCGCGCATCGAATCCATGCATGCCCTGTCTCTACCAGCCACCCATCACGCGACTGGCTCGGCGGCGCCCGACCCCGCACTGCGCCGCCCCGCCTCGAGCACGCGCATCACGGCGAGCGCCTCGTCCACGGGTACCGGATTCGCGCCTTCGCCACGTATCGCTCGCCGGATCCCCGCGTAATAGGCCGGATAGTCTCCCGCACGCGTGTGCACTTCGCGCAGTTCCGGGCGTGCACTGGCATCGCGCACCTTGCCCACCGTATGCAGTCCATGCCGATGGTCTTCGCCCCACTCCGGCGTGGGCAGGCGGTCACCTCGCTTGAGCATGTCCTCCTGGGGGTCGAGCCCGTGCTTGACGTAACTGCCGTGCGTCCCATGGACCGAAAAGCGTGGCGCAGGCGCGGCCATCAGGCTGCCCGCGTGAAGAATCACGCGCAGCCGGTCATAGCGCAGCACGGCGTGAAAATAATCGTCGACCTGCGCCCCGTCCCGCTGGCAGGCCTGGTCGAGCCATATGTCGCGAGGCAGCCCGAACAACACCAGCGCCTGGTCGATCAGGTGAGGGCCCAGGTCGTACCAGATACCGCCGCCCGGCGTGTCGGTCTCGCGCCAGCGCGCCTTGACCTCGGGACGATAGCGGTCGAAGTGCGATTCGAAATGCGCGACCCGCCCCAGATCGCCACGCTGCAGCAGGTCACGCACGGTCAGAAAGTCCGCGTCCCAGCGCCGATTGTGGAACACGGAAAGCAGCTTGTTCGCTTGCGCCGCTTTCTCGGCCAGGGACTCGGCCTCCGCAAGCGTCACCGTGAACGGCTTGTCGATCACCACGTGCTTGCCGGCGGCCAGGGCGGCGCTGGCGAGGTCGTAGTGGGTATCGTTGGGGGTGGGGATCACCACCAGGTCGATATCCTCGCGCGCGAATAGCGATGCCGCGCTGGACTCGACCTCGACCTGCGGCCAATCGGCCCTGACCTTGGCGGCATCACTGCTGGAAATCGCCGTCAGTGCCATGCCGCTGTCCGCCATCAGCAGCGGTGCGTGAAACGTCTTGCTGGCGAAGCCATAGCCCACCAGCCCCACCTTGATCTCATCGGTCATGCGTGAATCCCTTCTGCTCCTGCGCTACCTGCTCTGATCTCGCTCCCGGGCGCCCCACTGCCGACCATCGGCACATACCGTGACAAAGCGTCACCAAAAAACCGCACTGCCCGGTACCGCGCGAGCCATACTGAAAGGTGGCTCCATGCATCATGCCACCGCCACCCGGAGAGACGTTATGTGCTGCTCGGAAGAGAGTCTCGAAATGCTACTGGATTTATTATGGTACGACATCGAGCAGTGGCTAATCATGGACGACGCTGCCAGCACCTGGCAACTCGCCGCCTGACCGAGCCATGATCGTTACCGCGAGGCCCGCACTGACACGACAGCGCGGGCCTCGTTCTTGAAGGATACCTGGCAACGAGATGCCGCGATCAATCGTCCAGCGCTTCGGGCAGATCGGTGACCGCCCCTTTCGATGCCGAGCTGACCGTCTTGGCGTACTTGGCCAGCGTGCCGCGCGTATAACGCGGTGCCGGGCGCTTCCAGGCCGCACGGCGGCGCGCCATCTCGGCGTCGTCGATATGCAGCGTCATGATGTCGTTCTCGGCGTCGATGGTGATCTCGTCACCGTCCTCGACCAGGCCGATGGGGCCGCCGACGAAGGCTTCCGGCGTAATGTGACCGACCACGAAGCCATGGCTGCCGCCGGAGAACCGTCCATCGGTGATCAAGGCCACCTTGTCGCCCAGGCCACGGCCCATGATCGCCGAGGTCGGCGTCAGCATCTCGCGCATGCCGGGACCGCCCTTCGGCCCCTCGTAGCGAATCACGACGACGTCACCGGCGGCCACGGTCAGGTCGTTGATGCGCGCCTGGGCCTCCTCCTCGGAGTTGAACACGCGAGCACGCCCGGTGAAGCGGGTACCTTCCTTGCCGGTGATCTTGGCCACCGCTCCCTCTGGCGCCAGGTTGCCGTAGAGAATGCGCAGGTGGCTGCTCGATTTGATCGGTGCCTCCAGCGGCTTGATGATTTCCTGCCCCGTCGGATAAGGCGTCACGTCGGCCAGGTTCTCGGCCAGCGTCTTGCCGGTCACGGTCAGGCAATCGCCGTGGAGCAGCCCCGCATCGAGCAGGATCTTCATCATCGGCTGAATGCCGCCGATCGCCACCAGCTCGCTCATCAGGTAATGACCGCTGGGACGCAGGTCGGCGAGCACCGGTACGCGCTTGCCGATCTCGGTAAAGTCGTCGAGCGAGAGCTCGACCCCGATGGTGTTGGCCATGGCAATCAGGTGCAGCACGGCATTGGTGGAACCGCCGAGGGCGATGACCACGGTGATGGCGTTCTCGAACGCCTTGCGGGTCATGATGTCCGAGGGCTTGATGTCCAGCTCGAGCAGCTTGAGCACGGCTTCGCCGGCGGCGCGGCTATCGTCCTTCTTGCTCTGGGATACCGCGTCCTGAGCCGACGAATTGGGCAGGCTCATGCCCATGGCCTCGATCGCCGAAGCCATGGTGTTGGCGGTGTACATGCCGCCACAGGAGCCCGGCCCGGGAATCGCGACTTCCTCGATCTGCTTGACCTCGATCAGCGACTTGTTGCCCTGGGAGTAGGCGCCCATCGCCTCGAATACCGAGACCAGGTCGGTGTGCCCGGCACCGGGCTGGATGGTACCGCCGTAGACGAAGATGCTGGGCCGGTTGAGACGTGCCAGGCCGATCATGCAGCCGGGCATGTTCTTGTCGCAGCCACCGATGGCCACCACTCCGTCGAACCCCTCGCAGCCGGAGACTGCCTCGATGGAATCGGCGATGATCTCGCGCGAGGCCATCGAATACTTCATGCCTTCGGTGCCGTTGGCGATGCCGTCGCTGATGGTGATGGTATTGAAGACCACGCCCTTGCCACCGGCGGCGTCGGCGCCGTCACTGGCGGCGTCGGCCAACACGTTGATGTGGCTGTTGCACGGCGTGACGCGACTCCAGGTCGAGGCGATCCCCACCTGCGGCTTCTTGAAATCCTCGTCGGTGAATCCGACGGCACGCAGCATGGCGCGACTGGCGGCCTTGCCGGGGCCGTCGACCACGATGGAGGAATGACGGCGACGGTGATCGGCGTTGGCGGGGGAGTCCTGCTGGCTCATCAAGTGCTCCTGTTGTGTCGGTATGCCCCACGGGCGGATGTTCGGCGACGCCTGCCGGCTGCGATGATCCAGCGAACGATGACGGGCGGCATGCGTCTCGGGTGTCACGGTCACATGACGTTGCGTGGGCGTGATGGCTCTTGTGGAGCGGCGCTCGAGAAAGCGAACGGGCACGCCCCTCGCAGCAAGGGGTAGCCCCATTGTAACGACGTTGGGCGCGATCGGACATCCGATCGCGCCCAATATCAGGCGGGAAATGTCACCGACGGGGCTCTCAGTCGAAGGCGACCTTGGCCACGTCCCGGTAGCGATTGGCGAAGTGCACGGTCATTCCCTCCTTGAGGTAATCGGGAAGCTCTTCGTAATCGCGGCGATTGGGCTCGGGCAGGATCAGCTCGAAGATATCGCTGCGCCGCGCGGCGATCACCTTTTCGCGTATGCCGCCCACCGGCAGCACCTGGCCGCTGAGGGTCAGCTCCCCGGTCATCGCCAGCGGACGCCCCACCGGCTGCTGCTTGGCCAGCGACAACAGGGCAGTGGTCATCGTCACGCCGGCCGATGGCCCATCCTTGGGCGTCGCCCCCTCCGGGACGTGGAGATGAACATGCGTCTCGTCGAAGAAGGTCGGATCGCCGCTGAACTCCTTGAGGTGGGCCATGGCGTAGCTGTAGGCGATGTTCGCCGATTCCTGCATCACGTCGCCGAGCTGGCCGGTGAGCTTGAGACCGCGTGACTTCGCATGCACGCGGGCGGCCTCGACCGGCAGCGTCGCCCCGCCCATGGAAGTCCACGCCAGACCGGTGACCACCCCGACACCCTTGAGCACCTTCTCCTTGCGGAAGATCGGCGCCCCCAGGAACGTCTCGAGGTTGTTCACCGAAATCTTGACCGTCTCCTGCTCGTTCTCGAGCATCGCCACCGCCGCCTTGCGCACGATCCGATGCAGCTGCTTCTCCAGCTGACGCACCCCGGCTTCGCGGGCATAGCCCTCGATGACCTTCCTGAGCGCGGCATCGGTGAGATTGATCCGCTTCTTGGGGATGCGGTCGCGCTCGAGCAGCTTGGGCCACAGGTGGTGCTTGGCGATGGCCATCTTCTCCTCGGCGATGTAGCCGGAGAGACGAATCTGTTCCATTCGGTCGAGCAGCGCCGGCGGGATCGAGTCCAGCGTATTGGCAGTGCACACGAACAGCACCTTGGAGAGATCCATGCGCACGTCGAGATAGTGATCGAGAAAATCGACGTTCTGCTCGGGGTCGAGCACTTCCAGCAGCGCCGAGGCGGGATCCCCCTGAAACGACTGCCCCATCTTGTCGACTTCGTCGAGCATGATCACCGGATTCTCGACCTCGACCTCCTTGAACGCCTGCACCAGCTTGCCCGGCATCGCACCGATATAGGTACGACGGTGACCCTTGATCTCGGCCTCGTCGCGCATGCCGCCCACCGAGAAGCGATAGAACTCGCGTCCCAGCGCCTCGGCGATGGAGCGCCCTACCGAGGTCTTGCCCACCCCGGGCGGGCCGACCAGCAGCAGGATGGAGCCGCCGACGTCGCCCTTGAAAGTGCCCTCGGCGAGGAACTCGACGATGCGCTCCTTGACGTCGGTCAGGCCATCGTGGTCGCGATCGAGCACCTTGCGGGCGCGCGGCAGATCGAGCTGGTCCTCGGAGGTGATGCCCCAGGGCAGCGAGGTCAGCCAGTCGAGATAATTGCGCGTGGTGCCGTACTCGGGCGAGCCGGTCTCGAGCACCGAGAGCTTGCCCAGTTCGTCCTCGATGCGCTCCATGACATGCTCGGGTACCTGCAGGTTCTCGAGCCGTTCGCGGAACGTATCGACGTCATTTTCGCGGTCGTCCTTGGAAATGCCCAGTTCGCGCTGGATGACCTTGAGCTGCTCTCGGAGAAAGAACTCGCGCTGGCGCTCCTGCATCTGCGCATTGACCTGCTCGCTGATCTCGCTTTGCAGTTGCGCGACCTCGATTTCCTTGCGCAGCAGCGGCAGGACCTTCTGCATCCGCGACATCACCGGCAGGGTCTCGAGCACCTCCTGCAGCTCGCCCCCCTTGGCCGAGGTGATGGCGGCCGCGAAGTCGGTCAGGGGACTGGGCTCATGCGGGCTGAAGCGATTGAGGTAGTGCTTGAGCTCCTCCCCGTACAGCGGGTTGATCGGCAGCAGTTCCTTGATGCCGTTGATCATCGCCATGGCGTAGGCGCGCGCTTCCTCGTCGCTGGCCTCGATGGGCTCCTTCGGATAGCTCACCTCGACCAGGTACGGGGGCTTCTTCGACAGCCAGCGCACGATGCGAAAACGCCGCACCCCCTGCGCGATGAACTGGATCTGCTGATCTTCCACCTGGGTGCGGTGGACCTTCACCGCCGTACCGATCTCGGGAAAATCGTCGGGCCCCAGCTCGTCGACGCCGGCATCGCCGACATAGGCCACGCCGACACTGTGATGCGGCGTGTTGTCGACCCGATCCATCGTCTCCTGCCAGCGCTCGCGGTGGATGACCAGTGGCTGCACCTGAGCGGGGAAGAACGGCCGGTTGTGAATCGGCAGCAAGTAGATGCGCTCGGGCAAGTACTCCTGGGTCGGCACGACAGCTCCGCCATGGGACGTCGAGCCATCCCGTTCGGAGAGGGTGTCATCGGTGTTGCGCGGAGACCCGTCGCGTGGGGCGTCGAAGTCCCGGGGTTGATCCTGGTCGTGTTCGCTCATCGTTCACCTTGAGATTCGTCGGGCAAATGCCGCATTTGCCAAAGGGATGCGGGCGCGCCACGCGAACTTCAAGCCTGGATGTCCTGCCGGTTACCAGCGGAGCGCTTGTCCGTTGACCTGCCACTCGCCTTGCGACACGCGAAACTCCAGGCGCGACGTGTCCGGCGACAACCCTAGATACAGCGACAGCAGTGGCGGTGCATCGCGCAGCGTGACTCGACCGTTCAGGCGTCGCTGCAGATGCCGCCAGAAGGCAGAGGTCGTCACCGAGCGCGCCGCCAGGGGCGCCAGATCATCACCGTCGAGCATCATCTCGCCGTGCGCCCGGCTATCGACACCGAATGCCTCGCTCGACACCTGCAAGGACGACAGGATCAGGCGCGGCGAGTCCTGCAACAGCGCGACGAGCACCGGCGTCAGGCGCTCCCAGTCGACGGTGCCGGGGGCGACGGTGTCATTCTCGGCCGACGCCACCGCCTGGTCGCGCATGTGCGCGATCAAGGTTCGCACGGCCTCGCCATCGACGTCTGTCAGCGACAGCGCGAGTCGTCCCGACGCCACCTGCTCGCCGCCCACGACGACGGAACCGACCCGGCCCTCGCCACGGTAGTGCAAGGCGTCGTCGTCCAGGCGAATGTCGGCTTCATGGGAGACATTCTCCAA
Organism: Chromohalobacter sp.; assembly: GCF_039830575.1. Lineage (NCBI taxonomy): Bacteria > Pseudomonadati > Pseudomonadota > Gammaproteobacteria > Oceanospirillales > Halomonadaceae > Chromohalobacter > Chromohalobacter sp. The sequence continues at coordinate 140,823 of NZ_JBDOOX010000015.1, read as the reverse complement.
CGCGAACGGCGCGCCACCGAGCAGACGCAACTCCGCCAGGGAAAGCGACAGGGTGTGACGAAACCGGCGAGCATCGCCACGAAAGCGGCCCTGGACGTCGAGCTCGCCCGACAGGATGCCGCCGTTTTCACGGGTCAGACGCGAGGGCGCCGAATGCAGGTGATAGCGCACGTCCCCGACATGACCGGACAAGGTGAGCTCGCCCGCGCCGAGGCGGGCCCGTGACGCCGCCTCCCCGCGCAGGGTCGCCGTCGACCAGACCAGGCGCCCCGTCATCTCGCGCGTCAGAGTGCGATAGGTGGCGTGCCATGTCGGTGCCTCGCTGGTCTGCCACCGCGACTCGTCCATCCGGGGCAGCTCGATCTCGCCGTCGAGGCGGGTAGCGAGCAGGCCGTGTCGCATGCGGTAGGGTAAAACGATGTCGAAGGGTGCATGCCCGGCGGGGGCATCCGCCGCGAGTCGCAGCACGCCGGACGAATGTCGCCACCCATGTTCGACCTCATGGCGCGAGGCCTGCCACCCGGGTTGCGCGTCGAGGCGCTCGGTCAACCGCACCAGAGCACGTTCACCGGCCTGGCTCGACCACCACTGCGCCGTCCCGGCCCCCATGCCCAGCAGCAACGCCACACCACCCGCAACCCACCAGCGCTTGCGCATCTCGTCATCTCTCCCGATGATTCAGCGTCTCGACGGACCGGTATGCCGCCATTGTCAGTGAGGCATGTCGTTGGCCATGCGCAATGCTTGCCGCGATGCGGCCAAGGTAGGGCGCAAGGCCTCCCATTGCCGGCCGACTTCCTCCACGTCGCCCTGACGGGCGGCAGCCTCCAGCCGGTCGCTGTCGCGTACCAGACATGCCAGATCCAGCGATGCCGACTCACCCTTGAGCCGATGCGCCAATTCGGCAGCCCGTGCCAGGTCCGACTGCGCGATGGCGGCCTCCAGGGCATCCTCCAGAAGACGCGCTTGATGCTGCCAGGCCGCGACCAGCGCACTGCGCTGCGCCTTGCCGAGCGTCTCGCCCAGCATCGCGAAGGCCTGGTTGTCGAGCAACGGCGGCTCGCCAGCGTCCGTTTCCGCCGCCGAGGGCGCCGCCGCCGCCGGCATCGGCTCGGTATCGACATCGCACAGGCCGTAGCGTATCAAGACGTCGCGCAAGGCTTGCTGACGAATGGGCTTCGTCAGTACCTCGACCATGCCGGCGTCCAGCGCGCGTTGATGCTCGAGGGTCGTCACGCTGGCGGTCATCGCGATCAAGGGCGTGGCCTGATTGGGACCGGTCTGCTGACGCAGGCGCCGGGCGGTTTCCGGACCATCGAAGCCCGGCATGCGGATGTCCAGGAATATCAAGGCGAACGGCGTGTCGGCGGTCAGCTCCAGGGCAGCCTCCCCGCTATCGACCACCGTTACCGTCTGTCCGAGGCGCTCGAGCATGGCAACCGCCACCTGACGGTTGACGGGATTGTCCTCCACCACCAGCAAGGGCGCCGGGCAGGTATCGCGCGCGCTCGCGTCCGCTTCCTGCTGGGGAGCCGTCGCCGGAGTCTCGCTCGCGCTGGGCAGCGGCAGCTCGAACCAGAATCGGCTGCCCTCCCCGGCGGGGCTCGACACCCCGATACGCCCCTGCATGGCCTCCACCAGACGCTTGCTGATCGCCAGCCCCAACCCCGTACCGCCTTGATAATGCACGGCGGAAGCCCCCTGGTAGAACGGCTGGAACAAGCGCTGCGGGTCGGCATCTTCGATGCCGCAACCGGTATCGCGAACTTCGAAGTGCATCCAGTCGCCGCGCATCGGCTTGACGATCAGCGTCACACTGCCACGAGAGGTGAACTTGAGGGCATTGGAAAGCAGGTTGAGGAGCACCTGACGCAAGCGTCCGGCATCGCCCAGCGAGTGCGACGGCACGCTGGGGGCCACATCGCTGATCAGCTCGACATGCTGGGCCCGGGGCTCGAGCAGCCGCAGCAGCGAGTCGATCAGGGCCTGGAGTGAAAACGTCTCGCGCTCGATCTCCAGGTGCCCTGCTTCGATCTTGGAAAAATCCAGCAGGTCGCTGATCAGGGTCAGCAGCTGAGAGCCGCTTTCATGGATCGTCTCGACGTATTGATGGGAGGTCCCGTCCAGTTCCCGCTCACGCAGCAATTCCGTCATTCCGAGCACGCCGTTGAGCGGTGTGCGAATCTCGTGGCTGACCGTGGCCAGAAAGTCCGACTTGGCCTGGTTGGCGCTTTCTGCCTCGCGCGCGGTGTCCTTGAGCTCCTGACTGAGGTGTTCCAGTGCCTGGCGCGCGGCGATGTTATCGCCGGCCTCCTGAAACAGAAACCGGATCACCAGCACGGTGGCGCCGCACATCAGCAGAATCAGCGCCAGCAAGGTGGCGTACAGCGTGAGCTGCACTTCCCGCTCGCGCGTCTTGGCCTGCGCCAGGTAGGCATTGACCGCCACCACCAGACGCTCGCTGAGACCGCTCAGGGCTTGCAGCCGCTCGTCCAGGGCCGACAGGCGCGGCGTGTCGGGCGACATGCGTCTCAACGCGGCATCGAGTGCATCGCTGCGCGACAGAATCTCGGGCACCAGGGCACGCGCATCGGGCAACGACCGAAACAGCTCCGCGATCTCGCCCTGGCGCAGCAGGTTGATGCGGCTATACAGCAGCTCGAACCGCATGCGTACGTCGTGGAGCGCCTGCGGGGTGTCCTCGGCCTGCAGCACCGCGTTGCGCATCTGGATGGTTTCGCGGTCCAGCTTGTAGGCCGCCCAGGCGGCATCGCCGGCCACGTTCTTGGCAAGCACTTCCTGACGCCAGACGATCAGGCTGACGACGACCAACGCAGCGGCGAAAAACAGGATCGCCGCGGAGGCTCCGAGCTTGAGCCGCAGCGGCAAGCCGGTGACCAGACGAAGACGCGAGCGCCAAGCCATCGTCACTCCACGACGATGCGCGAGACTTGCCAGACCGAGCGGAAACGTACCGCCTCGGTCTGCAACTCGGGATGATCGTCGAACGGATAGAGCACGAACAACGGGCCGTATTCGCGTACCGGCATGGGCTCTCCATCACGCCGCATGGCCAGGATGACACCATAATCCCGCGCCTCGCTCAGCGGTACGTCCGCGGCGAAATCATTGAGTGCGACCACATGCAGTGAGTCGCCCTGGCCCCCCACCGCGTCGACGAGCCCGCTCAGCAGCGGCCCCTCGAAGCGCGACACCCCCGCGGTCCAGGGCGTATGCGTCACGATGGTGCCTTGAGGCAAGCCTCTCAGCATGGCGCGGTCGAAGCGAGCCACGCCGTCGCCGTTGGTACGCACGATATCGCCGCTCACCGTCAGCATCACCTCCCCCCGGGGAGTCGGCAACGAGCTTGCCTGTGCCGACGTCATGCCGACCAGCGCCACGAGGATGGCGATCACCAGGCATCGCGAGCCTCGGTACCTGTTATTGCATCGTCTCACTACCGTTTCCTGCATGACTCACCGTATGTTGATACCCGATAGCCGCGTTTTGGTGATAGGCGTGACCCTATCACCGGACCGCCACATTTTCATGCCCGCCCCGGGCCATTGATGCCTCGATCAGAGGGCATGCTCCAGCACCTCGACGGGCGCACCACGCATGATGCGCCCTTCGTTTTCGGCGATGAGATTCTGCCCGAAATACACCTTGCCGCCTTCGCCGCGCCGATAGCTCGCCAGGGTTCGCAACGGCTCCCGGCCGGCCTTGAACGTTCCCGTGGCGGGATCGACGCTGATCATCGCGCAACGCGAGCACGGCTTGCCCACGCGCATCACGACCTCGCCGATACGAATGCGCCGCCAGGTATCCTCGGCGTAGGCCTCGGTGCCGGCGACCACCAGGTTGGGACGAAACTGCGCCATGACATGCATATCGTCGGTCCGCGTGTTGAGATCGGCGAGCGAGGCTTCGGAAACCAGCATCAACGGATAGCCGTCGGCGAAGCTGACACGCCGTGCGATGCTGTCGCGGTAACGCGGGGATTGCTCGCCCAGCCACAATAACCGCGCCGGCTCTCCCGCAACCTCACTGAACCAGGCATCGAGACGAGGGTGCGTGGTCAAGGCCTGAAAGTCGTCGGCCCAGACCGTGGTGGCGAACGCTGCGCGTGCGAAATCCGCCACCGCCATGTGCAGCGTCGGCAGCTCAGGGTGAGCAAGCGTTAGCGTCTCACCATCGAAGGTCGTCATGGCACGCTGGAGCTGCGGGTGCGTGCGAGCGGTCAGGAAGGTCCCATCGGGCTTGGCGACCATGAAACGGCGGTCACCCGCCAACCCCTCTTCTCCAACCCAGGCCGCGTCTTGCGAGCGCCCTGCCGTGGATTTGGTGGGGTACAGGTGAATCGCAGACAGCGTGACCATGACAACCTCGCGTGACGTGGGAACGGAAGAATGGCGGCACCGGGCCGCATGCTCGCCATTGTCGCAAAAAATCCCGGTCGCCGCTGCGCCCTGCCACCATCAAGCGCTCTCGTGGATCTGCCGTGGACCGTAAACGAAGACGCCCGCCCCACTAGGGGACGGGCGCCCAAGTCACGATGGCAGTCCGATACGGCGATCAGGTCACCGCATCGGGCGCCTGACGCCGCCGACGCTGCAGCCAGACCACGAGAGCGAAGACTGCCAGCCCGGGTATCCACATCCACTCTTTCGGCCAGCGTTCCACTGGCGCACGGATGGCGACGATTTCCTGATCGAAGTCGAAGCCCAGCTTCTCCGCCTGGCTGCCGAACTCGGTCATGTCGACCAGCGTCTTGCCATCCTGCTGCATCAGCGTCAGCCCCAGGTTCTGCATGCGCTCGGCACCCGTATCACCATCCGGCGCCGGCACCAGGATCACGAAACTGGTCGGCGCACCGTAGGCATCGAGGCCGTCGATTCTGACACGCAGGTTGCTGTCATCGTCGATGGCACCCAGCGCCTGCTCGAACTGCGCGGGCGGGATATCGCGATACGGATCGTGAATCGTATCCATCCAGAATCCCGGGCGGAACAGGGTAAACGCCACCAGCAGGAGCAACAGGCTCTCGTACCAGCGGCTCTTCACCAGCATGTAGCCCTGCGTCGCGGCGGCGAAGATCAACATCGCCACCGTGGCGACCACGAAAATGAGCAGGCCATGCCAGAGATTCACGTCGATCAGCAGCAGGTCGGTGTTGAAGATGAACAAGAACGGCAAGGCCGCGGTACGCAGGCTGTAGTAGAACGCCTGGAAACCGGTACGAATCGGGTCGGCCCCGGAGATCGCCGCGGCGGCGAACGACGCCAGCCCCACTGGCGGCGTCACGTCGGCCATGATGCCGAAATAGAACACGAACAGGTGCACCGCGATCAACGGCACGATCAAGCCGTTCTGCTGCCCCAGCTGCACGATGACCGGTGCCAGCAGCGCGGAGACCACGATGTAGTTGGCCGTGGTCGGCAGTCCCATGCCCAGGATCAGGCTCAGCACCCCGGTGAGCAGCAGCATCAACAGCAGATTGCCCATCGACAGCGTTTCGACCAGATCCGCGAGCACCAGCCCCACACCGGTCTGCGAGACGGCACCGACGATGATCCCCGCCGCCGCCGTGGCGATACCGATGCCGATCATGTTGCGCGCGCCGTCGATCAGCCCTTCCCAGAGATCGATGCAGCCACGCTTGACCTCCTGGCCCAGGCCCCCGCGTCCCCGGAAGAACGCTTCCAGCGGACGCTGGGTCAGGATGATCACGATCATGAACACCGTCGCCCAGAACGCCGAGAGGCCCGGCGACAGACGTTCCACCATCAAGCACCACACCAGCACCACGACGGGCAACAGGAAGTACAGCCCCACCATAACCGTGGGCCGCGTCTGCGGCAGCTCGGTCATTTCGCTGTTGGCATCGTCGTGGGCGAGCTCGGGGTAGCGCGACCCCACCTTGAGCAAGCCCACGTAGACCACAGCCAGGCCTATCGCCGCCACCCAGGGCATGGCCTCGCCGAGCACCGGCTTGAGCCAGCCCAGGCCGTAATAGACGACCAGCGCCAGCACCATGATGCCGATCAGCCCGGTCAAGAACCCTACCGCCTTCTGCAGGAAAGGACGCACCGGGTTGCTGCTTTGCAGCCCCTTCATGTTCGCCTTGAGCGCTTCGAGGTGCACGATGTAGATCAGCGCGATGTACGAAATGACCGCCGGCAGAAAGGCATGCTTGATGACCTCGACATAGGGAATGCCCACGTACTCGACCATCAGGAAGGCCGCGGCCCCCATGACCGGCGGCATGATCTGTCCGTTGACCGAGGAAGACACTTCGACCGCGCCGGCCTTGGTCGGCGAGAACCCGACGCGCTTCATCATGGGAATGGTAAAGGTACCGGTGGTCACGGTATTGGCGATCGAGGAGCCCGAGATGAGCCCCGTCATGCCCGAGGCGACGACCGCCGCCTTGGCGGGACCGCCACGGTAGTGCCCCAGCATCGAAAAGGCGACCTTGATGAAATAGTTGCCGGCGCCGGCCTTGTCCAGCAGGGCACCGAACAGCACGAACAGGAACACGAAACTGGTCGACACGCCCAGGGCGATGCCGAAGACGCCTTGCGAGGTCAGCCACTGGTGATTGACCAGTCCATAGAGACTGACGCCACGGTGCGCCAGCATTCCCGGCATGTAAGGGCCGGCCAGCGAATAGACGATGAAGACCAGAGCCACGATCATCAGCGGCGGCCCCAGTGCACGGCGGGTCGCCTCCAGCAGCAGGAGCAGGCCGATCACCCCGATGATGACGTCTTGCAGGATCGGCGCGCCGGGACGCTGCGCCAGCTGCTCGTAGAAGACATACATGTAAGACGCGGCGAAAGCGCCCACCAGTGCCAACCCCCAATCCAGCAGCGGCACGCGATCGCGCGGGGAACGCTTCAGGGCCGGATAGGCCATGAAGGCCAGGAAGATGGCAAACGCCAGGTGAATGGAACGTGCCTCGGTGGCACTGAAGATCCCGAACCCGAACACGAAAGGCAGGGGCGAGGCGATCCATAACTGAAATAGCGACCAGAGCGCCGCTACGCAGAGCAGCAACTTGCCCACCGGACCGCTCGGGTGACGCGATCCGGTCTCGTTGGCGGTCAGCGCCTCCAGCTCGGCGTCACGCGAGGGTGCCGTCGACTTATCGTCTTGCATACTGTTGTCCTGGTGGTGCCGGTATCCGACGCACGAGGGAGCCGCGTCGACCGGCGTGAAAACACATCACAGGCCTCATTCGCCATCGCGTCGCCAGAACCAGCGATGCGCGGCGCCGAAGCGGCCGCGCATCATTCATGACGACGTTGAGCCGACGCTTACAGCCAGCCACGTTCCTCGTAATAGCGCTTGGCGCCATCATGCAGCGGCGCGGACAGACCGTCGGAGATCATTTCTTCCGGCTGCAGGTTGGCGAAAGCCGGGTGCAGACGCTTGAAGCGATCGAAGTTGTCGAACACCGCCTTGACCACTTGATAGACGACGTCGTCATCCACCTTGGAGGAGGTCACGAAGGTCGCCTTGACCCCGAAAGTCTCGACGTCCTCGTCGTTGCCCTTGTACATGCCGCCGGGAATCACCGACTTGGCATAATAGGGATACTCCTCGACCAGGCCGTCCACCGCGTCGTCGTTAAGCGGGACGAGATTCGCATCCACGGTCGTGGTCGCTTCCTGAATGGCGCCATTGGGATGACCGACCACATAGGCCATGGCATCGATGTTGTTGTCCGCCAGCGCCGATGCCATTTCCGCGGCGCCCAGCTCGGAAGCCATCGAGAACACGTCGGTGTCCCAGCCTTCGGCTTCCATCAGCACTTCCATGGTCGCGCGCTGGCCCGATCCCGGATTGCCGATATTGACACGCTTGCCCTTCAGGTCGGCAACGCTGTTGATGTTGGCGTCCTTGCGTGCCAGAACCGTCAACGGCTCGCCGTGCACGGAAAATACCGCACGCAGGTCTTCCATCGGCTGCTCGAAGTCTCCCTCGCCATTGTAGGCGCGGTACTGCACGTCCGACTGGGCGACGCCCATGCTCAGCTCACCGGACTTGATGCCGTTGATGTTGGCCACCGAGCCGCCGGTAGAAGGCGCATTGCAACGAATGTTGGTCTCATCCGAGTTGCGATTGACCAGGCGACAGATCGACTGACCGACCACGTAGTAGACCCCTGTCTGCCCACCGGTCCCGATGGTGACGAAGCGCTCCTGGTCCTGCGCCACCGCCGGCGTGGACAGCGTGGCAGCACCCAGCAGGGCCCCCGAGAACAACGCAGCGGTAAAGGCGTAACGTTTCATGCATGCACCTCTTTAACATTATTTTGACGAACCGGCGGCCGGAACGAGGCCCGCGCCGGTAACAGGGAGCGGCCCGAAGCCCCGGCGTCGCGGCGCCTTCAGGTGCATTCGGTTCCCTTGCCATCAGCGTAGGCAATATGTGCCGATGCCGATAGCCGGCGGGCATGATAACCGCCCGTTGCGCCGACCGGAACAGACGTTTGACATATCCAGCCCGCATTAGACCAACGTCTAATGCGAGATTGTCTGCTAGCCCGACAAGACGGTGAACAGCATCTTCACCGACAGCGCCATCAGCACGAAGGCGAAGATCCGCTTGAGCATGGCCACCGGCAGACGATGGGCCAAGCGAGCCCCCAGCGGCGCGGTAAAGAAGCTCACGATCGACATCGACACCACCGCCGGCCAGTAGATGAAGCCCAGCGTCCCCGCAGGCAACGCCGCCTCGCCCCAGCCATTGATCAAATACCCCAGCGCTCCCGCCAGCGCGATCGGCAATCCCACGGCGGCGGAGGTCCCGATGGCCCGGCGCAGGGCCACGTTGCACCAGGTCAGAAACGGTACCGTGAGCGAGCCACCGCCGATGGCGACCAGGGCGGAGATACCGCCGATGCCCAGCCCGACGCCCGAGATCCCCCAGGCGCCCGGCAACGTGCGCGTCGGCGCGGGCTTGAGGTTGATCAGCATCTGCAGCGACACGAATGCCATGAAGCACGCGAAGAACACCGCCAGCCCCGTGGTGGGAACGTGAGAGGCGAGAAACGTCCCCAGGAAGGTACCGAGCAGTATGCCCGGCGTGATGAAGCGTACCACCGGCCACGCCACGCCGCCGCGCCGATGATGCGCCCGCAGGCTCGCCAGCGAGGTGGGCACGATGGCGGCCATCGAGGTTCCCAGTGCCACGTGCACCAGCGTGTCGTGAGGAAATCCCTGAAGCGCGAACAGCGAAGTCAGCACCGGCACCATGATGCCGCCGCCGCCGACCCCCAGCAGTCCGGCAAAGATGCCCACCGCGCCGCCCAGCGCCAGATAGGCCAACCACCAGATAAGATCCAACGTCATGTCTCCTCGAAGGGTGAACGAAAGCTTGCCAGTCTCTGCTCTCAACGCGATGGCAGCAATGCGGCGATCGGCAGGCGGTCGCCCACCTCGAGCCCATGGCGGGAAAAGTAACCGGCGTTGACTTCCAGAGCCGCACGAAACGGTGCGCCGGCCGCGTAACGAGGGCAGTCCTCACGCGAGGCGGTACGACAAGGCAGCATGCGACGGATCGCGCGAATCTCTCCATCCGCGCCGAGAAAAGCGATGTCCAGCGGAATCAGCGTGCGGTACATCCAGAAGCTCGACGTCGGCGGCTGCTGACGTGCATAGACGAACAGCATGCCGGCGTCCGGCGCCAATGTCTCGCGCCCCATCAATCCTCGCGCCCGCTCCTGCGGCTGCCTGGCCACTTCCACCGACAACTGGTGCTCGGCAAACGTCAGGGTGACGTGGTCGAGCCCGGCCCGTGCCTGGCCGGCACCCGCCGACATCCACAACAGCCCCCCCCAGGCGACGAGCAGAACGTACTTCATGCGCATCATGCGTTATCCTCTTGTCTGTCACTGCGTGGACGCCCGCGAGACGTATCCGTTTTCACAAGGACAGCCCGTGCCCCTTCGCGATCTCCTGCTCGGCCTGACGGTCATCGTCATCTGGGCCTTCAACATCATTGTCATCAAGGTCGGCGTGAACGACATGCCTCCACTGATGCTGATGACACTGCGCTTCATGCTGGTCGCCGCGCTCGTCGTCCCCTTCACCCGCGTGACCCGCCCGCAACTGCCGTGGCTGCTGGTGCTGTCGGTGACCTTCGGCGGCCTGCACTTCCCGCTGCTGTTTCTGGGCCTGGGACAGGCGGAGGCCGGCACCGGCGCCTTGCTGGTGCAGATGGGCACGCCCTTCGCCACCCTGCTGGCCGCCATCTTCCTGAAGGAACGCCTCGACGCCCGACGCCTGCTCGGTCTGCTGCTGGCATTCGCGGGGGCGGTGGTACTGGCGGGCGGCCCCGCCCTGCCCGATGCCACGGCGACGCTGACGCTACTCACCAGCGCCCTTGCCTGGGCGGTCTCGACATTGATCATCAAGCGCGCCCCGAACATTTCGCCGCTGACCATGACCGGCTGGATCGCACTCTTCGCGATCCCCCAGGTCGCGCTCGGCAGCTGGCTCTTCGAGAACCACCATGTCGCAGCGCTCCAGCAGGCGGGATGGTCAGGCTGGGGCGCGGTATTCTACACGGCCGTGATGTCGTCGATCCTCGCCTACGGCCTGTGGTATGCCCTGCTCCGCCGCCATCCGATCAACCGTGTCGTTCCGCTGACGCTGCTGATGCCCGTGATCGCCGTACTGCTCGGGGTCTGGCTGCTGGGCGACGGCCTGGACAGCCATAAACTGCTCGGTGGCGCGCTGGTGATCGCCGGGCTGGCCGTCATCAATCTCCCGGGGCGTCGGCGCCCTCTCCCGATGCGCTAGACCGCCTCACAACACGATCACATCATGCCGGGAAATGGTCACGCTGCGCACCTGGGCCTGCAGCGTCTGCCCGGGATGCAGCCCCATCGTCGAGACATCGCGCCGGGTGAGGCGCGCGCGCAGTGCCTGCCCGCCCACATCCAGCATCACCTCGACGAACGGCCCCTGGGTCTCGTCGCCGATTTCGCGCAACGTGGCCGGCAGAAAGGCAGTGCCCGAACGCGGCGAGCAGGACGCGGATGCCGGCATCACGCCCACATCGCGCGCCCGCAGGCGCAGGCGCACCGTATCGCCCGGCACGCCCTCGAGACGCGCCACGTCCAGTGGCGTGGATACGTTCCTCAGCGCCAGCTGCGTCAGGTCATAGGCATCGTCGTGCGCGACGATACGGGCCTCGATCAACGACGCGGCCTCGAAACGTCCGGTCCGAGGTCCCAGATCGAGACGGCTGAACATCTCGTCCACCGGGCCGCTGGCCAGCACCTGGCCCTGTTCGATCAAGGCCACGCGGTCGGCCAGCGCACCGATCTCGCGGGTATCGTGACTGACGAAGAGAATCGGCACCCCGGTGTCGCGTGCCAACTGGCGGATATACCGCAACAGCTCCTGCTTGCGAGCCCCGTCGAGTCCCGTCAGCGGCTCGTCCATCAACAGCATGCGCGGACGCGACAGCAGGGCACGCCCTATCGCCACGCGTCGCGCCTCGCCGCCGGACAACCGCGCCGGGGTGCGCGCCAGCAAGTGACCGATGCCCAGCAACTCGACCAGGCCATCGAAATCCCCGCGTGAGGCGCGGGGCATGCCATAGCGCAGGTTGCCGCGCACCGAATAATGCGGAAACAGGCGAGCCTCCTGAAACACGACGCCCAGCCGGCGGCGATGCGGCGGCATCCAGTGTCGACGCCGGGTATCCACCAGCCATGTCTCGCCCAGCCGGATGATGCCGCTGTCCGGCACACCCAGGCCGGCGATCAGGCGAATCAGACTGCTCTTGCCGCTCCCCGAGCGGCCGAACAAGGCAGTGACGCCCTCCGCAGGTACCGTCAGCGACGCATCGAGCGTGAAATCGCCGAGCCGTTGCATGACGCTGGCCTCAAGCATGGCGTCCCTCCAGACGTTGGCGTGCACGACGTGCCAACCACTCCGACGCCACCAGTGCGATCAGCGCCACGACGACCGAGATCACGCAGAGTCTGGCTGCTGCGGCTTCCTGGCCCGGTGTCTGGACAAGACTGTAGAGTGCCAGCGGCAGGGTACGCGTCTCGCCCGGAATATTGGAGGCGAAGGTGATCGTCGCGCCGAACTCCGACAGCGACCGCGCGAAGGCCAGCACGCCGCCGGTCAGGATGCCCGGCAGGGTCAGCGGCAGGGTGACGGTGATGAAGGTCTTCCAGCGCCCCGCCCCCAGCGTGCGTGCGGCGTCCTCCAGCTTGCGATCGACCGCCTCCAGCGACAAGCGCACGGCCCGGACCAGTAGCGGAAACGCCATGACGCCACCCGCCACGGCCGCCCCTTCCCAGGTGAAGGGCAGGCTCACGCCGAACTGCGCGTGCAGCCATTGTCCCAGCGGCCCCTGACGACCCAGCGCCACCAGCAGCAGATACCCCACGACCACCGGCGGCAGTACCAGCGGCAGGTGCAGGATACCGTCGAGAAGCGTCTTTCCGGGGAAGTCGAAACGCGCCAGCAGGTAGGCCACGGCAATCCCCGGCACCAGAATCGCGGCTACCGCGATGCCGGAGATGCGCAGACTCAAGGCCAGCGCTTCCCACTCCAGGGGCGTCAACATCACGGCGCCTCGTCGGCGGTGACGGCCGCGAAACCGTAGCGCTGAAAGATAGCGGCCGCCTGATCGCCATCGAGCCAATTCGCCAGGGCCCGGGCCGCGTCGCTCGGTGCCTCGCCGATCAAGGCCATGGGATAGATGATGGGGTCATGGGACGACACCGGGAACAGCCCCAGGGTTTCGATCTTGTCGCTGGCCCGGGCATCGCTGGCATAGACGATGCCCAACGGCGCCTCGCCACGCTCGACCAGCGCCAGCGCCGTGCGCACGTTGTCGGCGCGGGCCAGGCGGGCACGCAGTGCCTGCCACTGGCCGAGGCCTTGCAGGGCTTGCTTGGCATAGATCCCGGCGGGAACATGCGCCGGGTCGCCCACGGCCAGTCGCCCTTCGCCCAGGCGTTCGGCGATCGGCGTCGTCGCGTTCGGCGTAAAGGCCGTGAGGCCGCTGTCCTGCGGCGCCACCAGCGCCAGACGATTGGTCAGCACGTCATGGCGCTGGGTCAGCGCCACACCGCCCTGCTCGCCCAGCCAGTCCATCCAGCGCTCGTTGGCCGACAGATAGATCGCTGCCGGTGCGCCGTTGGCGATCTGCCGGGCCAGGGTCGAGGACGCGGCGTACACCGGCACGACCTCGACATCGTGCTCGCGCATGTAGCGCTCGGCCAGCGCATCCACGGCATCCGTCAACGAGGCTGCCGCAAACACGGTGACGCGCTCTGCGGCTTGCGCCGTGGCGGCGCTCAAGGTCAGCACGAGAGCGATACCACACGCGAGGAGGGCGTGTAACGACGGACGAGGTGACATGATGACGCTCCCGAAAACAGACGCTTGGCGACGCATCGCCGATACGGTGACAGCAAGAAATACGGTGACAGCACGAAAATAGCATGAACGCCCCGCGCCCATCAGGTCGTCGGCATGCATGCGTCCCCCTCGGCTGACCGAGCATGCAAGCCAAAAGGGAGGCCCGAGGCCTCCCTTTTCATCACCATTCGCGCAGCGTCCCCTAGAAGTCGAGACTCGCCCCCACCCAGTATCGCCGCCCATCTTCCACATAGCCGTACTCGTCGTAATCGATCTCTTCGTCGAACATGTTGTAGACACCGACCATGAGCTTGGCCCGCTCGGTCAGTCGCCACGCACCGCCACTGTCCACGAAGGTATAGGAAGGGGCGCGAATGCTGCTCGAGGACGGCCCCTCGACAGGCTGGCTCTCCTTGCCGCGATAGGTCAGCCGCGCCCAGGCATTGAGCCGCGCCACCGGCGTCCAGTCCAGCGTACCGCTGAATTGATGTTCGGGCAGCTTGGTCAAGGGGTTGCCCTCGTATTCACCGCTTTTCTGCTCGGAGTCGGTATAGGTGTAGCTCGTCGACAGGGTCAACGTCTCGGTCAGCGGCGACGACAGCGAGAGCTCCACCCCCCGGGTCACGGCCTCGTCGACGTTGATACGGTAGGTCGGGTCGGCACCGAACTGATTGGGCCCTGCGGCGCACACGCTATCCGGACATGCCACGCGCGTGATCTTGTCCTCGAAGTCGTTGTGGAACAGCGTCATGCTGGCATTCAAGCCGCTCGGGGCGCTGTAGAGCAAGGCAAGTTCCTTGTTGAGCGACGTCTCGGGTTCCAGATCCGGATTGCCGTAAACGTTGCCACCGCGACTGATCTGCCCCCATCCCGGCGTGATCTCGCGCAAACCGGGCGCACGATAACCGGTGGAGACGCCGCCCTTGAGCGTCCAGCGTGGCGCGGCCTGCCAGACCCCATACAGGCGCGGGCTGACGTGGCTGCCGTAGTTTTCGTTGTCATCCAGGCGCACCCCGCCGGTCAGCGAGACATCTTGCGTCAATAACCATTCATCCTCGACGAACAGCGCCCACTGATCGTTGCTGACTTGCGTCAGGTCCGATATCTGATTGCTGGTTCGATCATCGAGTTCTTCTTTCTCATAGTTCGCACCCAGCGTCACGATATGGCGCGACAGCGGTATCACCCACTGCGTGTTCGCCACCGTATTGGTGATCTCCATGTCACGCGCCTTGTTTTGCGTCGACTCGCGCTGCACGTAACTGTTGGAGGTGGCGAATCCCCAGCGCCCGGTGTGGGTCAGCGCATAATGTTCCCGGTCATGCGTCGAGTGGCTATCGGTACAACCACCGCGGCAGCCTTCCGCCGGAGCGGATTCGCCGACATGGGCCGCACGATCCTGGGTCTCTTTGCCCACTTCCAGGCCAACGTCATGATGCTCGCTCGGCGTCAGCGAAAACTTGGCGGTCAGGCTTTGCAGGTCCTTGTCTTCGTAGCCTTCCTCGATGTCGTCCTCTTCTCGCTTCTGGTACTGGCCATACACCTGCAGCCCCAGAAGATCGTCGGCAAGGGGCCCCGACACATAGAGCTGTCCCTGGTTGGCGTTGCCCGAGTCGCTGTCTTCCTGGAGCGTGGCTTCGGCACGCACGTTGCCGTGCCACTCATCGGCCACCTTGCGAGTGATGACGTTGATGACCCCGCCGATGGCGTCCGAACCGTAAAGCGTCGACATGGGCCCGCGAATCACCTCGATACGCTCGATGGCCTGCAGGGGTGGCAGCCAGTCCTGCTCGAACCCGGCGCTCCCGTTGGGACGCGACTCCCGCGAGGACTGGCGACGTCCGTCGACGAGGATCAGGGTGTATTGCGCCGGCATGCCGCGCATGCTGATATCGGCACCGTTGTCGCCACGGCCGCCGCCGGTGACGATGACACCCGGCACGTCCCGCAAGGCATCGGTGATATCGCGATAGGCCTTGTTTTCGAGCTGCTCGCGCGAGATGACACTGATCGAGGCCGGTGCACTCGTGACCTGCTGCGCATACCCGGCGGCGGTGACGACGACGTCGTTCAACGCGACGTCGCTTTCGGCGGCATGGGCGACCGGCGTGCTGACGGCGGCCGTCACCAGTGTCAGCGTCGCGATACGCGATGGATGATTCATGTTGCGTGGTTCTCCCTGAAGAATCCTGCCCCGAATGTGTCCGGAGCGCTTGCACAATGATTAAAATTTAATGCGAATTTTTATCATTTAGATTCTTCCACAAAGTACGACACCACGTCATGGGACGGGGCGTTTCGCAATCCGCAACGCAACGAGACGCCATAACAGGCGCTAATGATTTTCAAAAAGATGCAGGGTTGTGCAAAAATGCGCGCTCACCCCACAGCACGCCGATTGACGATGACGAATGGCATGTACGATCTTGATGAGCTGGCCGCCTTCGCCTCGGTCATGGCATCCGGCAGTCTCACCGCCAGCGCCCGACAGCTCGGGGTCGCCAAGTCGACACTCAGTCGTCGCATCAGTCAACTGGAGGAGCGCCTGGGTCAGCCCTTGCTGCGTCGCCAGGCCAATCGCCTGCTGCCCACCGAGGCCGGCACGCTCTTTCTGGCCTACAGTCAGCAGATCCTGCGTCTCGCCGAACAGAGTCAGCGCGCCCTGGAAGACCTGCGTGCGGAAGTCAGCGGCGAACTCACCGTGCAGGTGCACAATGCCTTTGCCCGCGGATGGTTCTCGCAGCAGATGGAGAACTTCGTCGCCGACCATCCCGGCGTGCGTCTCGACTTGCAGACGCGCCTCACGCCGCCCACCGGGCCCGAGGACGAGGCGCTATGCGTCTGGCTGGGAACTGTCGACGAGTGCGGCTTGCGTCAGGAAACGCTGGGCCATATGCGGCGAGGCCTCTATGCCCACCCCGATTACCTGCGCCGCCATGGTGCTCCCCGCCACCCTCGCGATCTGGCCGAACATGCCTGGGTCGACCTGCTCGGCACCAGCGAGCACGGCGTGACCTTGCATCACGCCCGTGAGGGCGAGTGGGACCTCACCCTGCCCCCCTCGCGACTGCGCGTCGACCAGTACGTGCTGCATATCGACGCCATTGCACGAGGCGGGGGGCTTGGCCTGCTGCCCCACTGGATGGCCGAGAAACGCCTGCAGCATCATCCCGGCAGCCTGACCCCCTGCCTGGAGGAATGGGCGCCATCCTCGCTGCCCATCACGCTCCTCTACCCCTTCGGCCGTCTGCCGCGCAAGACCGTTACCCTGCTCGAACGGATCCGCCAGGCCGTTCCGGATAGCTGGCGCTTGCATGCGCCGGCCCCCAGCCTCCGATTTTCACGCTAGACTGACAGCCGCGACGCGACGTGACGCCTCGGGAGCCGATCGCACGGATAGCGCGTCAAATAGATAGCGTGCTAACATAGTCGCTTGCCTTGGCGAACGGGAGAGGGAATGGGTCTCAAGGAAATCGCTATCGGCGGCATCTATTTCAGTCCGCTGCTGCTCTACGCCCTGTTGGGGTTCGTTGGCGCACTCATCGTGCGTACGGTATTGCACCGTATCGTCGGGCAACATACGCCCTGGTTCGAAGCGTGGTTCGATGCCGCCCTGTTCGTCATCATCACGGCCATCGTCGCCTTTGTCTTTTCGCCAACTGCCGGAATCGTCTAAATGCGCACTTCGCTACGCATGCTCACCACACTCGTCATCGTGGCACTGGCCATCGCCGCCGGTGTCTGGCTATGGCATTACTACCTGTATACGCCGTGGACACGCGACGGCCGTGTCCGCGCCGATATCGTGACCATCGCCCCGGATGTCTCCGGCTGGGTGAGCGAGCTTTCGGTGGAAGACACGCAACGCGTGTCCCAGGGCGAGACCCTCTTCAAGATCAACCAGGCCCGCTATCGCGCCGCCCTCGAGCAGGCCCAGGCCACCGTGGAACTGAACCGGGCACAGCTGGAGCTCAAGAAACACGAGGAAAGCCGCCGCAACCGCCTGAGCAGCCGGGCGATCAGCAACGAGGATCGGGAGATCGCGCGGATCGATACCCGAGTCGCCCAGGCCAATCTCGACGCGGCCGAGGCGCAGCTGGAGAGCGCGCAGATCGACCTGAAACGCACCGTGGTGACGGCACCCGCCGATGGACACATCCTCAACCTTCGGCTCAGCGAGGGCAATTACGTCAACGCCGGCAATGCCGTCATGGCACTGGTCAAGGCCGATTCCTATTACGTGACCGGTTACTTCGAAGAGACCAAGATGTCGCGGATCGAGGAAGGCGACGTCGCCAGGATCACGCTGATGAACGACGACACCGAGCTACGCGGCCATGTCGCCGGCATCGGCCGAGGCATCGCCGACAGCAACACCTCACCCAACGACCAGCTGTTGCCGCAGGTCGAGCCGACCTTCAACTGGGTGCGGCTGGCACAACGCATCCCGGTACGCATCGAACTCGACGACGTTCCCGAGGGGACGCTGCTGAGTGCCGGCATGACGGCCACGATCCATGTCGTCGACGACACGGACGCAGACTGAGCCGCCCATGTCGCCCTGGATCGAGACCTACCTGACGCCCTCGAAGACATCGCTCCAGTTCGCCGCCAAGACCACCCTGGCGATGTTGCTGGCGCTGTACATCGCCTTGTGGTGCGATCTCGACCGCCCCTACTGGGCGCTGATCTCGGCGGCGTTCCTGCAGATCCGGCCGATGAGCGGCATGGTGGTCGAAAAGGGCATCTGCCAGATCGGCGGCACCCTCATCGGCGCCCTGGCCGGCATCGTCATCATGGCCTTCTTCGCCCAGGCCCGCGTGCCCGCGCTGATCGCGCTGACCCTGTGGATCATGCTCTGCGCCTATGGCAGTTCGCTGCTGCGCAACAACTTCTCCTACGGCTGCATCATGGGCGCCGTGACCGCGATGCTGATCGTGGTGATTTCCGCCAACCAGCCCCCGAGCGGCATCTTCGACATCGCCGTGGCGCGGCTCTCCGAACTCGGTCTCGGGGCGCTGTGCGCCACCCTGGTCAGCGCCCTGCTGTGGCCCACGCACGTCAAGGAGCATCTCGCCGGGCAGGCCGACGAGGTCATCAATCAGGCCTTCACGCATGCCGGGCAGCGGCTGGACGCCAGCGATGACGCTGCCGCCATGCAGCAGTCGCTGACCGCCAGCCTCGAGCCGCTGACCATGCTCGAGACCGATAGCCAGGCGGCACGCTACGAGGGCCCCGACGGCAACGGACGCATGCGCGCCACCCACGTGCTGACGCGGCGTACCCTGCGTTTCTTCGCCACGCTGGGGGCGCTGCATCAGCTACTCCACGATCATCGCGATCGCATCAACGCGCCCCTGCAGCAGCTCGCTACCGAAATCGCCGAAGGCTTTCGCGGCGCCGAGCACGTCAAGGGCGTCCCCGCGGCCCGCCGTGAACTGCAGGCGCTGCGCAAGCGCGCCCATGGCTACTCCGACACGCAGCTCGATCCGCTGCAGCGGCGCGTCATCCTGGCGCTCCGTGAGGTGCTCGGCCACGCCATGATCATGCTCGACGCCCGCGAGGCCATCGCCCACCCGGGGCGTAAACAGCTACGCGCCGGCTCCCTGTCCTGGCATCGCGATCATCTGGTGGCGCTGCTCAACGCCGGCCGCGCGGGGCTGGTCTTCTCGTGCCTGGCGGTGTTCTGGCTGCAGACCCACTGGAGCAACGGCCAGGTGGCCATGCTGCTCGGCACCCTGTTCTCGGCCTTCTTCGCCACGCGCGACAACCCCGTGACGATCTGCATGATGTTCTTCAAGGGCATGCTGGCGGCGTTGCCCAGTGCCTTCCTGTTCGGGCATGTCCTGCTGTCGCAGGCCAACGGCTTTCCCATGCTCGCCATGCTGTTCGTCACGCCCCTGTTCCTGGGGCTGCTCGGCGCCTCCAACCCTCGGTTGATGGGTTACTGCCTGGCCTTCACCATCTTCAATATCCTGCTGACCATGCCGGGCAACGGCATGGACTTTTCCTTCGACAGCTTCGCCAACCGCGCCATCGCCGTGATCGTCGGGTTGAGCGCCGTAGTGATGGGCTTCCGCCTGATCCCGGGCCTCGGGGCACCGATCCGGCGCCGCCGCCTGATCGGCGCCATCAGCCATGACCTGCGCCACATCGGCGACTTGCCCCTGCACGAGGAAGAAAGCCGTTTCAGCGGGCGCATGGCCGATCGCCTGCTGCAATTGGCGCGCCATGACGACATGCTGCCCGAGGATCACCGCCATTTGTTCATGATCGGCCTCAACGGGCTCGATCTGGGACGTTCCTGCCTGCGCCTGCGCCATCGCCTGGACGATGCCGCGCCGCCCGTGCGTGACACCATGCGGCACTTGCTGACCACCCTCGCCGCCGCGTTCGAGGACAGCGCCCACGGCCGCGCGCCACAGGGCATCCAGGCGGCCGGACGAGCGCTGGATGACGCGCTCGTCCGCCATGGCGATATCGAGGAGGATTGGCGGTGGCTACTGGCAGGGCTGGTCGAGCGGCTCGAGCTCACCCTGGCGCGTCAGGCCAATGTCATGGCCGAGCGACTGACACCGGTACCCGCCGCCTGATGACGACGATGAGAGACCCGAGGAGCACCATGCAGATTCGAGCTTTCCGCGACACCGACGAAGCGGCCATCATTGCGCTCTGGGAACGCTGCGGCCTGACGCGTCCGTGGAACGATCCACGCCGCGACATCGCACGCAAGCTTGCTGAAGACCCGCGCCTGTTTCTGGTCGGCGAACGGGACGGTGACGTGATGGCGAGCGCCATGGCGGGATACGACGGGCACCGCGGCTGGGTACACTACCTCGCGATCCACCCCGATCATCAGGGGCAAGGGCACGGCATGTCTCTGCTCGCGGCCGTGGAGCGCGCATTGCAGGCCCGGGGATGTCCGAAGCTGATGCTGATGGTCCGCAACGAACACCCCGAGCTCGTCGAGTATTACCGCCGCCAAGGGTACGAGAGCGGCGACTTCGTGACCCTCGGCAAGCGGTTGATCGCCGACGACTGATCAGTCGCGATCGACGGCGAAGGCCGACCAGGCCTGACGCGTCGGCATCACCTCGAGGCGATTGACGTTGACGTGTGCCGGCAACGTGGCCGTGTAGAAGATCAACTCGGCGACATCCTCCGCCTGGAGCGGCGTGGTATCACGATACAGCGCATCGGAAGCCGCCTGGTCGCCACCGGTGCGCACCAGCGTGAACTCGGTTTCGGCCATGCCCGGCGCGACATCGGTCACCCGCACGCCGGTGCCCTGCAGGTCACAGCGCAGGTTGTAGGTGAACTGCTGGACGAAGGCCTTGCTCGCC
The DNA here is from genome assembly GCF_039830575.1 of Chromohalobacter sp. NCBI lineage: Bacteria > Pseudomonadati > Pseudomonadota > Gammaproteobacteria > Oceanospirillales > Halomonadaceae > Chromohalobacter > Chromohalobacter sp. Next base: position 120,080 of record NZ_JBDOOX010000015.1, on the reverse strand, counting down.
CCGTAGACGTGACTGCCGGGATACGGCCATTGGCCGGCCACCGACCCCAGATTGACGATGCTGGCCCCGGCGCCGGTCTCGATCAGGGTGGGCAGGACCGCGTGGGTGACGTTGACCAGCCCCTTGATGTTGGTATCGATCATGGTATGCCAGTCGGCGAGCTCGACGTCTTGCGCGGGTTGCGGTGCCAGCGCCAGGCCGGCGTTGTTGACCAGCGTCTTGACCCGGCGAAACGCCTCCGGCAACTCGTCGATGACCGACTGGACCGCTTTCTCGTCGCGCACATCAAGCACCGCGGTATGCACCCGCACCCGTTGACTGAGTTCCTCGGCCAACTCGGTCAGGCGCTCCTCGCGCCGCCCGGTCAGAATCAGCGACCATCCCGCATCGGCGAAACGCCGTGCCGACGCACGCCCGAAGCCCGAGGTGGCCCCGGTAATCAATACGATATCGCTCATGTTCTCCTCCTTATCCACGCTCGTCCTGTCCCGCGCCCCGCGTCGGGCCGTCATCCCGGATAGCCGCCCTCGATGTCGACGATGCGGGTGGCATTGCGCCCTACGCCACCATGCTGATCCAGCATGCGCTCGATCCAGGCATGGACCGGGTCGGCATTGGAGACAAGGTCCGCCGCCGACACGCAGCGGGCCCACATGAAATGGCCGAAGATCAGGTAATCGGCGGCAGCGGGCGCCTCGCCATCCAGGAAGTCAGCCTCTTCCAGGCGTGCGCGCAACGGCTCCAGGGCGGCATCGAGCGCCGTCAGCCCCTTGCTCGGCGCGTGCATTTCCTCGAGGCTGCGCCCCAGTGCCTTTTCGCGCGTTTCACGAAAGTACGCCTGGTCGTCGGGATGCACGACATTGAAAAGATCCATGACGATGGTGCGCAGCATTCCCGGTGCCAATGCCCGTTCGCTGTACATCTTGAAAAAGCGCGCCCGGGACTCGGCCGTATCGTCGCCCAGCAGCGGCTTGTCAGGGTATTCACGGTCGAGATAACGGAATATCTCGTAACTATCGGTGACCGTGGTCTCGCCATCGACGAGGACCGGCACCTTGCCCTGCCCCGAAAACGCGATCGCCTCTTTCTGGGTAAAGCGCCACGGGATGAAATCGCATTCCAGGCCCTTGTGCGCCAGCGCATAGCGCACGCGCCAGCAATAGGGAGAAAACCGCAGCCGCTCGTCACGACCGCTCAACTCGTACATCTGCAACGCCATATCATCGCTCCTTCTCGAGATGCATCGCGTGGGGAAGCGCCCACGCCCAGGAACTCGACGCTACCACATGCCACGCAATCGCGCCTATCGACGCACACATGCAGGCAGCGAGGTGCTTGAAAAGACTCGTCTATTAGTCGAATTCAAGGTGTACGAAACGCCTCTTAAACACGTCCCGAGCCTCCGACAAAGGTCATACGAAAGCGTATAAGAACCTGATTTAAAGGGATGTTTAAAGCTCGTCAGATCATCTGCATTATTGGTATTACCAATTATCCAACAATTGGCCTCAGGCCATTTCGCGTTTATCTTTCGCTCGATGACGAACGCCATACGTCAGACATTCGTTGCGCGCTGCACGACAACACAATCAGGGGCATTCCCATGAATCAAACGCTGCTCTCGCTACTCGCCTTCCTGCCATTGGTGCTGGCCGGCGTCCTGCTGATTGGCTTCCGCGTTCAGGCCAAGACCGCCATGCCTGCGGTTTTCGTGGTCACCGCGCTGATCGCCCTGCTGGCCTGGGACATGACCTTCACCCGGGTGCTGGCCTCGACCTTTCAAGGTCTGATACTGACCGTGGCAATCCTGTGGATCATCTTCGGCGCCATCCTGCTGCTCAACACCTTGAAACGCTCGGGTGGCATCGCGGCTATTCGTAATGGCTTCTCGGATATCAGCCCCGACCGACGCGTCCAAGCGATTATCGTCGCCTGGCTCTTCGGTTGCTTCATCGAGGGCGCCTCTGGGTTCGGCACTCCCGCTGCCGTCGCCGCGCCACTAATGGTGGCTCTCGGCTTCCCCGCCCTGGCCGCCGTGGTGGTGGGCATGATGATCCAATCCACCCCGGTCTCCTTCGGCGCCGTGGGCACCCCCATCGTGGTCGGTGTTAGCGGTGGGCTCGATAAAGCCGGCATTAGCGAGACGCTTTCAGCGGGTGGCGCCAGTTGGGAAACCTACTTCCAGCTGATTACCTCGGAGGTCGCCATTACCCATGCCATCGTGGGCCTGCTAATGCCACTGATCATGGTGACCGTAATGGCACGCTTCTTCGGTGAGCGACGCTCCTGGCGAGACGGCCTGGAAGTCGCGCCTTTCGCACTCTTCGCGGGCATCAGCTTCGTCGTGCCCTATGCACTGGCCGGCGTTCTGCTGGGACCAGAATTTCCATCCATGATCGGCGCCATGGTCGGGCTGGCCATTGTCGTACCCGCCGCCAAGAAAGGCTTCTTGCTGCCCAAGACGACATGGGATTTCCCCGACAGCACGACCTGGCCGGACGAATGGCTGGGGAACCTGGAGATCAAGATGGATCAGGTCGCCGGCAAGGCACCGATGTCGGTCTTCATGGGCTGGGTGCCCTACGTGCTGCTGGCCGTCCTGCTGGTCATCTCGCGCACTGTAGAACCGGTCAAAGAAGCACTCGTGTCGCTGAGCATCGGTTGGCGCAACATACTCGGCGAGAGTGATATCGCCGGCAGCCTAGAACCGCTCTATCTGCCCGGCGGGATTCTCGTCATCGTCGTATTGATCACGGTACTGCTGCACCGCATGCGCGGCCAGCAAGTCAAAGAGGCTTTCTCCGAATCGACTCGCACGCTTCTGGGCGCCGGTTTCGTGCTGTTGTTCACCATTCCCATGGTGCGCATCCTGATCAACTCCGGCGTCAATGGCGCCGACCTGGTATCAATGCCGGTGGCCATGGCACAGCTCGTGGCCGATGGCGTGGGACATGTCTACCCACTCTTTGCCCCCGCCGTCGGGGCGTTGGGTGCTTTCATCGCCGGCTCCAACACGATTTCCAATCTGATGCTGTCGGACTTCCAGTTCAACGTCGCCGAACAGCTGGGGCTCTCCACGGCGATGATGGTTGCGCTACAGGCGGTCGGCGCTGCCGCCGGCAACATGATCGCCATTCACAACGTGGTGGCCGCCTCGGCGACGGTGGGCCTGCTGGGACGCGAGGGCACGACCCTGCGCAAGACGATCCTCCCCACCCTGTACTACCTGATCTTCACGGGGACCATCGGGTTGGTCGCCTTCTACGTGATCGGCGTGAGCGACCCGCTCATGGGTTAGCGCACGACCACTACGCGCTTTTACACCATCGCCACACTATCGCCCCGCCCCGGCCATGCCGGGCGGGGCTTTTCTTCGGGCCTTTATTGGTAAGACCAATTCTCCAATCCTTAGGCTTTCGGCTAATAGGCACGGCCGCATGCCATAAGAGAATATGGAAACACTTTCCATAAGCGGCGAGCTCCGGCGCCATGCACTGACGCTCTCGCCCACGCGTGGCGGCATCGCCCAAGGAGACCGCATGAACATCCTTTTTGACGAACGCCTGGACGGCACGCTGCCGGCGATCGACAAGGATGCCCTTGTCACGCATTTGACCGCGCACCTCCCCAACATGACGCTGCTGCATCGCGAGGAGGACCTGCGCCCCTTCGAATGCGACGGCCTCTCGGCATATCGCGTGCTGCCCATGCTCGTGGCACTGCCCGATACCCTGGAGCAGGTGGAAGCCCTGCTCGGCATCTGTCACGCCCAAGGCGTTCCGGTGGTCACGCGCGGCGCGGGCACCGGCCTCTCCGGTGGCGCCCTGCCCCTCGAAAAGGGAGTGCTGCTGGTGATGTCCCGCTTCAGCCGCATTCTCGACATCGACCCCGAGGCCCGCACCGCACGCGTGCAACCCGGTGTGCGCAACCTGGCGATTTCCGAGGCGGCTGCGCCCCATGGGCTGTATTACGCACCCGACCCTTCGTCGCAGATCGCCTGCTCGATCGGCGGCAACGTGGCCGAAAACGCCGGGGGCGTGCACTGCCTCAAGTACGGGCTGACCGTGCACAACGTGCTCGCGGTGAACATCCTGACCATCGAAGGGGAGCACATCACGCTCGGCAGCGAGGCCCTGGATACGCCGGGCTTCGATCTGCTGGCGCTGTTCACGGGCTCCGAAGGCATGCTCGGCGTGATCACCGAAATCACCGTCAAGCTGCTGCCCAAGCCGGAAAGCGCCAAGGTACTGATGGCCAGCTTCGACGACGTCGAGAAGGCCGGCAAGGCAGTGGGCGACATCATCGCCGCGGGCATCATTCCCGGCGGCCTGGAAATGATGGACCGGCTGGCCATTCAAGCCGCCGAGAACTTCGTCAAGGCCGGCTACCCGGTGGAGGCCGAGGCCATCCTGCTGTGCGAACTGGATGGCGTGGAAGCCGACGTTCACGATGACTGCGAAACGGTTCGCCGAGTGCTCGAGGCCGCCGGCGCGACCGACATTCGGCTGGCCCGTGACGACGCCGAGCGCGCCACCTTCTGGGCCGGACGCAAGAACGCCTTCCCCGCGGTGGGACGCATGTCGCCCGACTACTATTGCATGGACGGCACCATTCCCCGGCGCGAGCTGCCGCGCGTGCTCAAGGGCATCGCCGACCTCTCGGCAACCCATGGCCTGCGCGTGGCCAATGTCTTCCATGCCGGCGACGGCAACATGCACCCGCTGATCCTGTTCGATGCCAATGCGCCGGGAGAACTGGCACTGGCCGAGGAAGTGGGCGGCAAGATCCTCGAACTCTGCGTCGAGGTCGGCGGCAGCATTACCGGCGAGCATGGCGTGGGACGCGAGAAGATCAACCAGATGTGCGCCCAGTTCTCCCCCGACGAGATCACGATCTTTCATGCCGTCAAGGCCGCCTTCGACCCGCTCGGGCTGCTCAATCCCGGCAAGAACATTCCGACGCTGGCACGCTGCGCCGAATTCGGTGCCATGCACGTGCATCACGGCAACCTGCCCCACCCCGAGTTGCCGCGTTTCTAACGGCATGCGTGCGAAGGAGACAACATGACGCATCCACAGGATCAACATCCGCCACAGGACGCACGCACCTTGCCGACGCGCGATCACGATGCCAGCGAGGCCCTGCTCGAACGCGTGCGTCAAGCCGCGGCGACCGGCACGGCGCTGCGCCTCGTCGGGGGTGGCAGCAAGGGGTTCTATGGCCGACCGGTCGTCGGCGAAACCCTATCTCTGGCCGAGCACACCGGCATCGTCAACTACGACCCCGTCGAACTGGTGGTCACGGTACGCGCCGGCACCCGCCTGGCCGATCTGCAAGCCGTGCTGGCCCAAGAGGGACAGCAACTGGCCTTCGAGCCACCCCATTTCGGCGAGAATGCGACCGTGGGCGGCACGGTGGCCTGCGGGCTTTCCGGCCCGCGCCGGCCATGGGCCGGCAGCGTGCGCGATTTCGTGCTCGGCACACGCATGATCACCCATGACGGCAAGCGGCTGCATTTCGGTGGCGAGGTCATGAAGAACGTCGCCGGTTACGACCTCTCGCGGCTCATGGTCGGTGCCCAAGGCACGCTCGGAATCATCGACGAGGTCTCGTTCAAGGTGTTGCCGCGCCCCGCCGCCAGCGCCACGTTGCGCCTCGAGATGGGGCTGGGCGACGCCATGGCACGCCTCGCCGAATGGGGACGCAAGCCGATGCCCATCACCGGCGCCGCCCACGACGGCGAGACCTTGCATCTGCGGCTCGAGGGAGGTGCCAGCTCGGTGGCCAATACCCAGGCACAACTGGGTGGCGAGCCGGACGATACGGCGTTCTGGACGCAACTGCGCGAACTCGAACTGGCGTTCTTCTCGCGCCGACACGACGACCGCCCGCTCTGGCGGCTGTCGCTACCGCATCGCGCACCGCCCCTGGCACTCGACGGCGACACGCTCGTCGACTGGGCCGGCGCCCAACGCTGGCTGCGCAGCGAGCTTCCCGCCGCGACGATTCGCCAGCACGCCGCTCAGGCCGGCGGCCATGCCACCCTTGTCGACCGTGACCGAGCGCACGGCGTCGACGCGCCGTTCACACCGCTTTCCGTGGTGATGGACAAATATCATCGCCAGCTCAAGGCCAAGCTCGACCCCAAGGGGATCTTCAACCCCGGGCGACTCTACGAGGGGCTATAGCCATGCAGACGAATTTTTCCGACGAGGCGCTGCGCCAACCGCACATCCGCGAGGCCGACCGCGTCCTGCGATCATGCGTGCACTGCGGCTTCTGCAACGCCACCTGCCCGACCTATCAACTGCTGGGCGACGAGCGCGACGGCCCGCGCGGGCGCATCTACCTGATGAAGGAGCTGCTCGAAAGCCGCGACGATGACGACCAGGTCACCCACGAAACGCAAACCCACCTCGACCGCTGCCTGAGCTGTCGCAACTGCGAGACCACCTGCCCCTCGGGGGTCGAGTACCACAAACTGCTCGACATCGGGCGCGCCGAGGTGGACCGCCGTGTGGGACGCTCTGCCAAGGAGCGAGCCCTGCGCTACGGGCTGCGCAAGGCGCTGGTCGAGCCCCGGCGGTTTCAAGCGTTGCTCGCCCTGGGCCAGACTTTCCGCCCGCTGGCGCCGACCTCGCTGAAGGCCAAGATTCCGTCCCGCGCGTCCCGTGCGGGACGTACCGCACCCGCGGCACATACCCGCCGCATGCTCGTGCTCGAAGGCTGCGTGCAACCGGGGTTGTCGCCGAACACCAATGACGCCGCAACCCGCGTTCTCGACCGACTGGGCATTGCCCTGAGCTCGGCCCCCGCGGCAGGCTGCTGCGGCGCCATCGACTATCATCTCAATGCCCAGGAGGCTGGCCGCGAGCGCATGCGGGCCAACATCGACGCCTGGTGGCCATACATCGACCAAGGCGTCGAAGCCATCGTGCAGACTGCCAGCGGCTGCGGGGCGTTCGTCAAGGAATACGGCGACATGCTCGCCGACGACCCGCGCTACGCCGACAAGGCCAAACACATCAGCGCCCTGGCCAAGGACCTGGTGGAAATCCTGCGGGAAGAAGACCTGGACGCATTGGCGATTCACGGCGACGCACGACTCGCCTTCCATTGCCCTTGCACGCTGCAGCACGCCCAGAAACTGGGCGGCGCGGTGGAAAGCGTGCTCGGCCGCCTGGGGTTCACACTGTCCCCGGTGCGCGATCCCCATCTATGCTGTGGATCGGCGGGGACCTACTCGATCACCCAGCCCGCCTTGGCAACACAATTGCGCGACGACAAGCTCGACGCGCTCGAGGCCGGTCAGCCCGAGCAGATCGTCACCGCCAACATTGGCTGTCAGACTCACTTGGCAGGTGCAGGCCGCACCCCGGTCCGGCACTGGATCGAAGTCGTCGATGAGGCGCTGACCACGGCACCGAATGACGAGGCGCGGACAGCGTAGCTCGTAGCTCACATTTCCCACAGGAGACCTGCATGAAAACTCAAGCCGTACTCGAACTCAGTGACGTCAACCGGCTGCTCGACGCCGGACAACAGGAAGCCGAGGCCAATGGCTGGGCGGTAACCATCGCCGTGGCCGATGCCGGCGGCCATCTGCTCGGCTTGCGCCGCCTGGACGGCGCAGCCCCGTTCAGCGCCGGGATTGCCACCGAAAAGGCCCGCAATGCCGCCATCGGCCGCAAGGAAACCCAGGCCTTCGAGGACATGATCAACAATGGCCGCACCGCCTTCGTCAGCGCGCCGATGCAGGCGTTGCTCGCCGGTGGCGTGCCGGTGGTCGTCGAAGGCGAGGTCATCGCCAGCGTGGGGATCTCGGGCGTCAAGCCCGACCAGGACGTGCAGGTCGCCAAGGCGGCCGTGGCAGCGCTTTCCTGAACGCCCTGCGAGACATCCTGACGAAAATCTCACCCCGCGAGGCACGCGTCGGCGTGCCTCGCGATTCGCCACACTTTCTGCCCCCGCCAGTTACGGTGACGCTGTCGCCGATGCCGTGCGAGGAGACCGAGGTAGCCACCGACATGCTCGCCACGAGTCGAAGGCGCCCAAGCCGCATGCGCGAGTGGCATGTCACTCGCGCATGCGGCATGAGCTTCCTCATCACCTTAATTTAAAAACACCATACGACTCGCGCACTTTTTTAATGACTCACCAATGCTTTTATTAAATCCCGAAAGACACACTCGGAATTAATCCAGCAACACAATAGCACCAATATAATCATTATTGACATAAATGCTTACGCGCCCTTAAATAAAAGCATAATTAAACTTGGGGGACAGGGCAATGCACGATCTCGAAGAACAGCAGGACGATAATATATTCATACTGCTCGAAAATACACGCTGTTCGAACGGCAACCGTACGTCTTTATTATTCGAGAACCCGGTTTTCGAGGTTATATGCTATCGCAACGACGCGTTGCGCGCCGCCTTGCGGGAGATCGACGAGCTGCGTGGACAGGGCTATTACCTCAGCGGTTACCTCGCCTACGAAGCCGGTTATGCGCTTTCCGACAAGCAGGATTTCGCCTTTTGCCGGCGCCCTTCGAGCGACACGCCACTGGTGCATTTCTATGCGTTTCGGGACGTACGGCGTTTGTCCCAGCAGCAAGCGAGCCGGTTCCTCGAGTCACGGACTCCCGATGCCACGCCGTCGGCCATTCGCCACCTGGCACTCAATGAAACTCGCGACCGTTACCTCAACAATATCGAAAAGATAAAGTCCTATATTCGTGAAGGCGATACTTATCAAATCAACTACACACTGAAGTATCGCCTCGAATACCAGGGGTCGCCGATCGCCTTGTATAGAAAACTTCGTCATCGACAAAAAGTCGAATTCGGCGGATTTCTGAACTTTCCGGAATATTCGGTCCTTTCCTTGTCGCCGGAGCTGTTCCTGCGCAAACAAGGCACCGCGCTGGAATCCAAGCCCATGAAAGGCACTTTCCCGCGCGGCGTCACGCCGCAGGAAGATGCCGGCATTCTCGACACCATGCGTCATGATGCCAAGACACGCTCGGAAAACGTGATGATCGTCGATTTGCTGCGCAACGACATCAGCCGTATCGCCTCACCGGGGTCAGTAGCCGTCAAGAACCTGTTCGAAATACAGACATTCGAGACGCTGCACCAGATGATTTCCACGGTGACCGGCAGTATCGCCCCCGATGCCAGGATCGAGCATGTCTTCCGCGAACTGTTTCCGTGCGGTTCGATCACAGGCGCCCCGAAGATACGCACGATGCAGATCATCGAAGAACTGGAGCGCGAGCCACGCGGCGTCTATACCGGCGCGATCGGGTATCTCACGCCGCACAACGACTTCTGCTTCAACGTTCCCATTCGCACCTGCATCGCGCATGCCGACGGTACGGCGGAGATGGGCGTCGGCGGCGGCGTGCTCTTCGATTCCAATGCCGAGGCGGAGTATGCGGAGTGCCTGCTCAAGGCACGCTTCCTGACGGGACTCAATCAGGACCTGCAACTGATCGAGACGATGCGTTATTCCAACGCCGAGGCACGCATCGAGCACCTCGAGGAACATCTGCAGCGCCTGGCGCGTTCGGCGCACGATCTGCAGTTCGTCTTCGATGGGCCACGCGTGCGTGACGCCCTCGGCGAGGCCATCGCGGATCTTCGTCACGACGCCAAGGTGCGCTTGTTGATGGCACACGACGGTCAGCTCGAGGTGACCACGGCTCCGCTGCCGGCCATGCCCGAGAGTACGCAGACCGCCCGCCTGGGGATCAGCGACCAGCGTATCGACCGACGCGATTTCCTGCTGCAGTACAAGACGACGGAGCGTTCGCTGTACGAGCAGGCTTACCAGCACCACCGAGAGGCCGGCGACTACGACGTCGCTTTTCTCAACGCTGAAGGACGCCTGACCGAGGCGAGTCGCCACAACCTGTTCATCGAAAAGGACGGCCTGCTGCTGACGCCGCCGCTCGAGGAAGGCGTATTGCCCGGCATCGCCCGGCGCATGCTCATCGAAACGAGTTGCGAGCGTTGCTGCGAGCGCCCGCTGACCCCGCAGGATCTGCTGGACGCCGATGCCATCTGGTTGACCAATGCCGTGCGTGGCGTCGTGCCGGTCACGCTCGGCAAGCAGGCTCGCCAAACCCTTATCGCCGTGGCCGGTCAGGAGGCTGCACATGCTTTGCTTGATTGATAACTACGATTCCTTCACCTACAACATCGTGTCCTATCTCCAGCAGTTGGGCACCGATCCCTGGATCGTCAAGAATGACGCGATGACGCTGGACCAGCTGGCACATCACGACATCGACGGCATCCTGATATCGCCCGGCCCCTGCACGCCGGAGCAGTCAGGCATCACGCTGGCGGTCATCAAGGCCTATGCCGGCAAGATACCGATCCTGGGCATCTGCCTGGGTCACGAGGCCATCGCTCAAGCCTTCGGCGGTCGCGTCGAACATGCCCGCGAGGTCATGCACGGCAAAGTGTCGACGATCCACCATGATGGCAGGGGCGTCTTCTCGGGCGTGATCAACCCCGTGCGCGTGACGCGCTATCACTCGCTCATCGTCACCCGTCAGTGCATGCCGGCCGATTTCGAGATCAGCGCCTGGACCTGCGACGAACGCGGTCGCATCGATGACGTCATGGGAATTCGTCATCCCACCATGGACATCGAGGGGGTGCAGTTTCACCCCGAATCGATACTCACCGAGTACGGCCATCTGATGCTGGCGAACTTTCTCAAACGCCTACCGACGGCGCGACGACGCGAGGCCGCTGTCAGCGCCTAGCCGAACATCGACACACCGCTCCGCGGGGTGACAACCCGTATACAGACGTTTTCGTAAAGGACTTACTTTCATGTACACCGCCACCGACCCCTTCGCCCCGGCACGTGAAAGCGAGATTCTCGCGCGCCTCACCGACAACTGGAATCAACGCGTCACGGTGCGCAAGGCACGGCTCGACCTGAGCGATTACTACGACACCAGCGCCCCGGACTTCCCCCCATCGATGGTGCCCTTCTGGGACGATCCGCGCTTTCAGGCCATCGACGAGGCGGAGAAACGCCGCGTGCTCGCCGGCGCCTGGATCAATTACAACGAGAAGACGATCTTCGTCGAGGACAAGGTCATCAATCCGTTGTGCTCGCTGTTGATGATGGACGCCCTGCCAGGCGTCGACGATACCGTGTCCAAGAAGGCCATCGCCCAGACACAGGTCGACGAGCAGTTCCATATCCTGATGTGCCTGGAAGTCTGCGACTGCGCGCGCCGCCAGCACCAACTCCAGGACCTGCTCATTCCCACGCCCCTGCTGGGGCAACGCATGGAGGCCAGCCTCGCCAAGGCGGAGAACGAGCGCGAGTTCGCCCTGATCCGCATGGCCTACGCCACCGTGGCCGAGATGACCATCAACGTGTTCCTGAAGCGGCTCTCGCAGGACCGCAGCATTCAGCCCCTCAACCGTCTCAACACCGAACTTCACCGGCAGGATGAAGCCTCGCATGCGGCCATTTTCGGCGAAATCACCCGCGCCGTTTACGAAAGCCTGGGGGCCGGGCAGCAAGCCATATTTCGCGCTCACCTGTTGCGCGCCATCGACGACTTCGTCGAACTCGACGTGGGCTTCTGGCGGGTCATCCTCGACCACCTCGAAATTTCCGAACGTCACGGCATACTGCAAGACATGACCGCGAAAAGCCGCGCAAGCCGCTCACTTCGCGATTACGCGGCATTGGTCAAACTATTGCGGCAGATCGGCATCGACGAGGGGCCGAGCTTCATCTTTCAATAACGACATGCCCAGGGCATCGACTGAAAAGTGCCTAGGCATGGAACTCGCGACCGGCCAGCGTCGGTGCGATGATGCCGGTGCGCACCACGAAGTCGCCGAACGCTTCGCCCGGCTCGCGCTCGGCGGCGTAGCGTCGGATCAAGGGCGTGAGTTCCTCGAGAATGGTCGCTTCGTCGATGTTCTCGCGATAGAGCTTGTTGAGCCGCTCGCCGGCGAAACCGCCACCCAAGTACAGATTGTAACGCCCGATGGTCTTGCCCACGAAGCCGATCTCCGCCAGGTACGGACGCGCGCAGCCATTGGGGCAGCCCGTCATGCGCACGATGATGGCGTCGTCGGCAAGCCCTGCCTCGCGCATGATCGCGTCCAGACGATCGATCAACGACGGCAGGTAACGTTCGCTTTCGGCCATCGCCAGACCACAGGTCGGAAACGCCACGCAGGCCATGGCGTGGCGGCGCAGCGGCGTCGCCTCGACCGTCATCCGGTAGCGATCCAGCAGATCGTCGATGATCTCGCGACGCGCCTCGGGGACCTGGGTGATGATCAGGTTCTGGTTGGTGGTCAGCACGATGTCGCCGTCGTGCGCCTGGGCGATCTCGCGCATGCCCGTCATCAGCTGCGGCCCGCCGTCGCCGTCCGCCAGGCGGCCGTTCTGGACGAACAGACCGTAATGCCAGAGGCCGTCCTCGCCCTGGTACCAGCCGAGCCGATCGCCATTGTGCGTCAGCGCCAGCTCGCGCGCCGGCGACAGTGCCTCGCCCAGGCGCGCCTCGACCTCCTCGCGAAACCCGTCGACCCCCAGGGCCTCGACGGTATATTTGAGTCGCGCCTGCTTGCGATCGTGTCGATTGCCGTTGTCGCGCTGCACCAGCATGATCGCCTCCGCCACGGCCACGACGCGATCCGGCGTGCAGTAGCCGACGATGTCGGAAAGCCGCGGGAAGGTCGCAGGCTCGCCGTGCGTCATGCCCATGCCGCCCCCGATGCAGACATTGAATCCCTTGAGTTCGCCTGCCTGGACATCGGCAATGAAGCCGACATCGTGGGCGAAGACATCGACGTCGTTCTCCGGCGGAATCGCCAGGGCGACCTTGAACTTGCGCGGCAGATAATGCCGCGTGTACAGCGGCTCGACCTCGTCTTCGGCTTCCCGGGGGCCGCCCGCCACGCGTTCTTCGCCGAGGAAAATCTCGTGGTAGGCCCGGGTACGCGGCAACAGATGCGCACTGATCTCGTGCGCGAGATCGTGGACCTGGCGATGGATCGTCGAGCGATGGGGGTTGGCGGTGCAGATCACGTTGCGATTGACGTCGCCGCAGGCAGCGATGGTGTCCATCATTGCCTTGTCCAGTGCCTGCAGGTGCCCGCGCAGATTTTCCTTGAACACGCCGTGATACTGAAAGGTCTGGCGCGTGGTGATGCGCAGCGTGCCATTGGCATAACGCCTGGCGTTATCGTCCAGCGTCAGCCACTGCTCGGAGGATACGCGACCGCCCGGCAGGCGCAGGCGCACCATGAACGAGTACAACGGCTCCAGCTTGCGGTGACGGCGGTCGTCGCGCAGATCGCGGTCATCCTGCTGATAGAAACCATGGAACTTGGTGAGCTGGGTGTCAGCGTCGCTGACCGCCCCCGTGGCGCGATCCGCCAGGCTTTCTTCGAGGGTGCCGTACAAGTAGTGGCTGTCGACCTTGAGACGCTCGTTCGGATGCAGCTCGTCGAACGATACGTCGCGCAATTTGGCGATGATATCCATGTCGGTCTCCCGCATCTCAGTAGACGTCGCGCTGATAGCGCTTTTGCTGCTGCAGGTCGCGCAGGTACTCGGCAGCGGCCTCTTCATCGTGACCGCCTTGCTCGCGGATGACATCGAGCAAGGCCTGATGCACGTCCGGCGCCATGCGATCGGCATCGCCGCAGACGTAAAGGTAGGCACCGGCCTGCAACCATTCATAGAGTGTGGCGGCCTGTTCGCGCAGACGGTCCTGCACATAGACCTTGTCTTGCTGGTCGCGCGAAAACGCCACGTCGAGCCGTGTCAGCAATCCCGTCTTGCGCCACTGCAGCCACTCGGCCTGATACAGGAAGTCGCTGCGCCGTCGGCGATCGCCGAAGAACAACCAGTTGTCGCCGCTCGCGTCCCGTGCCTCGCGCTCCTGCAGGAAGGCACGAAACGGCGCCACGCCAGTACCGGGGCCGATCATCACGACCGGTGCCGAATCGTCGTCGGGCAGCTTGAAATGCTTGTTGTGGTCGATGTAAATCGGCACCTGGTCGCCGGGCTTCACGCGGTCGGCCAGATAGGTCGTGGCCACGCCGTTGCGGGCACGGCCGTGGGTCTCGTAGCGCACCACCCCCACCGTGAGGTGTACCTCGTCCGGCGCGGCGGCCTGGCTCGAGGCGATCGAGTACAAGCGTGGCGGCAGCTTGCGCAGAGCACGGATGAAGCTCTCCGCTTCCACGCCCTCGACGGGAAAGCGCTCCAGCACATCGATGATATGCCGCCCCTGCAGCCAGTCACGCAGCTCGTCACGCGATTCCTCGTCGAGCAGGCGCCGCAGCTCGGCATCGTCGCTGATCTCGGCCCACTGATTGAGGAAGGGACGCGTCAGAGTGGTAATCTCGAAATCGCGGAGCAAGGCGTCCCGCAAGCGCCGCCCCTCCTCGAGCGGCGCCTCGCCATCCAGCCGCAAGGCCGCCAGCAGCTCATCGACGTAGTCGGGGTCGTTCTGCGGCACGATGCCCACGGCATCGCCCGGCAGGTAGTCCAGCCCCGACTCCTCCAGCGAGAGCTCGACATGCAGGGTCTGCTTGTCGGAGTCCTCGGTGTTGAGCGGCTTTACCTCGAGCACTTCCGCCTGGAAGGGATGGGAACGCGAATAGGTCGCCACAGCACGCTCGGCGCTGGCAGCGCCCCCGCCATCGGTCGGCGCCGAGGCCCCCGCAAGCTCGGCGAAGGCCGCGAGGGTGGACTCGATCCACTGGCTGGCGGTGTCCTCGTAGTCGACATCGGCATCGACACGCGCGCACAAGCGCTGGGCGCCCAGGGATTCGAGCCGCGAGTCGAGTACCTTGCCGGATTCGCAGAAGTATTCGTAGCTGGCGTCCCCCAGCCCCAGCACCGCGAAATGATGATCCTCGCCCAGGCGCGGCGCCTTGCGGCCGGCCAGCAACTCGTAAAAGCCCAGGGCACCATCGGGGGGATCGCCGTCGCCTTGCGTGCTGACCACCGCCATCAGGCGTGTGGCGCGCTTGAGATCCTGCTTGCCGAAGGACGCCATATCCTTCAATTCGACCTCCAGGCCCCGCTCGCGTGCCCGAGCCGCGGCCTGCTCGGCCACGCCCTCGGCATTGCCGGTCTGACTGCCGAACAGCACGGTCAACGGTTCGCCCGGGGGCGAGGCCGACGACACGACACTCGCCTCGCTCACCGGCGCCTGCGCGTCCAGGCCGGCCAGGTAGCCCTGCAGCCACGCGCGCTGTCGGGCATCGAGGTCGGCCAGCGCCGCGTTGAGCCGATGTGCCTGATCGGCGCTGAGGGGACTGTTCGATTCGGACAGGGGTCCTTGCGACATTGGGCCTCTCATCATTGCCATGGGTGGACGTAAGACGAAGACCTCTAGGCTAGGCAAGTCCTAAAAGAATGAAAAATTCTAAAGCGCGATTTTTATATTCTCATAAGGATTAAAAGTGGTCTGGCGGCAGGTATCATTTGCCTGCGAACCACCTGGCCTCGCCGACAATGACTCTCTAGACTGGGGCCGAGTGCTTCCCTCACCTCAAGGAGACGACATGAGCGCATCGCCGGTCACCACGCAGTGGATCGACATTCCGTCGCATGACGGCCAGAGCTTCAAGGGCTATCTGGCCCTGCCACCCGCGGGCCAGGGGCCCGGTATCGTGCTGATTCAGGAAATCTTCGGCGTCAACGCCCATATCCGCAGCGTCGCCGAGCAGTACGCACAGGACGGCTACGTGGTCCTCGCCCCGGATGTCTTCTGGCGTCAGGAACCGGGCGTGGAACTCGCCTACGAAGGCGCCGACATGGACAAGGCCTTCAAGCTCGTTGGGGACATCGACTTCACGGTGGCCGTCAAGGACCTTGCCAGCACCACCCAGGCCTTGCGCCAGCGCGCCGAATGCGACGGCCAGGTCACCGCCATCGGCTACTGCATGGGCGGCATCCTCGCCTATCTCGCCGCCATCGAGTCGGGCGTCGACCGCGCGGCAAGCTTCTATCCGGGCGGCATTCACAAGCACCTGGACAAGGCGTCGCGCCTCGACGTGCCGGTGCAGTTCCATTTCGCAGGCAACGACGGGCACATCCCCGCCGAGACCGTCGACCAGGTCCGCGCCACCTTCGCCGACCGCGACGACGTCACGATCCACGTCTACGAAGGGGCCGACCACGGCTTCAACTGCTGGGCCCGCGGTGCCTACCATCGCCACGCCGCGGCGCTCTCCCACGGCCGTGCCCTGGTCTTCCTGGAAGGGCGGGACTGATCGCGGCACGCGCCCACGCCCGCGAGGTCGCGACACCGGGCCTCGCCGGCCCATGAGCGGTTACCCTCTGCGCCTACCATGGAGCTCCCATGTCATATCGACTCTTTATCGCCAACAAGAACTACTCGTCCTGGTCCATGCGCCCATGGGTGGCGCTCAAGGCGCTCGACATTCCCTTCGAAGAGGTACTGACACCGTTCGATGGCGCCGGCCCTCAGACGGCTTTCACGTCGTTTTCGCCCACCGCCAAGGTGCCATGCCTGCATGAGAACGACAGCGTGGTCTGGGACTCGCTTGCCATCATCGAGTATGTCGCCGAGGACCACCCGGACCTCTGGCCTCGGTCACGTGCGGCCCGGGCCTGGGCACGTTGCGCCACCGCCGAAATGCATTCCGGATTCCCGGCCTTGCGTGACGAATGCTCCATGAACTGTGCGTTGCGCATCGAACTGGGCACGCCGAGCGAGGGACTCCAACGGGACCTGGAGCGGCTGGAGACCCTGTGGTGCGAAGGCCTGCAACGTTTCGGCGGGCCGTGGCTCGCCGGTGAACGTTTTACGGCCGTCGATGCTTTCTTCGCTCCGGTGGCAGTGCGCGTCCAGGGCTATGACCTGCCGCTCGGAGAGACGGCACTCGCCTATGCGCAACGTCTGCTCGAGCATCCCGGCGTCGCTGAATGGGTATCGCAAGGCATAGCCGAGCCATGGGTCGACGACCCCCATGAGCAGGATTGCCGTCGCGGCCGACGCGTCCTTGCAGACCGCCGCACATAACGACCACGCTCACGCACCGCTCACCGGGCGGTGCGGCCTTCGAGACGACTCGCCGATCGACGAACGCCGTGTTTCATCATCCAGAACACCTGCGTCACCGCCTACGTCGCGTGCTTTTCTGCCTCGCCCCACCCTCGGTCTAGACAAACAAAAAACCCTTTAAAAACAATAATTAAAGAATAAATAATCATGCCAGGAATTGCCTGGTGTAACGCACGATCAAGGGGAGCAGTGTCACTCGGCGTGGCGATGCGGACCAAGAAGCAACTGACAACTCATGAGATGGCTTCTCATTTACATTTGTTCTCGTTTACTATTCCACGCGATCGAGCACAGGGTGCGTGTCTCCGGGATCGATCAGTACGGTAATCACCATCAGGAGCCTCTCATGACATCGCTACGACACCTCTGCATGGCGACGGCCGGTATCGCCGCGCTTTCCGCGACGCTTCCGGCCGACGCCAGGTCCCTGGAGACCGCCTACGGTACGGTGGAGGTCGCCGACGATCCCGCGCGTGTCGTCACGCTCTATACCAACGCGCTGGATACGTCCCTCACGGCTGGCGTGAAACCGCTGGGCGCCGTCGCCACGCGAGGCGGCGACGGCGTGGCGCGTTATTTCGGCGAGCAGGCCGATGGCATCGAGATCGTCGGCACCCCGCGCGAGACCAACATCGAAGCGGTAGCGGCGCTCGCGCCGGACGTCATCCTGGCCTCGCCGCAATTGCCCGAAGCTCAGTACGACCTGCTGTCGCGTATCGCACCGACCGTGGTGCCGGATGTCGAGCCCTACCAGATGGAGAGCTGGGAGAACGAGGCACGGGCCTACGGCAAGGCACTTGGGCGCAGCGACGCCATCGATGACGCTATCGCCGAGATCGACGCCAAGGCCGAGGCGTTGAGCGAACGCCAGAACGGCTCCCCGACCGCCAGCCTGATTCGCTGGATGCCGCAGGGCGCCATCGTGATGGCCGACAACATCTTTGCCGGCACGCTGCTCACCAAGAGCGGTTTCACGGTCGATGATGGCGGTACCGTCAAGGGGGGACGTCCGCACAGCGACCCGTTGAGTCTCGAGAACCTTTCGCGGATCGACAACGACTGGCTGTTCCTGGCCACGCTGAACGCCGAGGGTGACGAGGCCTACGAGGCGGCCAGGCAATCACCGGCCTTCGAGCGTCTCGATGTCGTCCAGCGCGACCGGGTGGTCAGCGTCGACGGCCAGCTGTGGACCAGCGCCACCGGGCCGATGGCGGCCAAGGCCATCCTCGACGATATCGCCTCCGCCATGGATACGGCCCAATGATTGCGCTCCCGGGCGCTTGAGCACTTGCTGGTAGCGATGCCTTTCTTATGCGTGTCCTGACTCATTGCCTGTCATTCGGCAAGCCTCGCTCCCTGATCCGCCTGTGGCTTGGCCTGACCGGCCTGCTGGCCGCCATCGCGCTGTCGAGCTTGCTGTACGGCGCCGGCGATATCGGCCCCGCGCGCGCCTGGCAGGCCTTGCAGCACATGGGCACCGCCAGCGGCGGCGAGGCTCGTTTCGTGCTGACCGAGCTACGCATGCCACGGCTGTGGATCGGCCTGGTGGTGGGCGCCGCCCTCGGCATCGCGGGCGCGCTGCTGCAGGCCGTGACACGCAATCCGCTGGCAGAACCCGGCTTGCTGGGCGTCAGCGCTGGAGCCGCCTTCGCCGTGACGCTGGCGATCCTGTGGGGGGCCGATACCGCCACGCTACGCGTCTCGGTCGCCCAGCTCGGCGCCCTGGGCGGGTGTCTCTGCGTGCTCGCCGCCGCGCGCCTGCAAGGCATCGGCGATGACCCCGTCCGCCTCATCCTGGCCGGCGCCATCCTGTCGGGTCTGCTGCATTCGCTGTCGTCGCTGATTCTCCTCTACGACCAGTCCACGGCGGATGAAATTCGCTTCTGGGTGGTGGGCAGCCTCGCCGGCCGCCAGCTCGACGACCTGGTACCGCTGTTTCCCAGCCTGGGCATCGCCGCATTGCTGACCGTCATGCTCGCACGCCCACTGGCGGCGCTGGCACTGGGCGAGCAAGTCGCCATCGGGCTGGGACATCACCCTCGTCTGGTGCGTCTGCTGGTGATCGTGGTCGTCGCCCTGCTGGTGGGCGGCGCCACTGCCGCCGCCGGGCCCATCGCCTTCGTGGGACTGGTGGTCCCCTTCGCCGCGCGCGCGCTGGCCGGCCCCGACATTCGGCGCACGCTATGGTTGTGCCTGCCGCTGGGCCCTATCGTCGTCGTCAGCGCGGATATCGTCTCGCGGCTCGTGGTACCGCCCTCCGAACTCCCGCTGGGCGTGCTCACGGCGCTGATCGGCGCCCCCGTGCTGATCGGCGTGGTACGTGGCCGCCGGCTGCCGACGCTATAGGCCGCACATGTCCGACGCTTCATTCACGACACCTTCCGCGGGCCACGCCATGACGTCCCCCGTCGATGCTTCGAACGCGGTGCGCCAGGACAAGTACTACCTCGCGTTGCCGCTGGGCCAGCGCCCTCCCCTGCGCGTGATCGTCGACAAGCGCAACCTGCTCGCCAACCTGCTGTTGCTGGGTCTTCTGCTGATGCTGGCAGGCGTCTCGCTGAACACCGGCAGCGCCGCCTCGTTGTCGCTGCCGGCGACGCTGCGCGCCCTGTTCGGAGAAGGCGACCCGCTCGACATCTTCGTGATCCGCGACTTGCGTCTGCCTCGGGTGGTTGCCGGCATCGCCACGGGAGGCGCCTTTGCCCTGGCCGGCTGCCTGATGCAGACCGTCGCGCGCAACCGCCTGGCCACGCCAGGGATCGTCGGCCTCGACAACGGCGCCACCGCTTTCGCCGTGGCCTCCGTGGTGGGCACCGGCATCAGCCTGGCCCCGCCGGCGATGGCCTTGACCGGCGCCGCCGTCGCCGCGGCGCTCACCTTCGGCTTGACGGGCCGCATCGGCGTGCGCGGGTATCGATTCCTGGTCGCCGGCATCGGCGTCGGTGCCGTCTTTGGCGCTCTCACCCAGCTCATGCTGACGCGCGTCTCCATCGACGCCGCCAATGCGGCCTACCCGTGGACGGTGGGCAGTCTCAACGCCCGCCCCGATCACGCGGTACTGAGCCTGTCGCTGGCCCTGCCGCCTGCCTTGCTGGCTGGCATCTGGCTGACCCGCTCGCTGACCGTGCTGCGACTTTCCGATGCCGTTGCCACCGGTCTGGGCGTCGCGACGAGTCGTTGTCGAATGATCGCTCTCGGCATCGCGGTGGTCCTGACCGGCCTGGCCGTGGCGGTGGCAGGCCCGGTGGGCATGGTGGCACTGATCGGCCCCGAGTTCGCGCGCCAGCTGAGTGCCAGGAACACCGTTCCCGTGGTCGGCGCGACCCTGGCCGGCGCCGTGGTCATGATCGCCGCCGACCTGCTCGGGCGCGTGCTGCTCGCGCCCATCGAGATCCCCGTGGGGATCGTCACCGCCCTGATCGGCAGCCCGCTGCTGCTGTGGATACTCTTGAATCCCAACGCCAGGACCGCGCCATGACACACGACATATCCGCCGGCGAGCGCGACGCTACCCGGCCCGACACGCCCTCGACCACGCCAGCGCCGGACATGACGGTACGGGATCTGTCACTGTCCTACGGCCCGGTCGCGGTGATCGAGAACCTCGACCTGCGATTGCCGCCGGGCCGGGTCACGGCGATCGTCGGCCCCAATGGCTGCGGCAAGTCGACGCTGCTGGCCGGCCTTTCGCGGCTGCTCAAGCCCCGGGACGGCACGGTGCTGCTCGATGGCGCGGACATTCAGCGCCTGCCGAGCCGCCAACTGGCCAAGCGCCTGGCGCTGCTGCCGCAACAGCCCCATGCCCCCGAGGCGCTGACCGTGGCCGAGCTGGTACGCTTCGGTCGGCACCCGCATCAGAGCTGGCTACGCCAATGGTCTCCGGAGGACAAGCGGATCGTCGACGCGGCGCTGGACATGACGGGCCTGACGCCGCTTGCCCAGCGCCCCGTGGATGCCCTCTCCGGCGGCCAGCGCCAACGCGCGTGGATCGCCATGGCCATCGCCCAGCAGACCGCAACGCTGCTGCTCGACGAGCCCACCTCGGCGCTCGACCTCGGCCATCAGGTCGAGGTCTACGAACTCATCCAGTCGCTGGCGACAGCGGGCAAGACCATCGTCATGGTCATCCACGACCTGGCGAGTGCATGCCGCTACGCCGATCATCTGATTGCCATGCATCAGGGCCGCGTCGTCGCCGAGGGGCCACCCGGCGAGACGGTCACGCCGGCGCTGGTCAAGCGGCTGTATGGCGTCGAGTGCTCGCTGATGACGGACCCCGCCACGGGCGCGCCACTGCTCACCAACGTGCGCCGCACGCGAGACGTCCTCGACGGCAGCGCGACCTAGCCGCCCTGTCACGGACGCGCATCTCTGGCTACCATCACGCCAGCGGCCCGCCCGGGTAACACGCCCGGTGCCGCACTCTTCATGATCAATCAGGAGCATGTCATGCGTGATGGGTTTCACTTCTACGAGCCCCGCCAGGGCCACGACCTGCCGCACGATCCCTTCAATGCCATCGTCGGGCCCCGCCCCATCGGCTGGATCTCTTCCCGGGACCGCGACGGCCACTTGAATCTGGCGCCCTACAGTTTCTTCAACGCCTTCAATTACACCCCGCCGATCGTGGGCTTCTCCAGCATCGGCTACAAGGACAGCGTGCGTAACATCGAGGCTACCGGCGAGTTCTGCTGGCACCTGGCGACCCGAGCACTCGCCGAGCAGATGAACGCCAGCTGCGCGGCCGTGGCCCCCGAAGTCGACGAATTCGCGCTGGCCGGCCTGACGCCGCGTTCCTCCCGGGTCGTCGGGGTCCCGCATGTCGCCGAAGCCCGCGTTACCTTCGAGTGTCGGCTGAGCCAGGTGGTGCGTCTGCAGGCCGCCGACGGGACGTCGCTCGACACCTGGCTGGTGCTCGGCGAGGTCGTCGGCGTGCATATCGACAAGCAACTGCTTCGCGACGGCGTCTACCAAACCGCCGCAGCCCACCCCATCCTGCGTGGCGGCGGTCCCGCCGACTACTTCGAGATCAGCGCCGAGCAGAACTTCAAGATGGCTCGCCCGACATGACGACATTCCCGACACCGGCGCGCGAATGCCAGCATGTGTCGCCGCCCGTGTCGTCCCAGGCTTGTTGTTCCATACTGTCAGCGTCCCCGACGTGACATGGGCGACACGACGGGGCGCAGATGGCAACATCCCCGAAACACGACCGTTGACCCTGAAGGAGGCAGACCATGGCAGGCGGATGGTCTAAAGACGGCGCCGTCCAGGAGCAGATCGACAGCACCATCGAGGACGCCCTGGAACGCGCGCGGAGCGAGCTCCCCAGCGGGGAGAGTCTCGCGTACTGCGAAGAATGCGGCGAGGCGATTCCCCAGGCGCGGCGCGAAGCGATAAAGGGCGTGCGATTGTGCATCGCATGTCAGAGCGAGCGCGACAAGCAGCGCACCACCGTGAGTGGCTACAATCGGCGCGGCAGCAAGGACAGCCAGCTGCGCTAGCCCCGTGTCTGATGCTTCTCCGTCACGCCTGAACCTGCCCGCATGATGTCCAGCGAGGCGTGACACTCCACCTCCTGGCCGGGCGCGGCCATTTCAGTCGCACCGTCTTCCCTGCCCCCGGGCGGTGGCATTCCCTCTGCTTTCCCCGTTCAAGCGGCGTCCTGCCCGCCGGTCCGGCGCTGGCTGCCGCCTGCACGCGTCCGCGCATCTTTCGACCTGTATCCCGGGCCGCCTCCTGCGGAAAGATTATCGTCGGCCATGACTTCACAAACCTCTTTGAAGATTGTATAAAATATAAAACCCAACAAGATCGAACGAAGGTGGCTCATGAAACGGGTGCACGTCATCGACTCCCACACGGCGGGAGAGCCGACGCGGCTGGTCATGGAAGGCATGCCGGCGCTTTCCGGTCGTACCATCGCCGAGAAATGCGACGACTTCCGCGACAACCACGATGCATGGCGACGGGCCATCATGCTGGAACCGCGCGGGCACGACGTGCTGGTCGGCGCGCTGTACTGCGCCCCCGAATCCAGTGATGCCAGTTGCGGGGTCATCTTCTTCAACAATAGCGGCTATCTCGGCATGTGCGGCCACGGCACCATCGGGCTGGTGGCATCACTGCATCATCTGGGGCAGTTGGCGCCGGGCTGTCACAAGATCGACACGCCGGCGGGCCTCGTCAGCGCCACGCTTCACGACGACGGCGCCGTGACCGTGCGCAATGTCCTCTCCTACCGTCATCGCCGCCGGGTCCCCGTCGAGGTGCCGGGCTACGGCACCGTACACGGCGACATCGCCTGGGGCGGCAACTGGTTCTTCCTGGTCAGCGATCACGACATGACCCTCGAACTCGACAACGTCGAGGCCCTCACCGACTACACCTGGGCCATTCGTCAGGCGCTGGAGGCGCAGTCGATCACCGGGGAAAACGGCGGCGTGATCGACCACATCGAACTCTTCTGCGACGACCGCGAGGCCGACAGCCGAAATTTCGTGCTCTGCCCCGGCAAGGCCTATGACCGCTCGCCCTGCGGCACCGGCACCAGCGCCAAGCTCGCCTGTCTCGCCGCCGATGGCAAGCTGGCGCCGGGGCAGATCTGGACACAGGCGAGCATCTGCGGCAGCCGCTTCGAGGCCTTCTACGAGCGGGAGGGCGATGGCATTCGTCCTTCGATCAAGGGGCGCGCGTATCTCAGTGCCGACGCCACACTGCTGATCGATGAGCGGGATCCCTTCGCCTGGGGAATCGCGGGCCCATGACGCCTTTCATCTCGACGCCTCAGCGCCGGTCACCACGCTGCGCTGAGGTCACTACATGCAATGGACCAACCTTCGAGGAACAACGATGAACGATGCCATCTTTACCGGCTGCATTCCCGCACTGATGACGCCATGCACCGCCGACCGCCAGCCGGATTTCGACGCTCTGGTCGCCAAGGGCCGTGAACTGATCGAGCTGGGGATGAGCGGCGTGGTGTACTGCGGCTCCATGGGCGACTGGCCGCTGCTGAGCGAAGCACAACGTCAGGAAGGTGTCGCCAGGCTGGTCGAGGCGGGCATCCCGACCATCGTCGGCACCGGAGCGGTCAATTCCCGGGAGGCCGTTTCCCATGCGGCCCATGCGGCCGAGGTCGGTGCCGCCGGGTTGATGGTCATTCCCCGCGTCCTGTCCCGGGGCACGTCCGCCACCGCACAGAAGGCCCACTTCTCGGCCATCCTGGAGGCCGCGCCCGAGCTGCCGGCGGTGATCTACAACAGCCCCTACTATGGCTTCGCCACTCGTGCTGACCTGTTCTTCGCGCTTCGCGCCCAGCATCCGAACCTGATCGGCTTCAAGGAGTTCGGTGGTGCCGATGATCTGCGCTATGCAGCGGAGCACATCACCTCACAGGACGCCGAGGTCACTCTGATGGTCGGCGTCGATACCACCGTCTATCACGGCTTCGTCAACTGCGGCGCCACCGGCGCCATCACCGGTATCGGCAATGCCTTGCCCCGCGAAGTGCTGCATCTCGTGACGCTCAGCCGGAAAGCCGCCCAGGGGGACGTGGTCGCGCGCCGTCAGGCCAAGGAGCTCGAAGAAGCGCTCGGCGTGCTGTCCTCCTTCGACGAAGGCGCCGACCTGGTGCTTTATTACAAGCATCTGATGGTCCTCAACGGCGAGCAGGAATACGCGCTGCACTTCAACGAGACCGATGCACTCAGCGACGCCCAGCGGCACTATATCGAAACCCAGTACGAGCTGTTCCGTACCTGGTACGCGAACTGGTCCGCCACCCTGGACGATGCCTGATGCACCACCCTGCCTGACACGACGCGCTGTCCAGCGGCACGCTGGCAGATCGCGCCCTGCCATACCGGGAGGTCCAAGACC
This sequence comes from Chromohalobacter sp., assembly GCF_039830575.1. Taxonomy (NCBI): domain Bacteria; kingdom Pseudomonadati; phylum Pseudomonadota; class Gammaproteobacteria; order Oceanospirillales; family Halomonadaceae; genus Chromohalobacter; species Chromohalobacter sp. Next base: position 95,089 of record NZ_JBDOOX010000015.1, on the reverse strand, counting down.
TCCCGGCTCCCTTTCCCGGTGCCACGCCCCGCGTCTTCTCGGCAACCCGGGACGGCACCGGTGCCGCCCTGCCTCCATCTTGGACATTCACGACAGGTTGTATACAGTATGCGAAATCCAATCTTCGGCAGGGGCCGGCCATGGCGACTTACAAGACACGCGCGCAATTCGTCGCGGACGACCTGCGCGGACGCATACTGGGCGGTGAATTCAAGGGCGGCACCCAACTGCGCCAGGATGCCCTGGCCAGGGACTACGACGTCAGCCGCATTCCTGTCCGCGAAGCCCTGCTGACCCTGGAATCCGAAGGCCTGGTCGAGTTTCATGCCCACCGGGGCGCCTTCACCACCGAGCTTTCCGTGGCCAAGATTCGTGAACTGTTCGATCTGCGCGTACTGCTCGAGACCTACGTTCTGCGCCATGCCATCAATGGCCTCACCGACGCGGATCTGAAAAAGGCCGAAGACATCCTGCTCAAGTACGATGAAGCACTGAATTCCGGCGGCGATATCGATAACTGGAGCGAGTACAACTTCGCCTTCCACCAGGCGCTGTACGCGCCGGCAGACTTGCCTGAAACGCTGTCGCTGATCAGCCAGTTGAACACCAAGTCCGATCGCTACATTCGCATGCAACTGGTCTATACGCAGGAAATCGAGAAGGCCGAACGAGAGCACCACGGCCTGCTCGAACTGGCCCGCCAGCGCGATGCCGACAAGGCCTGCGAATTGTTGAAGACGCATATACAGGAAGCCTGCGAAGGCATCGTCGCGCTTCTGGACGAACGCGCGAAGCAGGTGGAGGCTCCCTAGCGCCGCTCCTCTCGCCGCCCCTCTCTTCGAGCACGCCCTCCCCCTCGACCTGCCAGCGATGCGCCACCGGGCGCATCGGCACTGGCGTTCCCTGCTCCCCTCGTCTCCGCCCCACGCGGTCAGACACCTGCCTGTCATCCCGTCCGAGGTCGCGTCTCTCTACTGCCGGCACCGTATTCGCGCATCGCATCACGACTTTGGTCGATGCGGTATTGAAGCTGGCATCGACATATCTTATATTTTATACAATCGACAAATACAACAGGCACCACCGCGAGGAAATCTCCATGGGCTCACAGGATCAGGCCGTCCACGACAATGCCGATCAGGCCGACGTCATCGTCGTCGGGGCCGGCGTGATCGGTATCGCCAGCGCCCTCGCGCTGAGTCGCCGAGGCTTGAACGTGATGGTGGTGGACAAGCAGGCCCCCGGCATGGGGGCTTCCTTCGGCAACGCGGGCCACATGGCCACCGAGCAGGTCTTTCCCATCGCCGATGCGTCGATCATCAAGCGCCTGCCTGGCATGCTGATGGACCCCAAGGGGCCACTGCGTCTGGACTGGCGCTATCTTCCCAAGGCGCTGCCCTGGTTCATCCGCCTGCTGTCGAATCTGCGCCCGGCGCCTTATCAGGCCAGTGTGAGTGGACTTCGCACCCTCAACGAGGCGAGCCTCGACGCCTGGCGACGGCTCCTCGACACGGTCGATGGTGCCCACCTGCTCAAGCAAGACGGCTCCTTCATGGTCTACGAGCAGGACAGCTCGTTGGCCGCGCTGCAGGCATTGCAAGCCTGCATGGCAACGCAGGGCGTGCCGGTCGAATCCTGGTCGGGCAACGCCATCCGTGATGTGGCGCCACAACTTTCCGACGCGATTCGCGGCGGCCTGTTCTTTCCTGCGACCGGCCATGTCGTCGACCCCCTCGCGCTCGTCCGGCATCTGGTGACGGCGGCCAAGTCGGCGGGCGTCACGTTCTGTCAGGACGACGTCGTCTCCGGCCACGTTCATGCCCAGGGAGTCACGCTCGAGGCGGCCGGCGCCGGGCGGCTCCACGGCCGCCAGGTGCTGGTGGCCTGTGGCGCTCACTCGGCACCGCTCACCACCCGTCTCACCGGGATACGCGTCCCGCTGGATACCGAGCGAGGCTATCACCTGATGCTGCCCGGCGAGCAGTCGCGCCTGCCCCTGGCGGTCACGTCGATGGAGCGTCGCTTCATCATGACACCGATGACGGACGGCCTGCGTCTGGCGGGCACCGTGGAATTCGCGGGACTGAAACGACCGCCCGACATGGAAAGGGCCTGGCAGCTGCATCGCTTGAGCCAGGGCCTGTTCAAGACGCCCCTCGATGCCGCCGCAGCGACCCCCTGGATGGGATTTCGTCCCTCGCTGCCCGATTCGCTGCCCGTCATCGATAGCGCGCAAGACGGCAGGGTACTGCTGGCGTTCGGGCATCACCATCTGGGGCTTACCCAGGCCGCGGTGACGGCCGAACTGGTGGCCGAGCTGGCAACGTCAGGCGCCACGGAAGCCGGCACTTCCCGGCGGCCGCCTTCTGTCCGTGACCGAGCACTTCCCGAGCTGGCGCCTTACCGGCTCGATCGCTTCTAGACGCAATCCCCTCAACTCAGACAACAAGACCGAAGGAGATCTCATGTCCTCACCTCAAGGCCCCACAAGGCTACCCGGCATGATGGAGGTGCTCGCCGTCATGGTGGGCTTCATCGCCATCATGTTCCTCAGCATCAACGTACTCGGCCTTCCCATTCAGCTTGCGCTGTTCGCCTCCTGGTTCCTGGTCATGGCACTCGGCCTCAAGCTCAAGATGGCCTATGCCGACATGCAGCGAGGCCTCATCGACGGCATCCACAATGGCATGGAGGCGGTACTGGTGCTGACCACCGTCGGTGCGCTGATCGGCACCTGGATCGCCGGCGGAATCGTGCCCAGCATCATCTATTACGGGCTGACGGTCATGAACCCGCAGATCTTCCTGTTCGCCGCGTTCGTGATCTGCGCCCTGACCTCGCTATCGACCGGTACCTCCTTCGGGACCGCGGGCACCGCCGGGGTGGCCATGATGGGCATCGGTCACAGCTTCGGCATTCCGCTTCCGCTGGTGGCCGGCGCGGTCATCTCCGGCGCTTACGTCGGCGACAAGATGTCGCCGCTGTCCGACACCACGGTGATGACCGCCTCGCTGTGCAAGGTCAACCTGATCGACCACATCCGTTCCATGATGACGGTCAGCGCGCTCGCCATTCCCATCGCCTCCATTCTGTTCCTGATTGTCGGCTTCTTCTATGTGAGCGGTGACGTGGATACCTCGCGCGCCACCGTCGCCATGCAAGCGCTCGAGGCCAACTTCACCATCAGCCCCTGGCTGCTGCTGCCGGCGGCGATCGTCATCGGGTTGCTGACGCGCCGCTACCCGGCCATTCCGGTCATCACCTTCGGCGCGGTGCTGGGCAGCATCTGTGCCTGGTGGGCACAAGGTGTCGGCCCCATCGATGCCATCCGCATCGCCTACGTGGGCAACGCCATGCAGTCCGACGTGGAGTTCCTGAATACCCTGCTCAATCGCGGCGGCATCGAGTCCATGCTCGGCGTCGTGGCGCTGATCCTGTTTGCCCTGGGGCTCGGCGGTTTGATGAGCCAGGTGGGCATCCTCAAGGCGATCAGCAATGGCTTTCTGCGCTGGGCCAACAATCCGGGCCGCTTGACGGTATCGACCATGCTGGGCGGCTTCTTCGGCAACTTCTTCGGTGGCGCGGCCTATGTCTCGCTGATTACCGCCAGCACCATCACCGAGAAGAACTATGACGATCAGGGCGTGGATCGGCGAGTGCTCTCGCGCAATGCCGAAGCCGGCGGCACCATCACCACCCCCATGGTGCCCTGGACCGACGGTGGTGTCTTCATGGCCACCACCCTCGGCGTCTCGACCATGGCCTATCTTCCCTTCCTCTGGTACCACATGCTGGTGATCGCGATCACGATCCTTTACGGCTACGCCAACATCGCCATCTGGCGGACCCAGCCCAAGGCGGATGGCCAGGATAACGCCAACCCACGGCAGAACTTCCAGGCCTCCTAGCGCGTCGCCAGGAGTGCCTGCGTCATCCGACAAGCCCTGCGTCCTGCAGGGCTTGTTCGGTTGCAAGAGACTTTCCACGACCCGGTCATTGGCTCATGGACCGCATGCACCGCGTGATACAATAGCGCCACTTTCGTATCCGCAACGCAGGACGCCGCCATGTCCCTCGATGACCTTCATCTCAATCTTCGCAACCTGACCCCCGAGGACTATCCGCAGCTCAAGACGCTGATGGACCGTGTCTATCACGATATCGGCGGCGCGTGGCCGAAGCGCACCATCGAGCGCTTGATCAGCGAGTTCCCCGACGGACAGATCGCCATCGAGGATGACGAGACCCTGGTCGGCGTGGCGCTGACCGCCCGCGTCGACTATGAGGAGTTTTCCAACCCGCACCGCTACGACGATCTGATGGACCAGCGGGAGATCATTCTCAATGCCCCCGAAGGCGACGCCATGTATGGCCTGGACGTGTTGATCGATCCGGCCTATCGCGGTTACCGGCTCGGCCGGCGCCTCTACGAGGCCCGCAAGGATCTGTGCAAGTCATTGAACATGCGGGCCATCCTCGCCGGCGGGCGGATTCCCAATTATCACCAGTACGCCAGCGAGATGTCGCCGGCCGAGTATCTGGATCAGGTTTCGCGCAAGGAGATTCACGACCCCATCCTCTCCTTCCAGCTGGCCAACGACTTCCAGGTCAAGCGGCTGCTGCGCAAGTATCTGCCGGAAGACGAAAAATCCCAGGGCTACGCGACCCTGCTCGAGTGGAACAACATCCTTTTCGAGCCTGCCGAGTCGGTACTCGACACCCGCAAGACGCAGGTACGGGTGGGCGCGGTGCAGTGGCAGATGCGCGAGTTCTCCTCGGTGGAGGCGGTCTTGCAGCAGGCCGAGTACTTCGTCGATGCGCTGTCGGACTATCAAAGCGATTTCGCGGTTTTCCCGGAGCTCTTCAACGCGCCGCTGATGGGCCTGCAGGATCGTGCCGCCCAGCAGGACCAGATCGCCGCCATCCGCTTTCTGGCCGGCTTCACCGAGCGTTTCAAGACCGAGCTGTCGCGCATGGCGGTGTCCTACAACATCAACATCGTCGCCGGCTCGATGATCGAGGAGCACGAGGACGGGCACCTCTACAACATCGCCTACCTGTTCCACCGTGACGGCAACATCGAGGCCCAGGCCAAGCTGCACATCACGCCTCAGGAGCGTCGCGACTGGATCATCGAGGGCGGCGACGACCTGCGGGTCTTCGATACCGATGCCGGGCGGATCGGCATCCTGATCTGCTACGACGTCGAGTTCCCGGAGCTCTCGCGCCTGCTCGCGGATCAGGACATGGACATCCTCTTCGTGCCGTTCTGGACCGACACCAAGAACGGCTACCTGCGGGTGCGTCACTGCGCCCAGGCGCGGGCCATCGAGAACGAGTGCTACGTGGTGCTCTGCGGTAGCGTCGGCAACGTGCCTTCCATCGAGAACATGGAGATCCAGTACGCGCAGTCCTCGGTATTCTCGCCCTCGGATTTCGCCTTCCCCCACGATGCGGTGCTGGCCGAGACCACGCCCAATACCGAGATGATCATGTTCTCGGATCTGGACCTGACCCGTCTCACGGTGGTCCGCAACGAGGGCTCGGTGACCAACTTGAAGGATCGCCGCCAGGACCTGTTCGACCTGCGCTGGCGCGACTGGTCGTGGAAATCGGGGGGCCGGCCATCCGGCTCGCGTCAGGACGATGCCTGAGTCGAGGCGCTGACGGGGAACGGCGAGAAGGAGTCCCGCGATGAAATGGTGGAACGCCTGGCGTGGCGCGCGTCACCCCTTCCCCGCCGAGGCCTGGGCCGAGGGCCTCGCGCGGGTGCCCCTGTTGCAGGCGTTGCCGGCGGAGGAGGCAAACCGCCTCGGCGAGCGCGCCTGGGCCTTTCTGCGGCGCAAGCGACTGGCGCTGTTCGACGACGAACTGTTCGATCTCCCCGCGCGCCTGGCCCTGGTCGCCCAGGCGTGCCTGATGACGCTGCACTGGTCGGAAGACGAGGCCCGCGAGGCCTTCGCCAACGTCCACGAGGTGCGCGTGCTGCCGGAGGCGTTCCGCCGCAGGGTCGAGGAGATGGACGAGGCGGGCGTGGTCCACGAATACGAGGACGAGCGCGTCGGCGAAACCTGGCATCAAGGGCCCATCGTGCTGGCGTTGTCGGACATCCAGGAAAGCGGCGGCTGGGGCGGCTTCAACGTCGTCATCCACGAGTTCGCCCACAAGCTGGACATGGGCAACTCGCTGGACGCCGACGGCTTCCCGCCCTTGCCGCGCGATATCGATGCCCGCGACTGGCACCGCGTCTTCACCGGCGTGTGGGACGACCTCCAGGCGCACCTGGCTCGCGGCGACGCGCCCCCCATCGACGACTATGCCGCCAGCCATCCCGGCGAATGCTTCGCGGTCTGCTGCGAGTACTTCTTCACCGCACCGGACATCCTCGACGCCGCCTATCCCGAGCTTTACGCACTGCTTGCCCGCTACTTCCGGCAGGACCCGCTGCAGCGCTGTCCGTCTCACTGAGCGCTCACTGGCGAGTGCGGGCGCGCTCGTAGAGCGCCGGGCCCTCTCCCTGGGCCTCGTCACCTTGATCGCTGCCATCGGCCGTGCCATTCCCGCGGTCCTCGCCGTCGGCGGCCGGGTCGGCACCGTCACCGACCACTTCGGAGAGCGTTTCCAGCGGCGACGACACCAGATTCTCGAGCGCCTCGCGGATCGCCTGGCCGGCCACGCTGCCGAAATCCACCGCGCCGGGATCGTCGAGCGGCAAGCGCATGGGGATGTCGAGTTCAATGGTGCCATCCTCGCTCTTCAGGACGCCGACCAGCGTCTTGAGCGGCAGATCGGTGGCCGAGGCATCGACCTCCTTGCCGAGCTCGAGCCGATGCAGCACGAGGTGATTCCGTGCTCGCAGCCGGCCTTGCTCGAGCCGGTAATCGAGATCCAGCGTGGCCTGGCCCCGCTCGACGGCGTAGCCACCGAACTCGCGCAGATAGGGGGCCAGAGTCTCGAGATCGAGATGCTCGAAGTGCAGGTTCAGGTTGCCGTTCAACGCATCGCCGAGCGGATCGAAGGTGCCATCGATGCGCAGCGGCGATCCCTCCGCCACCTGGCCCTCGAGCGTCAGCTGGGCGGCGCTCGCCTGCTCGGCACCGATCTGTCGCCACTCGCCATTCAACTCGGCGAAATCCAGCGCGAAGGGGCGCGGCAGATGACGGTCCGTGAAGGCCACCGCCCCACGCTCGATGGCCAGCGTGCCGATCGCGACATGCATGCCCGAGCCTCCGCCGCCCCCTGTCTGCTGCGGCGGCTGCCAAAGGTCGAGGTTGGTGTCGAGCCGCTCGTCGATCGTCACATCGAGCCAGGGGGCCTCCAGCGACACCCGCTCGGCGGTCAGTGCCGGCCGCGCGCTGGCGAACGTCAGCCCTTCCACGGCGAGGCGCTCGGCGCGAGCGACGGGCCGATCCGTGTCGGGGTCATGCATCTCGAGCCCTTCGATCCCGCCCTGACCGTTGACCTGGGTGCCGGCATCGCTGGCACGGCCTGAACGCAGTCGAATCCGGGCGTCCAAGGCGCCCGACGACGGCTCGGCGCGCACGACATGGGCCAGGTAGCCCGACAGCGCGGTCAGCGGTACCTGATCGGCGTCGAGATCGATATCCAGCGTCCATGGCGAGAAGCCCATCTCGCCCGTTCCCTTCAGCGTGCCACCACGCCAGTCCGCCTGACCTTGCAGGGCAAAGGGACGATCATCGCTGTTGTCATAATGCCGTGCCTCGAGATCGAGGTTTTTCAGGCTCAGCGTCAGCGGCGCGTCGGGACGCCGGTTGATCCAGTCCAGCCGACCGTCGCTGACCGTGAGCCGATCGATGCGCAGCGGTGCCGAACCGCCTCCTCCACCGCCGTCGCCGAATAGCCGAGCCAGGTTCCACTCGCCCCCGGCGCGCCAGATGAGTTGCAGACGCGGCGCCGTCAGATCCACCCGTTCGAAGCGCCAGCCGGCGTCGAACAACGAGTGCCAGTCGAGGGTCGCCACCACCCGCCGGCTCGCGAACACCGGCGTGTCGGCCTGACCGGCGATACGCAGTCCGTCGAGCGTCACCTGGTGGCGCCACGGGGTGAGGGTGACGTCATCGATGGTGACCTGACGGCCGCTGCGCTCGGTCAGCATCTGGCTGAGGCGATGGTCGATATATGCCGGTAGCGCCCACCACCAGGCGACCAGCAAGAGCACCACCCCCGCCAGTACACTCAGTCCCCAGCCAAGGCGGCGCTTGTGCGCCGGTCGTGCCGTACTGCGATGGGAATGCGGCATGTCGTTTCCCGTTTCGTCGGATCATGGATGAAGACGCATCCGGACAGTAGAAAACGCCCGCTGACCAGGCATGTCATGGCATGCCTGGCAGGGGCGTTTCCGACCTGGCGGCGCGTCGTGTCGCGCGTTACTGCAACAGTCGATCGGCGAGCTCGTCGAGGTCGCTCACCGTCATGTCGGGCTCGTCACCCCAGGGATCGAAGGGGGCCTCGGCACTGCGCCGAATCCAGGCGGCATGCAGGCCGGCATACTTGGCACCTATGATATCGAAGGGGTTGCTGGACACCAGCCAGGTGTCGGCGGCTCGAGATTCGGTGCGCTGGCGCAGATAGGCATAGACCGCCGGATCGGGCTTGAAGCGCTTGATGTCGTCGACACTGACCACGGCGTCGAAGCGTGCCTTGATGCCCGCTTGCGACAGCAGCCCGGAGACCGCCTCGTCGGTGCCATTGGAAAACGCCACGCAACGCACCCCGGCGTTGGCGAAACGCGCCAGCCCGGCGTCCACATCGGGAAATGCGGGCAGGCGCGTATAGAGATCCAGCAAGTGTTCCTTGGCGACATCGGACAGGCGGCCACCGAGCGCACGGTCGGTGAATTCAAGGGCCTCGCGGGTGCAGTCCGAAAACCGCGCATAGGCCCCCATCAGGGAGCGACGAAACGCATATTCGAGTTGCTTGTCGCGCCAGCGTTGCGAGAAGACGTGCGCCTTTTCGGCATCGCCCAGCTCCGTGGTCAATGCTTCCACCACACCATGGGTGTCGATCAAGGTGCCGTAGACGTCGAAAGCCAATACACGCTTGTTCATGTGTCGTCCTTATCACGCTGCCCAAGGGAATGCTGAAGAAATCGGCGAGCAGGATGAAGCACAAGGCGCCCGAAGCACAGAAGACGAGACATGACTTGGCAGTGGACGAGTCTTCGAGCATCGCGCGACGCAGTGATTCGCCTGCGTGGCCATGGATGCAGTGTTTCCCTGAGTGGATGGCGGGAAACCCCAAGCCCTTTCAGACTGGTCGTTTTTGCGAGTCACGACAAGCGGATTGCGGGCCGAGACATGACAGCGCGAGCCCAGCGCCGCACAATAGGCGGTGACAGGCCGACGGTCGCCGTCGGCACGCACGATTCCGGTCAACGAGGCAACGCATCCCCATGGCATTCAAGGTATATGTAGACGGTCAGGAAGGCACCACAGGACTGCGGCTGCTCGATTATCTCGCCGCACGCGACGATATCGAGCTGCTGCGCATCGACGCCGACAAGCGCAAGGACGCCGCCGAGCGCGCACGCCTTCTCAACGCCGCCGACGTGGCCTTTTTGTGCCTGCCGGACGCTGCCTCGCGCGAGGCCGTGGCCCTGCTGGACAACCCGGCGACCTGCCTGATCGACGCCAGCACCGCCTTTCGCACCGACCCCGATTGGGCCTACGGCCTGCCCGAGCTGTCACCGGGGCAGCGCGATGCCATCCGCGCCACCAAGCGCATCGCCAACCCGGGCTGTCACGCCAGCGCCTTCGTCATGCTCACGCGGCCCCTGGTCGAGGCCGGCCTGCTGCCCGCCGCGACACCGCTGACAGCATATTCGATCACCGGCTACAGCGGTGGCGGAAAGCAACTGATCGCCGCCTACGAAGCCGGCCAGGACGACGCACGCCTGGCCGCGCCGCGCCCTTATGCCATGGGCCTTGCCCACAAGCACCTGCCGGAGATGCGCGTGCACGGCGGCCTCGACCAGGCGCCGGTCTTCACCCCCATCGTCGGCCCCTTCCTCAAGGGCCTGTCGGTGACGATTCCCCTGCATGTCTCGCAATTGCCGGCAGGCACCACCGCCGCGGCACTGCACGAGGCCTATGTCGCGCACTATGCCGACGAGCCCTTCGTGCGCGTGATGCCGCTGGATGACATGGCCAACCTGGATGGCGGTTTCTTCGAGGTCCAGGGCTGCAACGATACCAACCGCGTCGACCTGTTCGTGTTCGGCAATGCCGAGCAGATCGCGCTCGTCGCCCGGCTCGACAACCTGGGCAAGGGCGCTGCCGGCGCTGCGGTGCAGAGCATGAACGTGCACTTGGGCCTGGACGAGACCACCGGCCTCTCGGCGTGAGCGCCGGGGCTCGCTCCATGATCGACATGCCCTTCGTAAAAGCCGCTTGCCGTTAGCGAGCAGTGTGGCCAGGGTCCCGGCGCTAATCAGAGGCTCTCCTTGGCAAGACGGAAACCGGAAAACGCCCAACGCGCATGTGGCGGGAAGAAGTTGCGATAGGTGGCACGAATGTGATCGGCCGGCGTCGCGCAGCAGCCACCCCGCAACACCATCTGGCCGGACATGAACTTGCCGTTGTATTCCCCCAGGCTGCCCGGCAACTTGCGAAACCCCGGATAGGGGCGATAGGCGCTGCCGGTCCACTCCCAGACATCGCCGAACATCTGGCTCGGCGCGCCGGTGGTCGCGGCGGCAGCTACCGGCTGCAGATGGTCCTGCTCGACGAAGTTTCCCTGCCCGACGCTGCCCCGAATGGCGGCATCATGGGCCACCGTCTCCCACTCGGCCTCGGTGGGCAGGCGGGCGCCGGCCCACTGTGCATAGGCATCGGCCTCGAAGAAGCTGACATGGCAGACCGGCGCGTTCATGTCGACCGGTACCAGGCCGCCCAGGGTGTAGTGATGCCAGACGCCGTCGCGCTCGACCCAGTAGAGCGGCGCCTGCCAGCCTTCTGCCTTGACCGTCGCCCAACCATCCGATAGCCAGTAGTCAGGTGTGTCGTACCCTCCCGCCTGCATGAACGCGAGAAACTCGCCATTGGTCACCGGACGCTCGGCGATCTGGAAAGCCTCGACGAACTGGCGGTGGCGCCCCATCTCGTTGTCATAGGCGAACCCCTCCTCGGTGTCGTCATGGCCGATGCAGCGAACGCCGGCCGGGTAGGCATGCCAGCCGAGCGCAGCCACGTCATGCTCAGGGGACGACGCCAGGTCGTCCCGGTAGACCGGGCACAAGGGGTTCTGGGCCAGGATGTGCTTGATATCCATCAGCAGCAGCTCCTGATGCTGCTGTTCGTGCGGCAGGCCCAGCTCGAGACGCCGGAGAATCTCCTGGAGATGTTCCTGCGGTGGATCGCTGAGCAGCGCTTCCATGGCCCGGTCGACGTGAGCGCGATAGCGATAGACATCGTCCACGGTCGGCCGCGAGATCATGCCGCGCTCGGGCCGGGGGAACGGCGTGCCGTGGGTCACGTAATAGGAATTGAAGAGATGATCGTACGCGGGATCGAGGGGCTGGTAGGCGGAATGAAACGGTTTCAGGATGAAGGCTTCGAAGAACCAGCTGACATGGGCGATGTGCCATTTCGGCGGGCTGACGTCCGGCATGCTCTGCACCATGTAGTCTTCCTTGTGCAGAGGCGCGCAGATGGCCTCGGTGGCGGCACGGATCCGCTGGTACGTGCGCAGCCATTCCTTGGTATGCAGGTTGTCCGGCGTTTCGATCGTCGAATCTTTAGCGGGTGACATGAACGACTCCTTTCTCAGTATCACTCCATTGACGTGGATCCGGCGGGCCAGGCCGCCGGGGCCTAAAGGGCAAAGCGTATCGATCCTGTAAACAGCGAGAGCGCTTCCGCGCCGAGTCCTCCGACGATCAGCAGCACGCCCGCCACGGCCATCGTGGAACGCGCCCACAGGCCCGACAGCACATGCACGGCGGACTGGCGACTGCCGAACATCATCGGCGCGACGATGCGCAGGTAATAGAACAGCGAGACGACGGTGTTGATCACCGCCACGAGCGCCAGCCAGGCGTAACCGCCCTCGAGGGCGACGCGAAACAGCATCAGCTTGCCGAAGAATCCCACCAGCGGCGGGATGCCCACCAGGGACAACAGCGACACGATCAGTATCGTGGCCGCGATCGGTGCGTGCCGGGCCAGTCCCCGGTAATCGTCCAGCGCGGTACGTCCCCGCAGGTGCGTGACCACGGCGAAGGCAGCCAGGTTGGCCGTGGCATAGCTCGCCAGGAAGAACACCAGTGCCGGCAGGGCCTGATCGCTGATACCCACTACCACGATGGCCATCAGGGCATACCCGGACTGGGAAACCGATGACCAGCCCAGCAGGCGACGCACGTCCGTCTGTCGCAACGCCGCCACGTTGCCCAGCGTCATGGTGGCGACGGAGATCGAGGCCACGATCGCGCGCCAGGCGACATCCGGCGGCAGCAGGGAAACGAAGCGGGCCAGCGCTACCGCGGCGCCGATCTTGGGAATGACGGTCAGAAAGGCTGCCGCCGGTACCGGTGAACCCTGCGCCACGTCCGGCATCCAGGCGTGAGCCGGAAACGCCGCCAGCTTGAAGGTCAGCCCCAGCACCACACAGGCCGTGGCGATGGTCAGTGCCAGGCGATCGCTGTCCGTGGCAAGCGCCTGGGCGATGTCCGGATACCCGGTACTGCCGGTCAGGCCGAACAGCACCACCACCCCGATCGTCAGCAATGCATTGGTCAGGGCGCCGATCAGGAAATACTTCATCCCGGCCTCCAGCGCGGGCGCCCAGCCACGGTGATAGGCGGCCAGCGGGTAACTGGCCACCGAGGACAGCAGCACGCCCAGCACCAACTCCATGGTATCGCTGGCCGAGGCCATCATGATGACGCCCAGCAGAGCGAACAGCACCAGCGCGTAGTACTCGCCATGGCGGCGATCGGTCCGCATCCATTCAGGCGACATCGCGACGACCAGCGCACCGGCGACCAGCACCACCAGTTTGCTGGCGAGCGCCACGCCATCCAGCGCCCAGACATCGGCAAACGTCAACCGCGGCGCCCCGCCCCATTGCGCGACGGTCAGCCCCGCGCCGAGGCCGATGGCGAGCAGGGCCAGCACGGCTGCCCAGTGATGTTGCCGCTGACGGACGAAGCTGGAGAACAGGACGATCGCCACGGCACCCAGCGTCAGGCTGATTTCCGGCAGTACGTCACCGATAGGCATCAGTGGCCTCCCACCAGCAGCGTCGCCGATGCCTCGACCAGGGTCAGCAGAAACGCCGGCGCCACGCCGATGATCACGAAGCCTGCCGACAGCACCGCGAGCACGCCCCACTCGATGGGACGCAGATCCTCGAACTGCGCCCAGCGCTCCGGCATCGCCCCGAAGAACACCTTCTGCAGCATCTGCAGAAACAGCGCCGCCGTCACCAGGATGCCCAGCACACCGATGACGGCGAGCCATGGATAGACACCGAAGGTACCGGCAAAGATATGGAACTCCGCCACGAAACCGGCCAGGCCGGGCAGGCCCAGGCTGGCAAAGGAGGCGAGCACGGCGAAGGCGGTCAGCCACGGGGCCTGACGAAGCAGCCCCCCGTAGCTGTCCAGGTCATACTCCTCGGTACGCTGCCAGAACGAGCCGCAGATGAGGAACAGCGCCCCGGTAATCAGACCGTGCGCCACCATTTCCACCGTGGCCCCCACCAGGGCCAGCTCGCGGGCATATTCGGCGTCCTGGATCAGGGCGCCGGCCACCGCGATCCCCAGCACCGTGTAGCCCATGTGATTGATCGACGTGTAGGCAATGCGCCGCTTCAGGTTGCGCTGGCCGAGCGCCACGAAGGCCCCGTAGAGAATCGATGCGACCGCGAACAGCGCAATGACCAGGGCATGGCGAGAGAACGTCTCCGCCATCATGGCGAACGGAATGCGGATGATCCCGTAGGTGCCCATCTTGAGCAGCACCCCGGCGAGAATCGCCGAGACCGGCCCCGGGGCATCGACATGCGCCTGGGGCAGCCAGGTATGCACGGGCACCATCGGTGTCTTGATGGCGAAGCCGAGCATGAGGGCGAGAAACACCAGAGCGGCCGTCATGCCCGCACCCGCCAGCGGTTGCTGCTCGATGACCACGCGCATGTCGAAGGTATGCGGCTCGACCGACAGATAGAGCCCGATGATCGCCAGCAGCAGCAACAGCGAGCCGCAGAAGGTGTACAGAAAGAACTTGAACGCGGCGAGCTGCGCCTGACCATGCCCCCAGCGGCCGATCAGGAAGAACATCCCCACCAGGCTCAGGTCGAAAAAGACATAGAAGAGCAGCAGGTCCAGCGCCAGGAAGACACCCAGAGACACGGACTGCAGAAAGAGCATCCAGGCGTAGTACTGGCGAGGCTGATGCTTCGTGTCCACGGGGTAGGCGATGCTGGCCGAGAAGACCAGGGCACTCATCGTCGCGACAGCCAGGGCAATGCCATCCACGCCCAGCCTGTAGCCCATACCCAGGCCGGGTACCCAGGGCACTTCCTCGACGAACTGGAATAGCGCGCCTTGCGGATCGAACTGTCGCCACGCCCAGATCAGCAATAGCACCGGCAACACCGAAACCGCGATGGCACATCGGCGAGCCGTGGTCTCGGTCCAACGGCTTGAAACGGCGAGTGCGAGGGCCCCCAGCATGGGAAGCCCTAGGGCTGCAGTCAAAATCAAAGGAGCGCTCCTATGCTCAGGATGATCAGGATCGCGGCGAGTCCGGCCGCGATACCGGTGTAGTAGTGATGCATCTGCCCGGTATGCGCCCGACGTGCCACTTGTCCCGCCCAGTCGATGCCCTTCGCGAGCTGGTTCGTGGCACCATCGAACGCGCCTTCGCCACGCCGTTCTCCCAGCTTGGCCAGCCACGCACCAAAGCGGGCACTGCCCCGGATCCCGGCATCCACGGCGCGATCGTCGAAGCGTGCCAGGCCATGGCTGAACATCAGCACGGCATTCGCGCCACGTGTTGCCAGCATCGGCAGGCCCAGCCAGTCCGCCACGCCGGTTCGCGTGGCACCATGTCGGCGCGCCCCCGTCACTTCACGACGCACCGCCCAGAAGCCCAGGACCACGCCCAGCGCCACCAGCAGTAGCGATACGATCAGTTCCCACAGCTTGGCCTTGGGAAAGTGCACGGACAGCAAATCGGCGAGGCCATTTCCGACACCGGGCCACCAGAGTAGCGACAGCGCCAATGTGCCTGCCGCCAGCAGGTAGAGCGCGGCGGCTTCCGCCCGGGAGTGGCCGGGCCGGGAGACAGCCTCGCTCATGCGGTCATGCCGCCCCGGACCGAACGCCAGCAGTTGAAAGCGCGTGGCGTACAGCGCACTGAGACCTCCCGCCACGGCGACGATAACGGCAAGCCAGGACGCCTGATGGCCGGCGGCCGTGACGATCTTCTCCTTGCTCCACGCCGCACTCAGCGGAACGACGCCCGCCAGCGCCAGGCTGGCCACCATGCTGGCTGCCGCGACGCCAGGAAGCAGGCGACCCAGGCGCATCGCCGTCAGCGAATAGCTGTCGACATGGCGTTCGGCGATGCCGGCGGCCAGGAACAGCGCCGCTTTGGTGAATGCATGCGTGACGAAGTGCACCAGGGCGACGCCGGGAAAGCCCGCCCCTGCCGCCAGCCACATCAGGCCATATTGGGCCGATGTCGAGGCGGCCAGCAGCTTTTTGGCATGGCCCTGAAGATAGGCCACGAGTCCCCCTGCCAGGGCAGTGGTCAACCCCAGCGTGATGGCGACCGGCGCAAACCAGGCGACGGCGGAGAGTTCCGCATGCAGCCGGACCACCAGGTAGATCCCCGCCGCGACCATGGTCGCCGCATGGAGCAATGCCGACACCGGTGTCGGCCCGGACATGGCGGCAAACAGCCAGGGAGAGAACGGCACCTGGGCGGATTTCGCGGCGGCGGCCAGCACGACGCCGGCAACGAACACGTCCAGCCGCCACCCATCGAGTTGGGCCAGGTCTGCAAAGGCAAACGACCCCGTGCCGGCGAACGCTGCCGCCGCGGCGATGTACAGCCCCAGATCCCCGAAGCGAGTGACCAGGAACGCCCAGGCGGCATCCCGCAGGTTGCCGGCCTTCTGCCATTCATGGGCGATGAGCGCCCACGAGCATGCCCCGACCAGTTCCCAGGCGATCAGCAGGGTGACGAAATCCTCGGCCAGGACGAGCAGTTCCATCGCGCCGACGAACGCCGTCAGCAGCGCCACCAGTCCGACGGGGGGGCGCACCGTCTCTCTGCCACTGACCGGCGATGCTTCATGGTAGGCGCTGTAGACGATGATCGGCGCGGCGATCAGTGGCACGACGATGGCGAACACGGCGCTGGTGGACGTCATCCCGAGTGACAGAACGATTCGGGAGCTCCAGCGATAGGTGCCGCCCCAGTCCGCCGTGACCGCGATGCTCACGAGCAGCAAGGTAGCGACCGTGATCGCCACCCCCGCCAGGGTCAGCACGGCACGGCCCCTGTCGTCGCCCGGCCAACGCTTGCCGACCCCATGGATGACGAGGGCAGCCAGCAGCGGCAAGAGAGGAACGAACCACAGCATCAGTGCTTCAGCCCGGTCAGCGATTCGGTCATGTCGGCCTGTTTACCGCGGAAGACCGCGACCACCAGGGCGAACCCCATCGCCATCTCGATGGCCATCACGGCCATGACGATGATCGTCAGCAGTTGGCCTTCCGGCGCTCCGGCCCCGCTGAAGGCCCAGAACGCCACCGCCGCCAGCATGACACCGTTGAGGATCAGCTCCAGTCCCATCATCAGCATCACGAACGACTGCTGGGAAAGCGCGCCATAGATCCCGATACCGATCAGTGCCGCTGCCAATAGCAAAAGTGTGGTGAGTGTCATGCAAGCCTCCCTGCCTGTCTGTCCCGCTCAGTGATGATGGTGATGATGGTGATGCTCGCCCTCGCCCTCTTCGTCCTCCTCGGGCTTGCCTGCCGGGTCGCCGCCCGGTTCCAGCCCCGGCGGCATCGAGCCCTCCGCCGCCGCGCCATAGCGCCCGCGATGGCTCGACAGCACCACCACGCCGATCATGGTGGTCAGCAGCACGAGACCCGCCGATTCGAAAATCAGCATCGAATCACCGAGCATTTCGTTGCCCAGTGATCTGACGGGGTCGAGGCCTGCCGGCACCGGCTGATCGGGAAAGACTGCCAACAGGGCCATGGCGCCCAGTACCAGAAAACCGGCGACGCCAGCCCCGATGGCGATACGTTCCTGATGGACCATGTTCATGGGATTCAGGCCGGCCGGGTTCATCATGAACATGACCATGAACAGCGCCATGACCGTCATTTCCACGGCCATCATGAAGAACATGGCAACGCCCAGGTATTCCGCCGCCAACAGGATCATGATCATGCCCACGGCGATGAACGACACCAGCAGAAAGAAGGAGGCCCGTACCATCGAATCGGTGCGAAACACGCGCCACCCGGTGACCACCGCCAGCGTGGCCAGCAGCAGAAACGCGATATCGACACCGAGGCCGTGATTCATGCTCTCCATCACAACAGCGCTCCTATCCCGGCCCATACCAGATCGATGAACGACAGCGGCAGCAACACGACCCACATCAAGGTGACGCAGCGCTCCGGCGCCAGTCGCGGCAGTAGCCGCCCGAGCAACAGCAGCACGCTCAATACCGCCAGCATCTTGAGGGACATCCATACCGGGCCGGGCAGCCAGGGCCCCAGCCAGCCCCCCAGGAAGGCAGTCGCTGCCACGCCGCTGAACGCGACCAGCATGCCCGCCCGGGCCATGTCCCAGACCAGCCGTGGCGGCCCCGAGATCTCCGAGGCCGTGCCGCCGGCAAGATCCGTCGAATCGGCCAGATTCAGCGGCCCCCAGAAGGTCATGCCCAGGCCGACGATGAGAAACAGCGGCAGTCCCAGTGGCTGGCGGATGACATTCCACAGGCCTTCCTGCGAAGCCACCACCTGGGTGAACTGCAGCGATTCGGCCGGCAATGCCACGCCGATCAGCACGAACATGCTGATCAGGATGTAGGAAAGCCCCAGCGCCACGTACCGGTACCCGCCGATCAAGGCCAGTAACGAATTCGCCGACCAGCCATGCAAGAAGATGACGACGGTCGCCAGCGCTTCCACGCTGCCCCACAGCACCACGCTGGTGACCAGGTCCGTGGCGACCAGCGATGCCGACCATGGCACCACCGCCAGCCCGCCCGCCGCCAACGCCAGATACAGGGCCGGTGCCAGCCGCCAGGCCCGCCAATCCGGCGCTTCGGTGGCATTGGCGTGCTGGGTCAGCAACCAGGCGCCGCGCGCCATCGGCGCCAGCCAGATACCTCCGGCCTGGGGGGTGCCAAGCGCGCTGGCAACCAGGCGATCGAGCACGGCAACGGCATAACCGCCGACAACCAGCATGAAGATCACCATGAGAACCGGCAGAAACAGCTCGCTAAACATCGTTCCCGGTGCCTCCCCGTACCGCCCGGGACTCGCCGGATGGCCGTGTGCCGACAGGTTGATCGGTCAACCCCGCGACATCCAGACTGGCGACCGCCGCCAGGGCATCGCCCCACTCCAGCCCGGGTAACAGCTCGTCGAAGAGCGCGCTCGCATCCGCTGGCCGCCGCGCCGACCAGGGGCCCCTCGGTGTCTCGACGCTACCTGTCCGCTCCGTGTGTACCCTGTCGCGCTCGGCCAGACGGGCCAGATGAAGGGATTGGTCGATTTCGTCCAGAAGCTGCCGCCAGCGAGCATGGGTATCGCCCGCGGTCTGACAGACGGGGGAGAATCCCAGTCGTCGATAGCCGGCATCCTCCGCGCGCAGATCATCATCCAGTCCGGCGGCTCGGGCGGCGGGCCCGCCGATCATGCGTGCCTGCTCGGGGCCGAGCACGCCGCCGCCCGCCGTCAGGCGAAAGAAGCCGCTACGTGATAGTGCGCGCCGCAACCCATCGAGGGTACTCGACGTCGACAATCCATGCGCCAGACGCAAGGTCCGCAGGCTCACGTTCTCCAGGCCCGCCAGGTGCAAGGCATGGAACAGCCGGTGAAGGTGATGGCGAGCCCGGGCAAGCTCGACCTCCGCAATGGGGGCAGGGCGCTCGCGAGCGTCGAAAAACACCTCGTCGAGAGGCTGTGGGTACGGCGCCAACTGCGTTTTCCATGTCTGCACGAGATCCCCCTGCAGGGTGATCTCCGCCGCCATGCCGGGCGGAAATGCGAAGAAGAACGGCCCCAGCCGGAACGTCAGTGAATCCAGCGTCAACCCGTCGCGAATGTCATCCTCCATGTTCATGGCCATGGGCCGCCCGTAGGGCACCCCGCCCATCATGCCTTCGCCGCCCTGGCCGAAATCGCCCTCGCCTTCCCAGGGGTTGGGTGGCTCGTCCGGCAAAAGACGATGGGCACTGCCGCGGCGACCTTCCATCAGTTCGCGATGCGCCGTGACCAGTGCACCGGGCAGGTCGTCGAGATCGTCGATACGGGCCACGCGTTCCAGATGCGGCCAGGGGTCGCTGCGAAACCACAGCGTCGTGAAAGGGTATAACAATTGGTCATGCACCCGGCGCAGGGGCTCGAAACGGTCGGCCGGAACCTCCCCCGCCACCAGCAAGACACTGGCATGACGCGGCGAGTCGACCAGTTCGATTCGCGGCGATAGTGCGATGTGCCGCAGCACGCCATCCCCCTGCTTGCCCAGCACGGGAAACACGGGAACGCGGCCACGCGCGGCGAGTCTGTGCAGCCAGCTCACTGCCACTTGAACACCCCCTCACGCCAGGCATAGACGATGCCCACCGACAGGATGGCGAGAAACATGCCCATCTCCATCATTGCCTTCATGCCCTTCTCGACGAACACGACCGCCCACGGGTACATGAACATCATCTCCATCTCGAAGGCGATCAACAGCAGCGTCATGGCGTAGTAGCGAACGTGGTAGCGGTTCCAGGCGTGGCTGTCGGGCGTTCCCCCGCCCAGAAACGGCGCGCGCTGGGCCCAGCTGGGCCGCGGCTGATGACGCATGGGCAGCCACTGCACCAGCAGTCCAGTACCCAGCACCACGACCAGAATGACGAGAAAAGCGAACAGCTCCATGCGAATCCCTCGCGTTGCTGATACAAACGAACCTGGGGCATGCCCTTGGCCTTGCACTTGTGCACGCTCGGCTTCAAGGACTGGATGACGACCCTGAACGCCATATGAACACGTGCAATGTCATTGCTGGACAAGTGCGCTTCACGTGCAATTGCACATGCAATCGAAAGTGACGATGGCTGCTCCGTGACGATGCGCAGAATGGCCAAGCCATCGGCATGAAGGATTGACATGACGTGACGATGTCCAGGCAACGCAAGCCAACATGCGACAATTCCTTGTCCGAGTTGAAGTGACGCCTGCCCCTATGTATAGGGAAGGATCGCGGACGACTCAACCTGCATCCGGCCCCCAGGTTAAACATCGGCAGCATCATTCCGGCGACCACGACGAATGTCCGGCCCGAGGCTCGGCGCCGGCGTCTCACAGCAACGCGACGATCACCGCTCCCACCGTGCCGCCGGTGAGGATCAGCGCCAGCAGCGCCCAGAGACCGTCGTTGGCCATCAGTGACAGGCCGAACATCATCAAGGCCAGGCCCGCGCCGTTGGCGGAGAAAGGCACCACTTCCATCAGTGGCATGGCCAGGGCGATGAGAAAGCAGAAAATCGCGATGAGGTAGGTCCCGGCACGCTGCGTCAGCCAGGTCAGGCGCGGTTTCAAGCCACGGTCGATGACGCGCGCAGGCTTGTGCATCCACGTCAGCGCCCGGTCGAGCTTGCCGTGGGGCACCGAACGTTTCAGCAGCCATTGCGGTAGCCAGAACGTGCGCCGCCCGACCAGCAGCTGGCCCGCCACCAATAGCACCAGCAGCGCCATGAGCGTGGGCACCCCGGGGATGTCGCCCACCAGCGGCAAGAGCGTGATCACGCCGGGCACCAGCAGCAATGGCCCGAAGGAGCCCTGGCCGACCGCCTGCAGCATCTCGCCCAGCCGTATGCGCTCGGCATCGGTACGCGGCGCCTGCCCGATCCTGTCGAGAAGTTGTGACAATCCCGCGAGTTCCTGCCGCCGCTCTTCCGTCATGCGCGTCCCTTGCTCCTCCATGAACCGAGCTTGCAGCCTAGCAGGACACGCTCGTCATGCCGAGATACGCCTATCCCGTCTCCGGCGTCAGCTGCTGACGATGCAGCGTGTTGCCGGCAGCATCCATCAGGCTCACGGTCAACGTCTCGCTGTCGCCGTCGAGATCGACCTGGCCGAAGAATTGATAGCCCCGGGATGGCGGCAGGTTCGACTCGCCATCGGGCGGGGCTTTCTGGAAAACTACTTCCGGCCCGAAAGTCGCGTCCAGCGCGCCGGGGCCGAAGGTGCCGGCATGCAATGGACCGCTGACGAATTCCCAGAAGGGCGTGAACTCCTGGAAACGGGCACGCTCCGGCGAATAGTGATGCGCGGCCGTGTAGTGAACATCCGCCGTCAGCCACACCACGTTGTGGATCTTGTCGTCCCGGATCGACCGCAGCAGCCTGGCGATCTCACGCTCACGCCCCAGGGGAGCGCCCGCATCCCCGTTGGCGATGGCCTCGTACGCCTCGCCATCGCTGACCACCAGACCGATGGGCATGTCCGAGGCGATGACCTTCCATGTCGCCGTGGACGCCTTCAGCGAGCGGTGCAGCCAGTCGAACTGATCCTCCCCCAGAAAAGCCGTCTGCGCGGAGCTCTCGGTCTGGCGATTGCGGCTGTTGGCGCCACGATAGGTTCGCATGTCGAGCATGAAGACCTCGAGCGAGGGCCCATACGCAAAGCGCCGATGGATGCGTCCCGGCGCGGTCGAGCGCTGGCGAATCGGGGTATGTTCGAGAAAGGCCTGACGCCCGCGCGCCGCCAACAGCGACACGTTCTTTTCCGTGTAGCGTTCGTCCTCGAGCCGCTCGCCGGGATACCAGTTGTTGGTCGTCTCGTGATCGTCCCATTGCGCGAGCATGGGCACCTCGGCATTGAAGCGCCGCAGGTTGGCATCGAGCAGGTTGTAAGTGTGCTGGCCGCGATACTCGTCCAGCGTTTCCGCCACCTTGCGCTTGGCCGGGGTGACCACGTTGCGCCAGGTCTCGCCATTGGCGAGGGTCACGCTTTCTTCCAGAGGGCCGTCGGCGTAGACGGTGTCGCCGGAGTGGATGAAGAAATCCGGACGCTGACGGCGCATGGTGTCGTAGATCGTCATGCCGCCACGCGATTCATCGATACCCCAGCCTTGCCCGACCGTATCGCCGGACCACACGAAGCGCACGTCCCGCGCCCGGGAGGGCGGCAGGCGCAGACGCCCCTCGACCGGCTCGCTCAGGGCACGCGGGTCATCCAGCGCGGCGAAACGCACGCGATAATGCAGGGTATCGATGTCACCGAGTCCTGCGACGTCCAGCTTGCCGGCCAGGCCACCGCTGGGCAGCACCTCGGGGCCGCGCAACTGCCGCGCGCCACGGAAGGCGGGATTGTCGGCCAGTTCGACGAGCATCAGGGCGGGGCGGTCGCTGCGCGACCAGAGCATCGCCCGGTCGTGCAGCATGTCGCCGCTCATCACCCCCGAGGTCACGCGGGGACGCCGTGACTCGGCCAGCACGATCAACGGTGCCAGCGACGCCGCGCCGAGCGCGACCCCGGCCTTGACGCCCCACCCCAATACATCGCGACGGGAATAACGCATTGCCCCCTCCCCACTGAGTGTCCATGACATGCGCGGTATCCATGAACCCTCAGCATCGGGCGCGGCCATGACGCCGGCATGGCAAGCGCATGACGATTGGATGGCAGGGGACGTGCCGCGGCCTAGGTCGTCAAACGCTGCAGCGCGTAATTCGCGATCGCCGTATCCTGGACCCCGGTACCGGTGAGATCGCAGACGGTGATGCTGGCCTCCGACAAGCGCAGCGGCAGTCGCTTGTCGATGACCTCGCCGAGCTCGTATACCTTGAAGGGAACCTCGGCGCGTGTCTCGCCGGCCTTGACGAAGGCCTTGAGTTCGCCGTTGCACTCGCTTTGCGCGCGAGTATCGCAGACGAAGGCGTCGGCACGCGTCATCACGCTGTCGGCGAGCTCGCGCTTGTCCGGGCTATCCGAGCCCATCGCCGTGACGTGCACGCCTTCGGGCAGGTCGGCGGCTTCCAGAATCGGCGCCGTCGAGGGCGTGGCGGTGACGATGATATCCGCCGCGCGGCAGGCCGCATGCACATCGTCGTGCACGTTGACCGTCAAGCCGCGCTGCCGCAGGCGCTCGGCATACGCCTCGGCGGCCTCGCGGCGGCGCGCCCAGACGTCGACGCTGTCGATGTCTCGCACCAGGCGCAACGCCTCGACCTGCAGCTCGGCCTGCTCGCCCGCGCCGAGCACCGCCACGCGGCGACTGTTCTCGCGTGCCAGGTACCTGGCCGACAAGGCGCCGGCCAAGGCAGTACGCACCGCCGTCAAATAGCCTTCATCGAAGAGCACGGCGTCCACCACCCCGGTCCGGGCCGAGAACACCATCATCAGCCCGTTGAGGCTGGGCAGCCCCTGCTTGGGATTGTCGAAGAAGCCCGGGCTCACCTTGATGGCGAAGCGCTCGAAGCCGCGAATGTGCGCGGTCTTGACGTCGACCTCCCCGTTGGCCTCCTCGATGGCCATCGACAGGATCGGCGGCTGCACGACCTCGCCGCGTCCCAGGGCCGCGAAGCCCGACTCGATGGCGGCCAGGGCCGCCGTATCCAGGGACACGGCGGCCTCGATCGCCTCGCGTTGGTGGAGTTGCATGACGTCCTCCCGTCGGCAAATAGAGAAAGAGAGAAGCCGGGAAACACTTACCGGCCGGCGAGCGCCCGGGCGCGGTCGAGGGTCTCGAGCGAGACGCCGTTACCGGAGACGATCAGTGCGACACGCTGGCCGCGAATGTCGAGGGCATGCTCGTCGAGCGCCGCCAGCCCCACGGCCGCCGCACCCTCGACCAGCATTTTCTCGGTAGCGAGCAATTCGACCATGGCGCGGGCGATGGCGGCTTCCGACACCTGATGATGATCGTCCATCACGCTGCGCACCAGGTCGAGGGTGTAACGATTGTTCAGGCCGATACCGCCGCCCAGCGAGTCGCCGAGACTGGCGACCTCCTCGACGTTCACCGGATGCCCCGCCTGCAGGCTCTCCCACATGGCCGCCCCCCGGGCGAGGCTGATGCCGGTCACGCGCGTCGCCGGGCGAATCGCCTTCACGGCTGCCCCGATACCGCCCAGCAGGCCGCCGCCGGACAGTCCGACGATGACCCGGTCGAGCGCCGGCTGATCTTCCATGAGTTCGAGGCCGATGGTGCCCTGCCCGCTCACGATCAGCGGATCGTCGAAGGGGGGAATCGCCGTCATGCCCGAGGCCACCAGGCGATCGACCTCGGCGAAGGCATCATCCTGACTGTCTCCGACGCGGCGGGCCTCGGCGCCCAGCGCCTCGATGGCCTCGACCTTGTTCTCGGGCACCAGGCGCGATACGCAGATGGTCGCCGGCAGCCCGAGCTGACGCGCCGCATACGCCACGGCGCGCCCATGGTTGCCCGTCGAGGCCGTGGTCACACCGCACGCCAACGCCTCGCGTCCGTCCCGTTCGAGCAAGGCCGCGAGCATGTTGGTGGCGCCGCGCAGCTTGAACGCGCCGGTGGGCTGGCAGGTCTCCAGCTTGAGGAACACGTCGGCCTCGAAACGCCGCGACAGCGCCTGCGAACGTACCAGCGGCGTGCGCGTCACCTGTCCCTGCAGGCGCGCACGCGCCCGGTAGATCGATGCCAGGCTGATATCGGGCTGGGACTCGGTCATGGATCGCTCTCTCGTCACCTGCCACGGGCTCGCCCTGTCCACGGTAGGCAAGCCGCGTTCACGCTTTCAAGTCCCCCGAACGGGTCAGCTCGTCGGTCACCTTGTCCACCGCCCGCTTGGCGCGGGCCACGATCTCGTCGACCTCCGCACGAGTCGTCACCAGCGGCGGCGCGAAGCCGAGGATGTCGCCCTGCGGCATGGCACGCGCGATCAGGTTCTCGCTCATCGCCGCGGCACTCACCCGCGGCCCGACCTTGAGGGCCGGATCGAAGAACGCCCGCCCGGCCGGCGCGGGCGAGAACTCCAGTGCCGCCAGCATGCCCACGCCTCGCACCTCGCCGACCAGCGGGTGCTCGCCGAACGTCTGCTGCATGCATTGCTGCAGATAGGCGCCGGTCTCGGCGGCATTGGCGGTCAGCCCTTCGCGCTCGATGATCGCCAGGTTGGCGAGACCGGCGGCACAGCCCAGGGCGTGGCCGGAGTAGGTCCAGCCATGGCCGATGGGGCCGAACTCGCCCGTGCCCTGCTCCAGCACCTGCCACACGCGATCGCCGACGATGACCCCGGAAAGCGGCTGGTAGGCGCTGGTCAAGCCCTTGGCGATGGTGATCAGGTCGGGCTTGATGGCGTAATGATGGCTGCCGAAGTCGGCGCCGATGCGACCGAAGCCGCAGACCACCTCATCGGCGATCAGCAGCACGTCGTACTTGGCAAGCACACCCTGGATCGCCTCCCAGTAACCCTCGGGCGGCGGCACGATGCCCCCGGTGCCCAATACCGGCTCGCCGATGAAGGCCGCCACGGTCTCCGGGCCTTCGGCCAGGATCATCTCCTCGAGCTTGGCGGCACAATGCGCGGAAAAGTCGCGCTCGCTCATGCCCTCGCGCTCGGCGCCACGATGATAGTAGTAAGGCGCCTCGGTATGCAGGATGCCCTCGATGGGCAGGTCGAAGTGGTCGTGGAAGGCCTTGAGCCCCGTCAGCGAGCCGGAGGCGATGCCGGATCCGTGATACCCCCGCTGACGCGCGATCACCTTCTTCTTCTGCGGCCGTCCCAGCACGTTGTTGTAATAACGCACGATCTTGAGCTGGGTCTCGTTGGCGTCACTCCCCGACATCCCGTAATAGACCTTGGACATCCCGGGGCCCGCCAGCTCGAGGATCTTCTCGGAAAGCTGGATCTGCGGCTCGTTCGAATGGCCGACGTAGGTGTGGTAATACGCCAGCTCCAGTGCCTGGCGGTGAATCGCCTCGGCGACCTCGGTACGGCCGTAACCGATATTGACGCAATAAAGCCCCGCGAAACCATCGATGAACTCGCGGCCGTCCTTGTCGACGACATGGATGCCTTCACCGCCGGCCATCACGCGTCCCGGCGCCTCGCCATGGGCGAAATCGCGCAGATGCGTGGAGGCGTGAAAGGTCACCTTGCGGTCACGATCGATCAGGTCTTGATGCTGACTCATATCATTCTCCCGTAGCTGTCTCGGCTCACGCCGATAAAACCGAACGTCAAAAACGACGTAGAACTCATTTCCCACCCACGATGACGAGCGCCGGAGGCAAGGCGGCGTGAGGGTCCTTTGCCATGGATGGCAAAGGTAGCGCCCAGGGAAGGGTTCACAGCGCCCTCGCGACGTCTTGTCACCGGCAAAGCCCTCTTGACCTTGCCGGGTCGTGAAAGAAACGTTTATCAAGTCACGCGCACTTTGTTGGCTCGTGATTCGTGACAACGAGCCTAGCTTCCGGACACGGAGCCCAACGCCCCCAGGCAGTAATACTTGGTCTCCAGATATTCCTCGATGCCGGCGGTGCCGCCTTCGCGGCCGAGGCCGGACTGCTTGACGCCGCCGAAAGGCACCGGCGGGCCGGTCATCTTCACCGAGTTGATCGCCACCATGCCGTATTCCAGGGCCCGCAGGAGCTTCCAGATGCGCCGAATGTCGTGGGTATAGACATACGCCGCCAGGCCATACTCGGTGTCATTGGCCAGCTTGATGACCTCATCGTCGTCCTTGTAGGCGGTGATGCCGGCCACCGGCGAGAAGTTCTCCTCGCGCCAGACCTTCATGTACGGCGTCACCCCGGTGAGCAAGGTGGGCATGAAGAAGTTGGGGCCCGGCGCCATGGACTGATCGCCGTGCACCAGGGTCGCCCCCCGCGAGATGGCGTCGTCGACGATGGCGGCGGCCTTTTCCACCGCCTGCTGATGGATCAGCGGCCCCAGATCGATGTTGGTCACCAGCCCGTTCCCGACCTTGAGGGCTTCCATGCAGGCGACGAACTGCTCGACGAACTCGTCATGGATCGACTCGTGGACCAGAACCCGGTTGGCCGCCAGGCAATCCTGACCGCTGGTCTGGAACTTGGCGGCCACCGCGGCACGCGCGGCTTCGGCGGGGTCCATGTCGGGCCCGACGATGAACGGCGCATTGCCGCCCAGCTCCAGGGAGACACGCTTGACGCTATTGGCGGACTGCTCCAGCAACAGCCGTCCCACGCGGGTGGAGCCGGTGAACGACAGCGCCTTGACGCGGTCCTCATCGCACAGCAGCTGGGACACCTCGGCCGGCTCGCCCAGTACCACGTTGAAGACCCCGGCAGGAATCTCCGCCCGTTCGGCGAGTTCTGCCAACGCCAGTGCGGAGAACGGCGTCTCGCCGGCCGGCTTGACGATGACCGTGCATCCCGCCGCCATCGCCGCGGCGGCCTTGCGCGTGATCATTGCCAGCGGGAAGTTCCAGGGCGTGATCAACGCCGCCACTCCGACCGGTTCCTTGAGCGTCCCCAGTGCGGCATTGGGAATATGGCTGGGAATGGTCTGACCGAAGGTGCGCTTGCCTTCCTCGGCGAACCATTTGATGAAACTGGCACCGTATTCGACCTCACCCCGCGCGTCGGGCAACGGCTTGCCCTGTTCCCGCGTCATGATGATCGCCAGATCCTCGCGGTGCTCGATCAGCAGGTCATACCATGCCAGCAGCCGCTCGGCGCGCTCGTCGGCACGCAATGCCCGCCACTGGACGAAGGCGCTGTCCGCGGCGTCCACCGCGCCGCGCAGTTGAGGTGCCTCGAGCCAGGGGATGTGCCCCAGCACCTCACCGGTGGCGGGATCGACGACCGCTTCTTCGCGCCCCCCATCGCCATGGGTCCATTTGCCATCGATATAGGCGTACTGACGCAATAGACGCGGATCGTTGAGTTTCATGCTACCTCCCGAGAAACGAGCCGGCCCTGGCGTTGCTTTCAACGCGGTACCGGAAGGGTCGTGGCGGATGGCGTGCATCCGATGGCCCTAGGGTAAGGCAGCACGAAAGAAGAGAGTTTTTGTCTCGCGGGGCGGGAAAGACGGTTTTTTTCGAGTCTCGACGCCAAATCGAGGTTTTTTCTGCACGCCCGCCATCGCCGCATCGTCGATGGCGGACGCGCCGGGGCTCAGATGTCGTGACGGGGCAGCAGATGCAGTTTGCGCAGGCGCTCGTGGGCATCCATGTAATCGGCGGCGGGCACCGCCCGATACACGTTGTCGCCGGCAACGTGCTTGACCAGCACGCGACGCTCGCCGGCGGCACACGCCTCCCCCTTGCCATGCAGGGTGACGACGACCTCGGGGTCGCTCTCCAGCGTCGCCTGGCACCGCCCTTCCGCGTCACTGGCTTCGCGCACGACGACGGTTTCGCCCAGCAACCAGCGCGGCGACGCGCGACGCGAATGGTGAAACCGCCGCGCCAGAGCATGACAGGCACCGACACTCGGCGATGCCGCCAGCGCGAACGCCGCCCAGATGGCCAGAAAGCCCAGCGGCAAGCGCAACAATCCCAGCGGCAGCCAATGCAGTACCAGGCTCAGGGCAAAGGCGATGGGCGTGGCCATCACGATCAGCGTGCTCAGGGCAAACGAAGCCGGCACGCCCGCAAAGCCCAGGGAAATCAGGGTGCTCGCCAGATGGTCGTCACGCAGGCTGTCATGGTCGAAACACGAGACGCGAATCACGCGCACGGCGACCAGCAGCCAGTACACGGCTACCAGTGCCAGCAAGGCGAGAAAAAAGGCGAATGGAAACCCCAATGCAGTCTGGATGAGCAGTTCCATGACGGCACCTCCCGGGTGATCCCGATGATTGAGCGGCGTGCTCCCCGGCGGGAGCGACAGGAAACGCAGTCAGGACGTCCGCGCTTCCCGGCGGCGTCGCCTCGGTGCTTCCTCGATCGGCATCGAACGGTTCCGGGTTCGACACTTACCTGGCAGCGTTGTGTATCGGGCGACGCTCATGTAGTACCGATAGCGTAGCGTCATGCGCGCCGGGACGCGTCACGACTTTGGTCGCAACGCCATGCGCGACGACGCCTCAATCCGTCGCGCTGGCATCGCGCGTCTCGATATCGTGCATGGCGCGCACGACCAGCGCACGCTCCACGCCCAGTTCGCGCGCGGCACTCGCCGGCGGGACCTCGCCGAGCAGTTCGCGCAGGGCCAGCAGGGTGGCCGTCAGCGGTGGCTCTCCACCACGCCGATGGCGCTCGACCGCCGCCATCACTACCGCGTCGTCGAGCGCCGCCAGCCGTTCGCGCCAGCGCATCAGACGATCCGCCGGCTGGGCTCCAGGCGCACGGCCACCGCCTTGGAGGTGGGGGTGTCGGTGCCCACGCCGACGCTTTCCAGCGGCACCAGCGCATTGGTCTCGGGATAATAGGCGGCAGCGCATCCCTCGGGCGTGTCATAGGCGACGAGCTTGAAGGACGGCGCACGGCGGGGCTCACCGTCATGATCGAGACCGACCAGATCGACCCACTGGCCGCTTTCGAGCCCCAGCCTCGCCAGATCGTCGGGATTGACGAATACCACCCGACGCTGGCCCTTGATGCCTCGATAGCGATCGTCGTAGCCGTACACCGTGGTGTTGTATTGATCGTGACTGCGCAGCGTCTGCAGGGTCAGCCAGCCTGCTTCGCGACGCGTCTGCAGCCGTTGATGCATCACCGCCTCGGGAAGCGGCGCGCTCGAGAAGGTCGCCCGTCCGGACGGCGTGTCAAAGCGGCGCTGGCTGGCGGCGTTTTCCAGCCAGAAGCCACGTGCCTGGCGCAAGCGCGCGTTGAAATCCTCGAACCCGGGAATCACCGCCTCGATCTCGTCGCGGATACGATCGTAATCCGCCACCAGGCCAGCCCAGTCGACGACACCGGGCGCCACCCCGCGGCGCGGCAGCACCCGCGCCAGCGTCGCCTCGGCGATCCCGGCGATGATCGCCGGCTCCGAACGCAGCCACTCGGAGGCCGGTGCCTGGATCCCCGCACTGCCATGCACCATCGACATCGAATCCTCGACGCTGACTTCCTGCGACGCTCCGGTCTCGCCCTGACGATCGATCTCGGTACGGCCCAGACACGGCAGAATCAAGGCATCGCCACCGACCATCAGGTGGCTGCGATTGAGCTTGGTGCTGATCTGCACGTTGAGCGACAACCGGCGGAAGGCACGCTCGGTCCGCTGGCTGTCCGGCGTGGCCCGGGTGAAGTTGCCGCCCAGGCCGATGAAGACCTCGGCCTCGCCTTCTTCCAGTGCACGAATGGCGCCCACCGTGTTGTGGCCGGGGGCGCGCGGCATGGCGACGCCATAACGCGCCTCCATGGCATCGAGCAGCCAGGCGGGGGCCTTTTCGTCGATGCCCATGGTGCGATCGCCCTGCACGTTGGAATGCCCGCGCACCGGACACGCCCCGGCGCCGGGGCGCCCGATGTGTCCGCCCAGCAACAGCAGGTTGACCAGCTCGCGCACGGTATCCACCGAGTGCTCGTGCTGGGTGATGCCCATCGCCCAGGTCACGATCATGCGCTCGGCGCCGGCGACGATGCTCGCCACCTCCTCGAGCTGGCTGCGCGTCAGCCCGGCCTGATCCTCGAGGGTCGCCCAGGGCGTGGCCTCGACCCGTGCCCGCCACGCCTCAAGGTCGGCGGTGTGCGAGGCGATGAAGTCGCGGTCCGGCGTGAAGCGGCCTTGCGCTTCCAGCGCGAACAACGCCTTGGCGATGCCGCGTGCCGCCGCCATGTCGCCGCCCATCTTGGGCTGATAGTAATGCGAGGAAATGCGATGACTGCCGTGAGTCAGCATTTCGCGCTTGTTCTGGGGATCGGCGAAGCGTTCCAGGCCGCGCTCCTTGAGCGGATTGAAGCTGACGATGCGCGCGCCCCGCTCCGCCGCACGGCGCAAATCGCCGAGCATGCGGGGATGGTTGGTCCCCGGGTTCTGCCCGAAGACCAGGATGGTGTCGGCATGCTCGAAGTCTTCCAGTTGCACGGTACCCTTGGCGACACCGAGGCTGGCCTTCATGCCCACGCCGCTGGCCTCGTGGCACATGTTCGAGCAGTCCGGAAAATTGTTGGTGCCGTAAAGGCGCACGAACAGCTGATAGAGGTAGGCAGCCTCGTTGCTGGCCCGCCCGGAGGTATAGAACAGTGCCCGGTCGGGGTCGGGCAGCGCCGCCAGACGCTCGGCGATCAAGGCGAACGCCGCATCCCAGTCGATGGGCACGTAGCGATCGCGGGTCGCGTCGTAGCGCATGGGCTCGGTGAGCCGCCCCTGGTCCTCGAGACGAAAATCGTCCCACTCGCGCAGCTCGCTCAGCGTATGACGCTCGAAAAAGCGCCGCGTGACGCGTTTCTTGGTGCTTTCCCAGGCCACGGCCTTGACGCCGTTTTCACAGAATTCGAACGACGAGCCATGCAGGGGGTCGCCCCACGCACAGCCGGGGCAATCGAAGCCCTGCGGCTGATTGGTGGCCAGCAAGGCGCGCACGCCCTTGAGCGGCGCCTGGCTACGCTTGAGGTGTCGCCCCACGCTATGCATCGCGCCCCAGCCCCCGGCCGGGCCGGTGTAGGGTTCGACGCTGGGCGCACGGGTCAGCGCCGGATCCGATACGGGCACCCGGGACGTCATGTCCGGCGACGCCGCGTCGGCGGCCTCGCGTTCAGTGGAAGCGGAAGGTTCGACAGTGGAAGACATAAAGCACTCGATACGTGATAAGCGATACTGCGATCAACGGCGCCGTGGAAACCGCCCGGAAAGGCGCCGGTGAGTCGTGGACAAAAAGGGTAACTGCCGGATGCGCCGCAGCGTCACGTCACCGTGTCGTCGGCACTCGCCGGGCCACTGAGACGCTCCAGACGCCGGCCACGGTGGCAACAGATGAGGTTGAGGTCGCAGGCCCGCGCGATCTCGACCGCCAGGGACGAAGGCAACGACAGCGTGGCCAGCGTGGTGATCCCGGCACGCACGGTCTTCTGCACCAGTTCCATGCTGCAGCGGCTGGAAAGCAGCACCGCCGCCGGCATCGCCTGACGCGTCAAGCCATCGCCGATGATCCGGTCCAGCGCGTTATGGCGACCGATGTCCACCCCGCGTGCCAGCACTTCGCCGTTTTCCGCCAGACCCAAGGCGGTATGCAGCCCCGGACGCGCATGCCGCTGGAGGCGCTCGATACCCTTCAGCAGCGCCTCGGGCGCTAGCGGCGCGCGCGATGGCAGCCGCGTCAGGCCCTGCATCAACTGCGCCTCCTCGGCCACCCCGCAGGCGCCGCAGCTCGACACCGAGGCATCCGCGCGCCGCAACCCGGCTGCACGTTCTTCGACCCGGGGCGACACCGACAGACGCACCGCCAGTCCATGACGCAACCGCGACAGATGCACCGCCTCCACCTCCGCGGCCCGTGCGATCCACCCGGCGGTGAACGCATGCCCCAGCGCCAGTGGCTCGAGCGCCTCGGGTGTCGCCAGCAGCGTCACCATGGCGGTGTCGTTGAGCGTCAGGGTGATCGGCTGTTCCTGCGGGCCCTCCAGCGCACGCAACGGCCGGCCACACTGGTCGTCGTAACGCGCGATGGCGGAAAAGGCATGCGATGTCATCGGCTCTGGTGGCATGTGAAGGTTCCATCGGGACACATAATGACCGGCGCGAAGCCCATCGCTCGCGACGACCGCCCAACGATTCGGCGCGGTCTCGAACCGCCGTGCGGCAGGCACGCCCACCCTGCGGTCCGGGTGACGGCGCGACCTCTATCCTTCACCCTAGCGCGCCCTGTGCCTCTGGACCAATCGAACTAGGCGATGCATCGATAGAGCCCCTCGATCAAGTCGCGGGGGTTGCCATCTGCCACAGGTCGAGCACGGCTTGCAGACGACGTCCTCGCGGCGTTCCCTGTGGCCACAGCAGGCCGACGCGATCGCCCTCGCCGGGCAGGCGCCGCGCCACGAGGTCCAGCGCCCCCTCGCCACCTTGCAACCAGCGGCGGCGAACGAACTGCTCGGGCAGGATCGACACGCCCAGCCCCGCCAGCAGCCACTCTCCCAATGCCGCGGTGGCATCGGTTTCCAGGGCGGGCGTCAGCGTCAAGCCGTGAGCCGCCAGGCGCATTTCCAGCAAGTGGCGCTGATGCATGTCCGGCGTCAGCAGACACAGCGGGTACTCGGCCAGCTGCGACCACTGCGGCGCCTCGGGCAAGGCAAAATGCGCAGGGGACGCCACCAGGGCGGGGTACTCGTCGAACAGGGGACGGTGCGCGAACCCCGCCATCGCCGGCGCATCCAGATAGCCGATGACCAGGTCCAGGCCACCGTCCTCCAGCCCCTGCGCCAGCATGGGCGTCGCCAGTTCGCGCACGCGCAGGACCAGACCGGGATGCGCGGCGCGCAGCGTCGGCAGCCATTCGGTGAGCGCATTCAACGCGGTGGGAATCACCCCAAGGGTCAGGCGGCCGACCAGCGGCGCCGGGGACGCCAGGTCACCGCGCAGGGCCTCGAACTCGCCGAGGATGCGGCGTGCATGGCCCAGGACCCGCTCGCCCTCGGCGGTGAAGCCCTCGAAGCGATGACCGCGACGAATCAACGGCGTGGCCAGTTCCTCCTCGAGCTGCCGCAGGCGCGCCGACAGGGTCGGCTGGGTCACATGGCACGCCTTGGCGGCGCGACCGAAGTGACGCTCTCGCGCCAGGGCACATAAAAAGGCGAGTTGGCGATGATCCATGATGCGCTACGAGGCGTCGTCGTGCAGCGATAACGGCGGCGTGGTGCGCTTCACGGTCTTGGTGACGATATAGGTGAAGTAGCGCTCGATGCCCAGGTCGGACATCAGCCAGGCATCGATGGTGCGCTGATAGGCATCGATGGAATCGGCCTCGAACTTGACCAGATAATCGACACCGCCGCCCACCGCCACGCATTCGGTCACCTCCGGCGTGTCGGCGACGGCCTTCTCGAAGCGCGCGAAGCTCGCCGCATGATGAGTCCCGAGTTCGATCTGCACCCACACCGGAGTGCGCTTGACGACCCGCGACGGATCGAGGCGTGCGCCATAGCCCTGGATGACGCCCGCCTTCTCCAGGCGACGCACGCGCTCCCAGCACGGGCTGACCGAGAGGTTGATCGCCTCGGCCAGCTTCGATTTGGTGATGCGCCCGTCATGCGACAGGATGTCGAGGATCTTGAGATCGTAGCGGTCGAGTTTCATGCGGCCTGGCGGTCCTTCCTCAACGCTCGAGACTGTCGACGACTTGCGCGATCACCGCGATGGTATCGCCCATGTTGAGCTGTGACGGGAAACGTCGCGCCACCAGCACGCCATCGCGCTGAGCCCGGTAGACGACCGGCTCGCTGCCGGTGCGCGTCATGTCGTAGACGCGTGCGATCACATCGCCGCGACGCACCGTTTCGCCCAGTGCGAAGACCATCTCCAGCAGGCCGCTGTGCTCGCTCTGGACATAGCAGGACGCATCGGGCATGTCCACGTAAACCTGCGGCTCGGCGGGCGTCTCCAGCGTTCCTTCGACCATCCCGTAATGGATCAGGAAGTTGCGCACGCCGCGCTCGGCGATGGCCATGCGCTCCGGCGTCGTGGTGCCACCCCCGCCCAGCTCGGTGGTCACGAAGGTCTTGCCCTGCGATTCCACGGCGGTGTCGTACAGCTTGGTGGCATCGAGCTCGAACATCATCATCGCCACCGGAGCGCCGAAGGCCACGGCGCCGGCCAGGCTGTGCGCTTCCTGGTCGCGATCGTCGAGGCGATGCGCGGCGGCGAACGGCAGGATGTCCAGGGTACGGCCGCCGGAATGCAAGTCCAGCGCCACGTCGCACATCGGCACCAGCTCACGGGTGAAGTAGTCGGCGATCTGCTCGGTGACGCCGCCGTCCGGGTTCCCGGGGAAGCTGCGGTTGAGGTTGCCGCCATCCAGGCCCGAGGTGCGCTTGCCGGCGGTCGCGGCGGGCACGTTCATGATCGGCACGATGATCACGCGCCCGCGCACGTCCTCGGCCCGCAGCGTGTTGCTGAGCTTGAGCAGTGCGGTGATGCCTTCGTATTCATCGCCGTGGTTGCCGGCGGTGAGCAGCGCCGTGGGCCCGGGGCCGTTGTTGATCACGGTGACCGGAATCATCACCGCGCCCCAGGCCGATTCATCGGTGGAGATCGGCAGTTTGAGAAATCCGTGCTGCACGCCTTCGGCGTCGAAATCGACGGTGGGTGACACCGGGCTGGGTCGCTTGCTCATGTCATGTTCTCCTCGTCTCGCGTCCCACGGCTCAGCACACGAAGAGCTGGCGGGGGAAGTTGGCCAGCGTCTCGCAGCCAGTCTCGGTAATCAGAATGCTTTCGGTGATTTCCAGGCCCCAGTCGTCCTCCCAGAGCCCCGGCATGAAGTGGAACGTCATCCCCGGCTCGAGGATGGTGTCGTCGGATGGGCGCAGGCTCATGTTGCGCTCGCCCCAGTCCGGGGGATAGCTGATGCCGATCGAGTAGCCGCAACGCGCCCCGCCCCGGTCGAAGCCATACTTGTCCATCGCCGCGCCCAGCGCCATGGCGATGTCGGCGGTGCGATTGCCCGGCTTGGCCACCGCCAGGCCGTTCTCGATCCCCTCGAGCAGGGCCGACTCGGCACGGATGAACGCACTCGGCGGCGTGCCCAGGAACACCGTGCGCGACATCGGCGCATGGTAGCGCTTGTAGACCCCGGCGATCTCGAAGAAGGTGCCCTCGCCCTGGCGGAAGGGCGTATCGTCCCAGGTCAGGTGCGGCGCGGCGGCATCCTTGCCGGTGGGCAGCATGGGCACGATGGCCGGGTAATCGCCACCGAAGACGCGACCATCGGGATCTGTCCAGCCCTCGATGCCCACCCGGTAGATCTCGGAGACCAGCTTGCTCTTGGGCAGGCCCGGCTGAATCACCTCGAGGATGCGCGAATGCATGCCCTCGACGATCCTCGCCGCGATACGCATGTACTCGATTTCCTGCGGCGACTTGATCGCCCGGCACCAGTTGACCAGCGAATTGGCATCCTCGAAACGGGCATGCGGCAGCTCACGCACGAGGCTCAGGTACGCCTTCGCCGAGAAATAGTAGTTATCCATCTCCATGCCGATGATACCGTTGTGCCACCCTCGATCCGGCAGGATCGACTGCGCCAGGTATTCCATGGGATGCATATCGGGATTCTGGACGTAATAATCCGGGTAATAGGTGATGTTGTCCGGATGGATCCAGCAGGTGCGCAGCGCACCGTTGGCATCCATGCGACGCCCGTACCAGACCGGCTCGCCTTCGAGGCCGAGCAGCACGCACTGATGGACATAAAAGGACCAGCCATCGTAGCCCGTCAACCACGCCATGTTGGACGGATCGCTGACGATCAGCACGTCGATCCCTCGATGCGCCATGGCCGAACGCACCTTGTGCAGCCGGCTGGCGTATTCCTCACGAGTGAAAGGCAGGGAAACCTGAGACATGAAGCCACTCGCCCGACAGAATTGCTCATCCCTGTTCTCCCGGACGGGAGGCAGGACCATGCATTCGATGAAATGAATTGTACTGACATAAGGAAGGGAAAAATCAGTACAATTGTCGATCAATGCGTCGCCGACGATACTAGCATTCACGCTCAGCGTGCCGTCAAAGGCTTTATTGTGT
Organism: Chromohalobacter sp.; assembly: GCF_039830575.1. Classification (NCBI taxonomy): domain Bacteria; kingdom Pseudomonadati; phylum Pseudomonadota; class Gammaproteobacteria; order Oceanospirillales; family Halomonadaceae; genus Chromohalobacter; species Chromohalobacter sp. The sequence continues at coordinate 58,223 of NZ_JBDOOX010000015.1, read as the reverse complement.
CATGACAATTGACCTGACTCCGTATCTGCCGTCCCAGGGGCCCAAGTATCTCGCCATCGCCCGAGCGCTCGCCGAAGCCATTCGCCAGGGCGAACTCACGCCGGGCACGCGTCTTCCGCCGCATCGGTGCCTCGCCGACGCACTGGCGGTCAGCGTCCAGACCGTCTCGCGGGCCTATGCCCAGGCGGAAAAGATGGGCCTGGTGCAGGCCCGGGTGGGCAGCGGTACCTGGATCAACACGCTCGACGACAGCCAGGAGGCGGAATACCTGCGCAGCGCGGACCTCCCCACGGAGGGCGCGCCGGTGGACCTGTCCATCGCCCACCCCGTCTGTCCGCCCGGCCATCATCTGCGCTTTCGCGAGACGCTGCGCGAGGTGGCGGACAGCGCGCATCCCGACGCCATCGACGCGTGCCGCCCCATCGCCGGACTCGCGCATCAGCGCGAGCGCGCCAGTCACTGGCTTCAGGAAACGCTCGGCGTCCCCGGCACCCCCGACGACCGCGTGCTGTGCAACGGCGCCGCCCACGGCGTCATGCTGGCCATCGCCACGCTGGTTCAACATGGCGATGTCGTGCTCACGGAAGCGCTCACCGACCATGGCCTGATCGCCCTGTCGCGCACGCTGGGTCTGCAACTGCGCGGTGTGGCGATCGACGAGCAAGGCGTGATTCCCGAGGCCCTCGACGCTGCGTGCCGCCGCTATCATCCGCGTGCGGTATGCCTGACACCGACCCAGCACAATCCCACCGGCGCGACCATGGATGCCGACCGGCGCGACGCCATCGCCGAGGTGCTGGCACGCCACGGCACCTGGTTGATCGAAGACGACACCCATGCCCTGCTCGAGCCCCCGGGGCTGACGCCGCTGACCGCTCGTCTGCCGCGCCAGAGCTTTCATGTCACCAGCCTCACCAAGGCCACCGTGCCGGGGCTGAGAGCCGGCTACCTGAGCGTGCCACGCGGCCAGTTGCACCACACCCTGCCGCGCCTGCGCGCGACCAGCTGGATGGCCACGCCCCTGATTTTCGAGATCGCCGACCGCTGGCTGGCCGATGGCAGCGTCGAGGCCCTGGCCGAGGAACAGCGCCAGCTGCTCGCCGAACGCCAGCAATTGACCCGCTCGCGCCTGCAGGGCCATGTCATGGCCTCGCGCCCCACGGGGCTGCATGTCTGGCTCGCCTTGCCACGCGCGTGGCGTGCCGAGGAGCTCCAGCAGCAAGCGCTGCGCGAAGGCCTGGCGATCGCCACCGCTCAGCCGTTCATGGTGGGTCAGGGAGCACCGCCGCAACGCGTCCGTCTGAGCCTCGGCGCCGAAAACGACCTCGAGCGTTTCGATCAGGGCCTGACGATTCTCGCGCGATTGCTCGGCGAAGCCCCGCCACCAATGCTACAAAACGTATGACGCGATGACGCACCGGGCGGTTGCCCGCCGTCACGCACGCCACTCATTCATCATCGATCCGCACGCCAATCGATTCGTACGCCACGAGGTTTTCATGCGCATCCTGATTCATGCCGACGACGCCGCGCTCTGGAAGGAACGACTCGCCGCGAGGCTGCCCGACGCCACCTTCGCCATCAGCGGCGAAACCCGCGATTTCCAGGCCGACTACCTGGTGGCATGGAAGCCGCCGGCCTCGCTGTTCGACGCTCAGCCCGCGCTCAAGGGGATCGTCAACCTCGGCGCCGGCGTGGATGCGCTGCTCAACAATCCCTCGCTCCCCCAGGACATTCCCATCGTCAAGCTGCGCGATGCCGGCATGGGCGAGTTGATCGCCGATTATGTGCGCTATGGCGTGCTCCACTTCCAGCGCGACTTCGACCGCTACCGTCGCCAGCAGCACCGTGCCGAGTGGCGGGAACATGCCGTCACGCCCAAGCGCGAGTGGCGTGTGGGGGTGCTCGGCCTGGGCGCCATCGGACTGCACGTCGCCCAGCGTCTCGCCGACGACGGCTACCCGGTGCATGGCTGGAGCCGTTCGCCCAAGGCCATCAATGGCATCACCTGCCATCACGGCGACGATGGCCTGACGACCCTGCTGGAACAGGTCCATACCCTGGTCACGCTGTTGCCCGACACCCCGGCCACGCGACACGTCATCAATCACGAGACGCTGGCCGCGCTGCCCCACGGCGCCGGCCTGATCAACCCCGGGCGCGGCACGCTGATCGACGAGGCCGCCCTGCTCGAGGCGCTGGGCACCGGGGAGGAAGAAAACGGTCGGCTGCGCGGCGCCATGCTCGACGCCTTCCCCACGGAGCCGCTGCCCGGCGACAGCCCCTTGTGGTCGCATCCGCGCCTGTGGATCACGCCGCACATGGCCGGACCGACCCCCGTCGACGAGGCCGCCGAGCAGGTCGCCAAGGCCCTCGGCGCCATGCATGCCGGCGAGGCCATCGACACCGTGGACCCCAAGGCGGGCTATTGAGCCGCGAGCGCCTCGGCGTCCTCGCGCCCCGTCATCGGCACCCGCGCGCCCCGGGCATCGAAGACATGGCAATGAGCCACCGGCAACGCCAGCGACAAGCGCTGCCCCTCGCGGGCGGCGTGGGCGCCATCCAGGCGCACCACCAGCCAGGTCTCGACACCGGGCAGGCGCGTATACGCCAGGGTGTCCGCGCCTAGCGGTTCGAGCATCTCGACCGTCACGTCCAGTGTCGCGGCCGCCTCCTCCGAGGCAGTCGCTTCGACGAGGTGTTCCGGCCGGATGCCGAGGGTCGCCGCGTCTCCCTCGGGCAGGATCGCGGGGAGCGCGACCTGGGCGCCATTGGGCAGCACCACGCCGCCAGCGTGCGCCGTCACGGGCAGGAAGTTCATCGCCGGCGAGCCCAAAAAGCTGGCCACGAAGCGTGTCGCCGGTCGTGCGTAGAGCGCCATCGGCGTGCCGCACTGCTCGACGTGACCGCCGTTCATCACCACCAGGCGATCCGCCAGCGTCATCGCCTCCACCTGGTCGTGCGTGACGTAGACCGAGGTGATGCCGAGTCGCTTCTGCAGGCGCCGGATTTCCAGACGCATCTGCACCCGCAGCTTGGCATCGAGGTTGGAAAGCGGCTCGTCGAAGAGAAACACCTGCGGCTCGCGGATGATCGCCCGCCCCATCGCCACCCGCTGCCGCTGCCCGCCGGAGAGCTGGCGCGGACGTCGCTCGAGCAGGTCGTCGAGCCCCAGCAAGGCGGCGGTATTCGCCACCCGACGGCGGATTTCGTCCTTGGGCGTGCCTCGGTTCTTCAGGGCATAGGCCATGTTGCCGGCCACGCTCATGTGCGGATACAGCGCGTAATTCTGGAACACCATCGCGATGTCGCGCGCGGCGGGTTCCAGCTCGTTGACGCGCCGTCCGTTGATCGCGAGCTCGCCCGCGGTGATCGGCTCCAGCCCCGCCAGGATACGCAGCAAGGTCGACTTGCCGCACCCCGACGGCCCGACCACCACGATCAGCTCGCCATCGGCGACGCTCAGGTCGATGCCGTGCAGGGCCGTCATGCCATTGGGATAGCGTTTGCGGATTCCGTCGAGTCGTAAGGTCGCCATATCGAATCCTCATTGGGCGCCGGTCGACACCGGGCGCGCTCATTTTTCGCTGTCGACCAGCCCTTTCACGAAATAGCGCTGCATCAACAGGATCACTCCGATGGGCGGCAGCATCGCCAGCACCGCCGTAGCGGTGACGTAGTGCCACGGCACCAGGCCATCGGCACTGGTCAACAGGCGCTTGAGGCTGACCACGATGGTCAGGTAATCGGCATCGTTGGTGATCAACAACGGCCACAGATACTGGTTCCAGCCGTACAGGAACATGATCACGAACAGTGCCGCGAGATTGGTCTTCGACAGCGGCAGCAGGATGTCACGCAGGAAGCGCCAGGGGCCGGCACCGTCGATGCGCGCCGCCTCGACCAGCTCGGGCGGCACGGTCAGGTAGAACTGCCGCATCAGGAACGTCGCCGTGGCACTGGCGATCAACGGCAGGATCAGCCCCGCGTAGCTGTCCAGCAGCCCCAGGTCGGCGACCACCTCGAACGTCGGCAGGATGCGCACTTCCACCGGCAGCATGAGGGTGATGAAAATCAGCCAGAAACACAGCCGCCGCAAGGGAAAGGCGAAGAAGACGATGGCATACGCCGCCAGCACCGAGATCGCGATCTTGCCCACGGCGATGCCCAGTGCCATCAGCGTCGAGTTCACCAGCAGGGTCGTCACGTCGGTGCCCAGGCCGCCGACCGCCCCGCCGAGCAGCTCGCGATAATTGTCCAGGCCGGCGTCGCCGAATCCCAGCGGCGCCGTTTGCGAGTAGAGGTCGCCGAGCGTATGGGTGCTGGCCGTGACGGCCAGCCACACCGGCAGCCCGAACAGCAGGCAGCACAGCCCCAGCAATCCATGACTCAGCCAATCCAGACCGGGACGACGATAACGCATCAGTACTGCACCCTTCGTTCCAGGTAGCGAAACTGCACCCAGGTCAGCCCTCCGACCAGGGCCATCAACAACACCGACTGCGCGGCGCTGGCGCCCATGTCCTGGCCGACGAAGCCATCCTGGTAGACCTTGTACACCAGGGTGGTGGTCGCGCCGCCCGGGCCGCCGGCGGTCACCGTGTCGATGGTTCCGAAGGTCTCGAAGAAGGCATAGACGCAGTTCATCACCAGCAGGAAGAACGCGGTGGGCGACAGCAACGGAAACGTGATGGTCCAGAAACGCCGCCATGGCCCCGCCCGGTCGATGACCGCCGCTTCCAGCAGGCTCTTGGGCACCGCCTGCAAGGCGGCAAGGAAGAACACGAAGTTGTAGCTCATCTGCTTCCAGATCGAGGCCATGATCACCAGGGCCAGGGCCTGGGCACCGTCGAGCTTGTGATCCCATGCGATGCCCAGATGACCCAGCGCACCGCTGACCAGGCCCAGCGTGGGGTCGAACAGAAACAGCCAGAGGACACCGGCCACCGCCGGCGCGACCGCGTAGGGCCAGATCAGCAGCGTCCGGTAGCCGCGGGCGCCACGCACGACGCGGTCGGCCATCACCGCCAGCCCCAGCGCGATGCTCATCGCGCCGAGCGCCACTGCCAGCGAGAAGACCAGCGTGGTCCCCAGCGCCTGGTAATACGTCGCATCGCTCAAGACGGCCTGGAAGTTGGCCAGACCGGCGAATTCCCGCGACAGGCCGAAGGCGTCCTCGACGTAGAACGCCTGCTCGATGGCCTGCAGCGATGGCCAGAAGAAGAACACCAGGACGATGGCCAGCTGTGGGGCCATCAGCAGCCAGGGCGTGACGCGGTGACGCTGAAACGGAGCGCTCATGACAATTCCCGAAACCACAGAGACTCGATGACGGCGAGCACGAGCTCGCGAACGGGGCCCCCGCCGAGCGGGCGCCCCGTTCGCATGTCGACGGCGTCAGCGATTGGCACGTTCGAACTTTTCCAGCAGCTCGTTGCCACGCGCGGCGGCCTGATCGAGGCCGTCCTGCGGCGATACATCGCCTGCGAAGACGTTTTCCAGCGCACCGTTGATGATGTCGCGAATCTGCACCATGTTGCCCAGCCGCAAGCCCTTGGAATTGTCGGTGGGCTGGCCGGCCGTGATCTGCTCGATCGCCACGTCGGTGCCGGGATGCTCCGCGTAGAAGCCTTGTTCGCGGGTCAGGTCGGCCGCCGCCTGCGTGATCGGCAGGTAGCCGGAGTACTGATGCCAGTCCGCCTGGACCTCGGGCGTGGACAGGTATTCGAAGAATTCGGCCACTCCCTGACGGTGCGTCTCGTCCAGCCCGTTGAGCACCCACAGCGAGGCCCCGCCGATGATCGAATTGTTGGCCTGCTCGACCACCTCGGCATCGTAGGGCAGCGGCGCCACGCCGAAATCGAAATCGGCATTTTCCTTGATATTGGCGTAGGAGGCCGAGGATCCCATCATCAACGCGCACTCGCCCGCGTAGAACTTGGGCGCGGCGTCATCGAAGCGTCCCCCATAGGCGAAGCGCCCGTCCTTCTGCCAGCGCGTGAGGCGCTCGATGTGGTCGACGACGGCGGTGCGATTGAAGCGCAGCCGCGCATCCGTGCCCTCGAAGCCATTGGCCCGCGAGGCAAACGGCACGTCGTTGATGGCGGAGTAGTTCTCGAGCATGACCCAGGAAGGCCAGGTCGTGGTCAGTCCGCAGCTCGCCGCCCCGCTGTCGACGATCTTTTCCAGCGCGTCGCCCAGTTCCTGCCAGGTACGGGGGATTTCCTCGACACCCGCCTGCGCCAGCCGCTCGCGGTTGTAGTACGTCACCGGCGTCGAAGAATTGAAGGGCAACGACAGCATGTTGCCCTCGGGGTCGGTGTAATAACCCGTGACCGCAGGCAGGTAGGCCTGGGGATCGAAGTCGACATCGGCCGATGCCATCAAACGATGCACCGGTACGATGGCCCCCTTGGCGGCCATCATCGTCGCCGTACCGACTTCGTAGATCTGCACGATATCCGGCCCCTTGTCGGCACGGTATGCGGCGATCGCGGAAGTCATGGTCTCGCTGTAATTGCCCTTGAAGACGGGCGTGACGGTATAGGCATCCTGACTGGCATTGAAGTCGGCCGCGATCTGCTCGACCTTGTCCCCCAGCGCACCGCCCATGGCATGCCACCAGGTGATCTCGGTATTGGCCTGGGCACTTCCCATGCCGGTTCCCAGCGCGAGGACGGTGCCAAGTGATGAAAGCAGCAAAGCACGTTGCATGAAAGGCTCCTTGTTCGGTGCACGAGGCTCGATGCCACTCGCGCCACCCTAGACAAGTAATCTTTCAATTAGATGACCGTTTCACGGCCAAAAAAAAGACCCGCCAATCGGCGGGTCGGAAGAACAGCATAGGCTGTCGAGAGAGAAACGGTCGTCGGCTCAGTGATGGAAGCGCTCGGCGGCCTGGCGCGCCAGTTCGCGGATGCCGTCCCAGTCTTCGTTTTCGACCAGGGACTTGGGCGTCAGCCAGGAACCGCCCACGCACATCACGTTGGGCAGACTCAGATAATCGTCGGCGTTGTCCACCGTGATGCCGCCGGTGGGGCAGAACCGCGCCTCGGGGATCGGGCCGCCGAGGGCCTTGATCGCCTTGGCGCCACCGCTGGCCTCCGCCGGAAAGAACTTGAAGCGCCGATAGCCATACTGCCAGCCGGTCATCAGCTCCGAGACGGTGGCGATCCCCGGCAGCATCGGCACCGGGCTTTCCACGCCATAGCGATACAGGGCCTCGGTGGCGCCGGGCGTGACCACGAAATCGACACCGGCTTCCTCGGCGAGACGGTACTGGGCCGGCGTCAACACGGTACCGGCACCGATGCTGACGCCCGGCAACGCGGCCCGCATGCGGCGAATGGCATCCAGCGCGCAGTCGGTGCGCAGCGTGATCTCGAGCACGTTGAGGCCACCCTCGACCAGGGCCCGCGCCATGGGCACGGCATCCTCGAGGCGTTCGATCACCAGCACGGGAATGACTTCCACCTTCTGGCAGATGCTGTCGAGTTCCGTGGTACGGGTGGAGGGCAGCTGTTTGTCGATAGTCATGGGATGCTCCGGTGGTCGGGAACGCGCTGGCCTAGGGGGCCCAATACGTCGCGATGGGTTGGGAAAGGAAAGCGCGAATCGGCAACTGGCGCACGTCGTCGCCCGCCAATGCCTCGGCCAGGACACGGCGCTTGTCATTGCCGGTGATGTGCAACACGTGCAGGCCGGCATCGGCCAGGCGCGATGCGCTCAACGTGATGCGTGCCTGGGGCACGCTCGGCGCATGCACCGCTACCGCCGCCGCGGTGGTTTCCAACGCCGTCGCCAGCTGCTCGCTATCCGGAAACAACGATGCCGTGTGTCCATCGCCGCCCATGCCGAGGATCACCACGCTGGCCGGCCACGGCAGCGACTCGAGGCGCTCGACGACCGTCTCGACACCGGCCTCGGGCGTGTCATCGCCGGTGGTCAGGGGATGAAAGCACGCCTCGGCGGCCGGCCCCACGAGCAGCGTCTCGCGTACCAGGCGGGCATTGCTGTCGGCATCGTCCGCTGCCACCCAGCGCTCGTCGGCCAGGGTCACGTCGACACGCGCCCACGGCAACGCCTTGGCCGCCAGGGCGGTGAAGAACGGCTTGGGCGTGGAGCCGCCGGACACCACCAGCAACGCCCGTTCGCGCTTGGCCAGATCGGCCTCGAGGGCCTGGGCCACGGTATCCGCCAGACGCTCGGCGAGCCGCTGACGGCCTTCTTGAGTCGTATTCATCATCAGTAGTCTTCGTACCAGGAGCGGCCGTCCTGAGTGATCATGGCGATCGACGCCACGGGCCCCCAGGAACCGGCCGGATAACGACGCGGTGGCATGTTGCGAGCCTCCCAGCCGGCGATCAGCTGGTCGATCCAGCGCCATGCGAACTCCACCTCGTCACGGCGGACGAACAGGTATTGCTGGCCCTTCATGACCTCGAGCAACAGACGCTCGTAGGCATCGGGAATCCGCGTCTTGGGAAACGCATGATTGAAATCCAGGTGCAGCGGCCCGGGCCGCAGACGCATGCCCTTGTCGAGCCCGCTGTCCTTGGTCAGCACCTGCAGGGCGATGCCCTCTTCCGGCTGCAGGCGGATGACCAGCTTGTTGGCCGCCAGGCCGCGCTGGTCGGGATCGAAAATATAGTGCGGCTGCTGACGGAAATGGATGACGATCTGCGACATCTTTTCCGGCATGCGCTTGCCGGTACGCAGGTAGAACGGCACTCCGGCCCAGCGCCAGTTGGCAACCTCGAGCTTCATGGCGACGAAGGTCTCGGTATGGCTCGAGGTGTTGGCGCCTTCCTCCTCGAGATAACCCGGCACGCTCTCGCCATCCACGGAACCGCCGATGTACTGGCCGCGCACCACGTTGCGCGACAACTCTTCGCCTTCCAGCGGCTTGAGCGCCTTGAGCACCTTGACCTTTTCGTCGCGAATGGCGTCGGCGTCGAGGTTCGACGGCGGGTCCATGGCGATCAGGCACAACAGCTGCAGCAGGTGGTTCTGCACCATGTCGCGCAACTGACCGGCCTGGTCGAAGTAGCCCCAGCGGCCCTCGATACCGACCTTCTCGGCGACGGTGATTTCCACGTGCGAAATCTGGTTCTGGTTCCACTGGTTGCCGAACAGCGGGTTGGCGAAACGCAGTGCAATCAAGTTCTGGACCGTTTCCTTGCCGAGATAATGGTCCATGCGATAGATGCGGGACTCGGGAAACACCTCGCCGATGGCGTCGTTGATCTGCTCCGAGGATTCCAGGTCATAACCGATGGGCTTCTCGACCACCACGCGGGTTTCGTCGTCGAGGCTGCCGCTGGCTTCGAGGTTGGCGCAGATATCACCGTAGATGCTGGCCGGCACCGCCAGGTACACCACCATGGGACGCTTGGCGGCCTCGCGCCACTCGCGAATGACGTCGTAACCTTCCGCGGTGGCGAAATCGAGCCGCTGATACTCGATGCGCGCCAGGAAGCGCTCGAGGCTCGCCTGATCCAGCTCGCTGGCCTTGACCCGCTTGCCGAGCGCCTCCTTGACGCGACCCCGGAAATCATCGAGCCCGTATTCCTGTCGGGCCAGACCCAGAATCCGCGTGGTCTCGCCCAGCAGCCCCTCGCGGTCGAGGTGGTACAATGCCGGGTAGAGCTTGCGCAGCGCCAAGTCGCCGAGCGCCCCGAAAAGGGCCAGATCGACATCAGGTGTAGTATCTCGACTCATGACCCAGCCCCCAAAAATCTGGTTAATTTACCTATAAAATAAGCCATTCCAGGGCTCCTCGGCAAACCAATTATGTAACTTTACTACCAAAGCGGCAGGTTTATCATGGCTTCGATGCACGACGCCGCTTGGCGCTCCTGCATCGTCACGCTAGGATGCCTTTCTAACACAATGTCGTTATTTGACTAGGTCGTGTTCGAAAGGGCGGCAAACGCAGCCGCCTTCGTACACGCCCCGCTTCGACCCCCTTGGCAGACAGAGACGCCCATTACGCATGCCAGCCTTCGACTTGATCGACCGTATCCGCTCACGCCTGGACGAGCTCAATCGTTCAGAACGCAAAGTGGCCGACGTGATTCTCAATGATCCCGCCGCCGCCACCGGCATGAGCATCGCCACGCTGGCACAGGCGGCCGCGGTCAGCGAGCCCACGGTCAACCGCTTCTGCCGTAACTTCGACGCCAAGGGATACCCCGATTTCAAGATCAAGCTGGCTCAAAGCCTAGCCGGGGGCACGCCCTATGTCAGCCGTAGCGTGGAACGCGACGACGATGCCTCGAGCTACGGGGACAAGATATTCGGCGCGACCATCGCCGCCCTCGACGACGCCCGGCGCGCGCTGGATGCCAAACGCGTCGAACGTGCCGTCGATTACCTGATTCAGGCCAAGCAGATCAGCTTCTTCGGCCTGGGCGCCTCGGGCCCCGTCGCTCAGGACGCGCAGCACAAGTTCTTTCGCTTCAACCTGCCTGTCACCGCCTACGAAGACGTGCTGATGCAACGCATGGTGGCCGCCGCCACGCATACTGGCGACGTCATCGTCATCGTCTCGTACACCGGGCGCACCCGGGAACTGGTCGAGATCGCCCGTGTCGCCCGCGACAATGGCGCCATCGTGCTGGGCATCACCGCGCCCGACTCGCCGCTCGCCCACGAGTGCACGGAAACCCTCGAGGTCATCACGCCGGAGGATACCGACGTCTACATGCCGATGACCTCGCGCATGATCCACCTGGCCTTGATCGACGTACTGGCGACCGGGGTCACGCTGCGTCGCGGCGAGGATTTCCTGCCGCATCTCAAGAAGATCAAGGACAGCCTGCAGGCCACGCGCTTCCCGGCGCGCGAGGACTGAAACGCGTCCCCATCAACGCCGGCTCTATCAAGGAGTATGCCCATGCGCTGGCTCGTCGCCTGCCTGTTGTTCGTCGTCAGCACGGCCGTCCTGGCCGACACCTTCCGTTTCACGGCCATTCCCGACGAAGACCAGTCGCGGCTCGAGGAACGCTTCGACAAGGTCGCCGCCTACCTCGAGAACGCACTGGGCGTGGAAGTCGAGTACGTGCCGGTGAAATCCTACGGTGCGGCCGTGTCGGCGTTCCGCAACGATCAGGTACAACTGGCCTGGTTCGGCGGACTGACCGGCGTGCAGGCACGCCGCCTGGTTCCCGGCTCCCGGGCCATTGCCCAGGGCAAGGAGGACGCCGAGTTCCGCACCTACTTCATCGCCAACCGTGACAGCGAGATCGACGTGCAGGGCGACGACCTGCCCAAGAACGTGCAGGGCAAGGCGTTCACCTTCGGCGCCAAGACCTCCACGTCCGGACGGCTCATGCCCGAGTACTTCATTCGCGAGCAGTTCGGCGCGCCGCCCAAGTCGCTGTTCTCGCGAGTCGGTTTCTCCGGCGACCACTCCCGCACCATCGCCCTGGTCGAATCGGGTGCGTACGACCTCGGCGCGGTCAACTTCAAGGTCTGGGACGCCGCCGTCGCCGATGGCCGCGTCGATACCGACAAGGTCGATGTGATCTGGAAGACGCCGACCTACCCCGACTACCAGTGGACCCTGCGCGGCGACGCCGACGAGCGCTACGGCGCGGGCTTCACCGGGAAGGTGCGCAAGGCGTTGCTCGACATGACCGATCCAGCGCTGCTGGCGAGCTTCCCGCGCTCGGGCTTCATTCCCGCCGACAACGACGACTATGCCCCGATCGAGGACGTCGGCGAGGAACTCGGTCTGTTGCGGTGAGCGTGGCGACTCTGGTTCGTTTCGATGCCGAGCGCCTGGGGCACGCGCAGCATACGGTGCTCGCCGAGCTCACGCTGACGCTTCATGCCGGCGAGCGCGTGGCGCTGCTCGGCCCCAGTGGCGTGGGCAAGTCGACCCTGCTGGCGGCCTTGCGTCGGCGCCTCGCGCAGCGCGCGGCCTGGTGCCCGCAAGAGCACGGCCTGGTACCGCCGCTGGCGGTCTACCACAACGTCTACATGGGGCGCCTGGAGCGCCATTCCGCCCTGGCCAATCTGGGCAACCTGCTGCGCCCGCGGCGCAATGCCTGGCGCGAGATCCAGATATTGTGCGACGCACTGGGGCTCGACGGCCTGCTCAAGCGGCCGGTGAGCCGACTGTCCGGCGGCCAGCGCCAGCGCGTGGCCATCGCCCGGGCACTGTACCAGGCCCGCGAGGTGTTTCTCGGCGACGAACCGCTGGCCAGTGTCGATCCCCACCAGGCGGAGCGACTGCTGGCGATGATCCAGGCCCGCCACGCGACCTGCGTGATCGCCCTGCATCAGCGGGAACTCGCCTTGCGTCATTTCGACCGTGTATGGGGACTGCGCGACGGCCGTCTGGTACTCGATGCCCCGGTTCGCACGCTCACCCTCGCCGACCTCGATGCGCTTTACCCCGATGCATCACCCCTCACTGACGGGAGCCGGGATGGGTCCTGAACGTGCCCCCGGTCTGCTCGCGGGCGACACCTTCAACCTGAGGCTCGCCCGGCGCTCGCTGGGGCTACTGGCCCTGTGTCTGATACTGCTGCCGTTCGCCGACCTGGCCGTGACCACGCATGATCCGTGGACGGAACTGGGTCGCATGCTCGACGGGCTGCTGCGCCCGGACTTTCTCGCCACCGAATCGCTCGCGCATGCCATCGCCCTCACCGTGGGATTCGCGATCTGGGGCACCCTGCTCGGCATGCTGCTGGGTTTCCCCCTGGCACTGCTCTTCCACCGTTCTCGACTGGTGCGCGGCGGATGCGCGTTCGTGCGCGCCATCCACGAGCTGTTCTGGGCCCTGTTGTTGCTGCAGGTCTTCGGGCTCTCCGCGGTGACCGCCATCGCCGCCCTGGCCCTGCCCTATGCCGGCATTTTCGCCAAGGTCTACGCCGAGATACTCGAGCTCACGCCCCGTGCGCCGGTCGACGCCCTTCCCGAGGGAACCGGGCGTCTCTCGCGTTTCGCGTATGCCGAGCTGCCCATGGTCTGGGCGCGACTGGCAGGTTATACCCGCTACCGTTTCGAGTGCGCCATGCGCTCGAGCGTGCTGCTGGGATTCGTGGGCCTGCCGACGCTCGGCTTTCATCTCGAGAGCGCCTTCCGCGAAGGACGCTATGCCGAAGCCGGCGCCCTGCTGTGGATGTTCTACCTGCTGATTGCCTCGCTGGGCTGGTGGGGCCACCGGCGTCTACTGCCGTGGCTTGCGCTGGGCAGCCTGTTCCTGCTGGGTCCCTGGCCGGACGTCGACGCCACGCTGCTATGGCGCTTCGTCAGCGTCGATCTCTGGCCCCGCCCGCTGCTCGAGGGCGACTGGACGGGGCTGTGGCGCTGGCTCGGCGACATCCCCGACCTGCTGCCGGCGATCGGCAACACCTTGCTGCTGGGGTTGCTGGGCACCGCCGGCAGCCTCGTCGTGGCCTTGCTGGCGTGGCCGCTGGCCAGCCGCCATTTCGGCAACCGCATCACGCGCGTGATGGGCAAGGGCGGCCTGGTGCTCATGCGTTCCACACCGGAGCTGATGCTGGCCTTCATCTTTCTGCTGCTGCTCGGCCCCTCGATGCTTCCCGCCTGGCTCGCACTGGCCTTGCACAACGGCGCCCTGATCGCCTTCCTGGTGGCACGCCACGCGGACGCCTTCACGCTGGACGGCCCGCCGCTTCCGGCCACCGGACGCTACGCCTATGCCTTGCTGCCGCGGCTTTACGATGGCCTGCTGGCCCTGCTTTTCTATCGGGCAGAAACCATCATTCGCGAGACCGCCCTGCTGGGCATGCTGGGAATCGCCACGCTGGGCTTTCACATCGACTCCAGCTTCGCGTACCTGATGTTCGATCAGGCATTCTTCCTGCTGCTGGTCACCGCCGGCCTGAACATCGCCGTCGACGCCATCGCCCGCCGTTATCGGCCTCGCGAGACCTCCTCCCATTGCGACCGCCGTGTACCCGGAGACGCCGCATGCTGACCACGACGCTGCTGTTCATCGCCACCGCCATGGCCGAGATCGTCGGCTGCTACCTCCCCTGGCTGTGGCTGCGCCAGCAAGGCTCGCCCTGGCTGCTGGTACCCGCCGCCGCCAGCCTGGTCCTGTTCGTCTGGCTGCTGAGCCTGCATCCCGCGGCCAGCGGGCGTGTCTACGCCGCTTATGGCGGGGTCTACGTGGTCTGCGCGCTCGTCTGGCTATGGGGCGTGGATGGCGAGGCCCTGCGGCCCACCGACTGGATCGGCGCCGCGCTCGCGCTGACCGGCATGGGCGTCATCGCCAGCGGGTGGCGATAACGAAACACCGTTCAACCTTACGTTTTACTGCGTTTCTCTACGGGCGAACCTGCTAGCTTCTGATGAAGCGAGGCGCACCCCGAGACAGGGCGACCTGCGCGACTCACCGGCCTTGGCACTCGATATCGCGACTCCCTGTCGCGATCCTTACCGGAGGTTCCCATGCGCACACCCGCTCCACCACCCGCTGCCGAGACGCCCACCCGCGAGGATGCCGGCGCGGCCACTTCCGATACCGGCCGAGCGCCGCCCCGCACGCGCAGCGCGGGCAACTTCGCCAACGACGCTGCCCGCGCCGCCGACGCCGGGCGCAAGGGGGGACGCATGAGCCCCACCAATTTCAAGCATGACCCCGGCCGCGCCGCCGAGGCAGGTCGCAAGGGCGGCCGCCAGAGCCCGGGCAACTTCAAGCAGGACAGTGAACGTGCCCGAGAAGCCGGACGCAAGGGCGGACGCCAGCGCGCCTCTCGCTCCGCGTGACGATCACCTCGCACATGGCCAGTCACTTGCGAGGCCACGCAGGTATTGCCTACGTCCCACGCCGCCCTGACTGACAGTCGACCGCGTGGCACTGACATAGGCTTGACGGCATGACACTGGCATTCGGCGCCTGCGCCGAATGCCAGTGTCCAAGCGCCGTTTCCCTGCGCCCGCACATGCGGGTTTGGCCTCTGGCCGGACCGCCCTCCAGGGCGGTCATTTTTTGACACCTCGCGATGCTCTCAAGTCGCGTCCCACCCGCCGCCGCGCGTGTCAGCCTCTCGAGACAGTAGCCATCAATCGGCGACTCGCGTAGGGTAAGCGTCTGTATACGTTGCCATTCAATTTGTGGATCGAGCCAGCGGCATTTGCCGACGAAAGGGAAGACGTCTGCATGACGACACCGGCCATGATGTACGTGCATGACTGGCGCGCCTGGCAGCCCGGCCGCCGCGATACCGCACACTCACGCCTCAGCGTTGAGGAAAAGCCTGCCGGCGCCCAGGTACCGGCGATGCTGCGTCGCCGACTGACGAGCATCGGTCGCGCGCTTTGCGACATGCTCGCCGAACTCGATGCCGAGGCCGACTACCCGCTCTTGTATGCCTCACGGCACGGCGATGGCGAGCGCACCCTGGCGATGCTCGAAGCGCTCGCCGACGAAGCCCCCCTGTCGCCGGCCCGCTTCGGCCTGTCGGTGCACAACGCCATCCCCGGCGTCTACTCGATCGGCCGCGGTAACCGCCGCACCCAGCAGGCGATCGCCGCGTCGGGCGACGAGTTCGCCGCCTTGCTCAGTGAAGCCCAGGGCTATCTTCACCAGGGTGAGCCATCGGTCATCGTCGCCTTTGCCGAGCAGCCGATTCCCGCTCGTTTCACCGCGCATTTCACGACACCGGTGGCGGCTGCCGCCGTCGCGTTACGCCTCTCGCTGACACCGTCCGATACCGCCTGGCCACTGCATCAACGGGCTCTGGCGAACGCGGGCTCGGCGAACGACGCTGACGCCCCCCAGCCCAGCGACCTGATCGACTGGCTGTGCGGCTTGCGCGACGAGCTGCCCTGCCATCGTCAACGCCTGGCCTGGCGGCTGGAGCGCACCGGATAGACGATGGCGATCCCGATACCGAGGCGATGTCGCCCCCTGCCGATCGCACGTCCCTCGGGGACGCTGTGAGCCGAACGCGGTAACATGTACGAACACCTGATACGCCTTACGCCCGATCGACGACAAGGGAGTCGCCCATGACGAGCGAGCTGGAACAAGAACTCAAGCAATTGATCATCGATACCCTCGAACTCGAGGACGTGACCCCGGAGGATATCGATCCCGACGAACCGCTGTTCGTCGAGGGGCTCGGCCTGGATTCCATCGATGCCCTGGAACTGGGGCTCGCCCTGCAGAAGCGTTACGGCATCAAGCTGGAAGCCGACAGCGACGAGACACGCCATCACTTCCGCAACCTGCGCACCCTCGCGGCGCTGGTCGAGGAGCGGCGCAACGCGTAGAGCCGAGCATGAATGTCCGTATCGCCCCCGTGAGCGCGCCGCGCTCTCCTCTCTTCAATCTTCTGCTCGGCATCCTGGCACTGGGCTGGCCGCTGGCCGCGCACGTCCTGCTGCCGCACCTGGGCGCCTGGCCGTTGCTGGTTGCCATCCTGGCACTCGCCTGGTGGCGCCTGCCCGCCGCACGCCGAGGATGGGGCTGGGTCCTGCTCATCGCCGGCGGTGCCTTGATCGCCGCCGGCTACGCCGAATTCGGCGTGCGAGCCTGGCCGGTGGTGCTCAACGCCGCCATGCTCGCCGTCTTCGCCTATAGCCTGGCGCACGGGCCCAGCGTGATCGAGCGCCTGGCGCGACGCCGCGAGCCGGCACTGGGTCCGCGTGGCGTGCGTTATACGCGACGCGTCACTCAGGCCTGGTGCGTCTTCTTCCTGGTCAATGGCAGCATTGCGCTATGGACGGCCCTTTATGCCGACATGGCCACCTGGACGCTCTACAACGGCGGCATCGTCTACGCGCTGCTGGCCATGATGTTTCTCGGCGAATGGCTGATTCGCCGCCGAGTGAAAAGCAGGCCCGAGGAAACGCCCCATGACCGATAGCGCCATGACCGATCGTTCCCGTGCCTTCGCGCCGCTGCTCGACGCCCCCTGGCGCGACCGCGATACCGACCGTGCCGTGGCCTGGAATCCCGAGGCACCGGCCGACACGGCCTGGCGGTCACTGGCGTCGCTGCACGCCGCCATCGGCGCCTGGCAGGCGACCCTGGCGACCGGCGCCGACACCCCATGCGGCTGGGTGCTGAGCACGCCGGACCCCATGTCCTTCTGTGCGGCCTTGATCGCCGCCTGGGAACGTGGCGATCGCGTCATCCTGCCGGCCGACACCCGCCCCGCCACGCTCGAGGCGCTCGACGCCGACAACGCAGGACGCCTGGGCGACCTCCCCGGCGCCCTGACCGCCAGCCCCGGCGCGCATGCACCGAGCTGGGGGGAGCTGGCGCCGCAGCGCGTTGCGGTGACGCTCTACACCTCGGGTTCCACCGGCGAGCCGCAGCGTCTCGACAAGACCTTCGCCCAGCTCGACGCCGAACTGGCCATGCATGCCGCGCTGTGGCCGCTCGACGCACGTCTGGTCCTGAGCCAGGTCAGCCACCAGCATATCTACGGCCTGCTGTTCGGCATCCTGCGGCCGCTGTGCGAGCGCGCGCCGTTCGCCGCCGACGTGTGCCGCTACCCGGAAACCCTGCATGCCTGGCTGTCGCGGTGGCAGGCGCAGACCCGCCGCGAGGCGGTACTGATCAGCGCGCCCCCCACCCTGGAACGCCTCCCCGAGACGCTGGACTGGCCGGCGGTCGGTGGCATCCTGTCAGGCATCCATTCGTCCGGCGCGCCCCTGGCGTTCGACGCCGCCGCGCATGCCGAACGCCTGCTGGGCTGCGCCGTCCGCGAAGTCTACGGCAGCTCCGAAACCGGTGGCATCGCCTGGCGCATCCAGCAGCGCGACACACGCTGGACCCCGCTGCCGGGGGTCGACGTGCGTGCCGACGACGACCAGCAACTCTGGCTGCGCACGCCCTGGCTGCCCGAGCCGGCGGCCTGGACGGCACAGGCTGACCGCGTGGTGATCGAGGCACAACGCTTTCAATTGCTCGGACGCACCGACCGCATCGCCAAGGTCGGCGGCAAGCGCGTCTCGCTCACCGCCTTCGATCATGCCCTCGGCGCCCTGCCTGGCGTTCGCCGGGCACATTGCCTGGCGCTGCCACGCCGTGACGGCCGCCTGGGCGCCGTCGTGGCGCTCGACCCCGAGACGATCCCGCACACTCACGAGGCGCGCCGAGCCCTGATTCGCCGCCTGCGGGATGCCCTGGCGCCGCGCTTCGAGAACGCGGTATTGCCCCGTTACTGGCGTTTCGTCGAACACTGGCCCAGCGATGCCCAGGGCAAGCTCGGCGCGGCCTGCCTGGCGCGCCTGTTCGCGGACCTCGACGACCCGCGGGCACCGCGCTGGCTGGACGACGTCGCGGACGGCCCGAACCGCGCACACCTCACGCTGGAGGTTCCCGAGCGTCTGGCCTACCTGGACGGCCATTTCGATGACCAGCCCGTGGTACCCGGCGTGGTCATGGTTCGCTGGGCCTTGCATGCCGCGCGCGACCGCCTCGGCTGCCATGGCGTCTGCCGGGACATGACACGCGTCAAGTTCCCCCTGCTGTTGCTGCCCGGGGAACGCGCCGTCCTGGCGCTCGAGACCACGTCCCAGGCCACCTCGACCCGGCTGCGCTTCACACTGACCAGCCAGCGCGGCGTCCATGCCACCGGCACCCTGACACTCGTCGCGCCGGAGGAGTCGTCCCATGCATGACAACGCCCGCCCTTGCGTGCTGATTCCGGTGTACAACCATGCCGAGGCGGTGGGACGCACCTGTGCACGTCTGCGTCACCTCTCGGTGCCCGTGATCCTGGTCGACGACGGTTGCGAGCCCGCCTGTGCCGAGGTGCTCGACCGCCTGGCCGACGAGCCGCAAACGCATCTGGTCCGGCTGGCACGCAATCGCGGCAAGGGTGCGGCGGTCAAGGCCGGTCTTCGCGAGGCACAACGCCTGGGATTCACCCATGCCTTGCAGGTCGATGCCGATGGCCAGCACGACGCCGACGACCTGCCTCCGTTTCTCGCCGGGCTCGATGCCCATGACGAGACGCTACGCATCGGCTATCCCCGCTTCGACGCCAGCGTGCCGCGCCACCGTTTCTATGCTCGCTACCTGACCCATTCACTGGTCTGGCTGAGCACGCTGTCCTTCGCGCTGCGCGATACCATGTGCGGGGTCAAGCTCTATCCCGTGGCGGCCACCAACCGCCTGATCGCACGCCATCCCTGCGGGGATCGCATGCAGTTCGATACCGAATTGCCGGTGCGCTGGGTGTGGGCGGAACGCGCCATCGAAAACCTGCCGGTGCGGGTGAGCTATCCGCTCGATGGCGTCTCGCATTTCGCCATGTGGCGCGACAACCGACAACTGACCCTCATGCACTTGCGCTTGCTTGCCGGCATGCTGCGTCGGCTTCCCCGCTTGCTGCGTCGCCATGCGCGCCTGACCAGGAGTACCCGATGACCTCCCGCGACGACGACGTCTCCCACGACACGCAGCATTGGTCGCGCATTCAAGAGTCCGGCACGCTCGCCGGCATGCGCCTCATGGTGTGGATACGCCGCCGCCTGGGCCGCTGGCCGTTTCGCCTCATGCTGGTGCCGGTGATCGCCTATTACTATGTCGTGCGTCACATTCCCCGCCAGGCCTCGCAGGAATACCTCAAGCGCGTCTGGCCGTTGCATGCCGGTCACGCGCCCCGCTGCGTGCACTGGCTGAGCCTGCGTCACTTCCTGGTCTTCGGCAGCATGCTGATGGACAAGATCGACGCCTGGAGCGGTCGCAGCCTGGAGGCCCGCGTCGATGGCGAGGACCGGGCTCGCCTCGACACCGCCATTCGCAGCGGCCGCGGCGGCCTGGTGCTGGTCTCGCACGTCGGCAACCTGGAAATCTGCAGTGCCATGCAGGAGCGTCGCGACGACTTCCACGTCGTGCAGATCATGCACACCCGCAACGCCAGCAAGTTCAACGAGCTGCTGGCCCGCAGCAGTCTGCGGCGCGCGCCGGAAATCATCGAGGTCAGCGAGATCACGCCCGCCACCGCGATGCTGCTGGCCGAACGCATCCAGCAAGGTCGCTTCGTGATGATCGCCGCCGACCGCGTCCCGATTCACGACGACGGGCGTACCCAGACCCTGGATTTCCTGGGCGCACCCGCCGCCTTCCCCGAGGGACCGTTCCATCTCGCCACCCTGCTGCGCTGCCCGCTCTATACGGTGGCGTGCCTGCGCGACGAACGGGGCTACCGGGTCGAGTTCGACACCTTCGATGACACGACGCACCTCAGGCGGGCCGAACGCGATGCCTGGCGCGAGCAGGCCATGCGCCGCTACGTGGCGTGGCTCACCGAGCAATGCCGGCGTCAGCCCCTGCAATGGTTCAACTTCTTTCCCTTCTGGAGTTCCCGCGAGAAAGGTGACCGCCATGATGCCTGAGCCACACCCGAGCCACTCGATACCGCCAGCCGGAAGCTATCGCATGCCACGCCGCCTGATCGCCTGTGCCTGCCTGCTGCTCGCCAGCGTTTCGCTGAGCGCCCATGCCTTCGATCGCCAGGACCTCCAAGCTCAGCTCGAACGCACCACCGCGATCGAAGGGCGTTTCACCCAGACCCGCTTTCTCGCCGATGTCGACACCGAGTTGCAAAGCCGGGGCCGCTTCGCCTACGTACGCGACCAGAAGGTCGTCTGGCAACTGGAAACCCCGGTCGAGGATACGCTGGTGCTGACTCCGGCCAACGCCGAGGATGCCACGCCAGGCGAGGGCGCCGGTGACGCCGGCCGCGAGCAGGTCGCCGCCTTGTTGCTCCGCCTGCTCGGCGGTGACTGGTCGGCCCTGGAAGAACGCTTCACGCAGACGCTCGACGGCACCCGCGACGCATGGCGTGTACAACTCACGCCACGCGACGCCGAGCTTGCCGCGCGCATTGCCGAGATCCGCCTCGCCGGTGGTCGTCATGTCGAGCGTCTGGTGATGGAAACCGCCGACGGCGATCGTTTGCGCATCGAGTTGAGCGATCAGGCGCCGATGTCCCCCGAGGCCATCGACGCGCTGCCCGACGCACGCTGACCGGACCCAGGATCGCCCATGCCGTCTCAGTCCACCGCCAACCGCCTCCCCCGCCATCTCGCCTGGGCCTGGCTGGTCGTTCACATCCTGTGCCTGGTGGCGCTGGGGTGGCTCGTTCGCGATGGTCTGCCCGCCGACACGCGGCTGACGGCCATGCTGCCGGAGGATCGCCAGGCCCCCTTGGTGGAGCGCGCCAGTGCCAAGCTGGGCACCGGCTTCGAGGATCGCTTCGTGGTGCTGCTCGCCGCCGACGATCTCTCGCGTGCCACCCCGGCGCTTGCCGAGGCGCTGGACGAGATGCCAGCGCTGGTGGAGACGCTGGTCTGGCGGGATACCGACCTGCTCGATGCCGACCCGCGCAAGGCCCTGGATGCCTATCGCTACCGCTTGCTGACCCCGGCCATTCGCGAGGCGATCGACGCCGATGGCGGCATGTCACTGGTCGCACCCGCTCTCAAGACCCTGTTCTCGCCCTCGGCGCAGCCCGAGCCGATACGCGACCCGTTCGGACTCCTCGACGCCTGGCTCGAGACGCGCACCCAGAGCCGGATCGCACCGCGCGACGGACGTCTGGGCGTGACCATCGACGGCCAACGCTACGACCTGGTGATCGGTGAACTGGCCGCATCGCCCTACGCCCCCGAGGCACAGACACGCCTCACCCGGGCGCTGACGGACTTCCAGACGGCGCATCCCGACGCCACGCTGCTGCGATCGGGATTGATCTTCCATGCCGCTGCCGGTGCCGAGCAGGCCAAGCGGGAAATCTCGACCATCGGCCTCGGGGCCTTGCTGGGCCTGATCGCGGTGCTGCTGTGCGTGTTTCGTTCCGCGCGGGTACTGCTCGCCCTGCTGCTGCCCCTGGGCAGCGGCCTGCTGCTGGCGCTGACCGCGACCCTGGCACTGTTCGGCAGCCTGCACCTGCTGACCCTGGCCTTCGGCGCCAGCTTGATCGGCATCGCCATCGATTACGCCCTGCACTTGCAAAGCCATCGCGCCATTGCCGGTCGCGGTTTCCGGCTGCGCCCCCTGCTGCCCGGCCTCGCCCTTGGCCTGGCCTCGAGTCTGGTCGCCTACCTCGCCCAGACCCTCACCCCCTTGCCCGGACTGCGCCAGATGGCGGTCTTCGCCGCGCTCGGCCTGGTCGGCGCCTGGGTGAGCGTGGTGCTCTGGCTGCCACGCTTGCGCCTGCCCGTCTCGCCGGCCACCGCACGTCTGGCCCAGCGCTGGGAAAGCATGACGCGCACGCCGTGGCGCCCGACCCCCGGCTGGGTCGGGGTCGTCGCCGTGATCCTGCTGGCCCTCTGCGTCTGGCGACTGCAAAGCGACGACAGCCTGCGCCTGCTCAACTCCTCACCGACGGCATTGCTCGAGCAGGAGCGTCTCGTGCAGCGTCACTTCGGCAACGACACCGGCACGCACTACCTGCTGGTGCGCGGCGATGACGAAGACGACCTGCTCACGCGCCTGGACGCCCTTCATGCCCCCCTCGAGTCACTGCGCCGCGATGGCGTGATCGCGGGTCACACCGACCTCGCCGACAGCGTACCGCCGCCCGCTCGGCAGAAGGCCGACCTCGACCGCGTCGAGCGTCTCTATCGGGAACCGCTCGACACCCTGTTCGCCCGGGCGGGACTCCCCGAGACGCTGGCCGAACGCGCGCGTACGCGTCTCGACGACACGCCGGTACTGGATGTCGATACCTGGCTCGACACGCCCCTGGGCGAGTCCCAGCAACGCTTGTGGCTGGGCGAGACCGATGACGGTGACGTCGCCGCCACGGTCGTGCTGCGCGGCGTCGAGGATGGTGCCGGGGAGCAGCCCTTGCGAGCGCTGGCCGACGCGACGCCCGGCGTCACCTACGTCGACCGTATCGAGCGACTGTCGGGCCTGCTCGGCGAATTGCGCACGCACATCGCCGAGTGGCTGGCACTCGGCCTCGTCTTGCTGAGTCTCGGCCTGGGACTGCGGTATCGACGGCGCACCTGGCGAGTGCTACTTCCCCCGCTAGGCGCTACGCTGATCGTATTGGCCAGCTTCGCCGTCGCCGGCGTGCCGCTCAATGTCTTCAGTCAGTTGGGCCTGCTGCTGGTATTGGGTATCGGGCTCGACGCAGGTATCTTCAATGCCGAACATCCGCGCCAGGCAGCGGCCTGGCTGGCCATCAGCCTGTCCACGCTGACCAGCCTGCTGGCCTTCGGCCTGCTTGCCTTCAGCGCCACCCCAGCCCTGCATTACCTCGGCCTGACGTGTCTGATCGGTCTGGCGGCGGTGTGGGCGCTGGTCTACTTGCTCAGACCCGGTCCCCGAGGAGCGCCAGAATGAACCCAAGCGTCCCAGACTGCGATGTCGCGATCATCGGCGCGGGCCCGGCCGGCGCCGCCGCCGCCGCGCGCCTGAGTCAGCTCGGCCAACGCGTGCACGTCATCGAGCGCAGCCATTTCCCGCGCTTTTCCATCGGCGAGAGCCTGCTGCCGCAGAGCATGGCCTATCTGGATGCGGCCGGCCTGCTGGAAACCGTCCAGGCGGCGGGGTACCAGCCCAAGAACGGCGCCGCCTTCACGCACCGCGCACGCACCACCACCATCGACTTTCGCGACAAGACCACCCCCGGCTGGGGCACCACCTACCAGGTGGAGCGCGCCGATTTCGATCAGCGCCTGATTCACGCCGCCGAATCCTATGGTGCCACGCTCGAGTTCGGCACCACGGTGAGCGCCTTCGACGCCGATCCCGAACGCCCCACGCTGCAGCTCGACGACGAACACGGCGGGACGCGCCGCTTGAGCGCCCGCTTCGTCCTCGATGCCAGCGGCTACGGCCGCGTGCTGGCACGCCTGGAGTCGCTCGAACGCGACCCGCGCGCCGAGCCGCGCATGGCGATCTTCAGTCACGTCGCCGATGGCATCGACGAGGCGGCGTTCGATCGCGAGAAGATCCTCATCGGTGTCCATCCCGAGGACTCGGGCATCTGGTTCTGGCTGATTCCCTTCGCCGAGGGACGCGCCTCGGTCGGTGTCGTGGGCGACATCGCCGCGCTCACCGCCCAGGGCGATACGCCCGAGGCACGCTGGCGGGCCCTGCTCGATCAGGAGCCACGCTTTCGTCACCTGCTGCGCAATGCACAGCGTCTGCGCGAGGTAGGGGAAATACGCGGCTACGCCGCCAGCGTCACGCGCCTGCACGGCCCGGGGTATGCGCTGCTGGGCAATGCCGGGGAGTTTCTCGATCCGGTATTTTCCTCCGGCATCACCATCGCCCTGCATTCGGCGCACCTGGCCGCGCCCCTGGTCGACCGGCAGCTGCGCGGCGGCGAGGTCGACTGGGAGGACGAGTTCGAGACGCCGCTGCGCTCAGGCGTCGAGACGTTTCGTGCCTTCGTCGAGGCCTGGTACGCCGGCACGCTGCAGACCATCGTCTTTCACGAGGCGCCACCACCGCACTTCAAGCGCTGGATCAGTGCCGTGCTCGCCGGCTATGCCTGGGACCACGAGAATCCTTTCGTCACTGCCTCGCGGCGACGCCTGGCGGCCCTCGCCGAAGTGTGCGGCCACCGCGACGAGGTACGCTCATGAGCCTGTCACGCCGCATGCTGGGTGCCGTCGCGCTGCTGAGCGCCTCGCTGATAGTGACGGGCTGCTCGCTGACGCCGCCCATCGCCCCGCATCCCGCACTCGACCGGGCCGAGCGCGCAGCGACCCTGACCCGGCGTTTGACCTTCGAGCCGGGGGACGAGACGACGGCGTCGGATGCCTCGCCGCGCACGCTGATCGCCGTGATGCGCCTCGCCCCCCAAGAACTGCGCGTGGTACTGACCACGCCATACGGCCAACGCCTGACGACCCTGGTGCGTGACGCCTCGGGCAGCCGCTTCGAGCAAGGCGATGCGCCCCGCGAGGAAGCCCTGCCCTTCCCGCCGGACTGGCTGGCGACGCGCCTGGAGTGGTCGTTGTGGCCGCGTGCGGCTCTCGAGGAAGCCTTCGCGGGGAGCGACTGGCGTCTCGACGAGCGCGATGGCCATCGACTGATCACCTATCGCGGCACGCGCATTGCGCGGATCACGCCGCCGCCGAGCGGGCGGGATGCCTCGCGGGAGGTCGTGCTCGACGACTTCCAGGGCGACTACCGACTACGCATCACGCCCCTCGATGCCACCCCCGACCACGAGACCGCCCCATGAGCGTACCGTCTTCCCGACAAGCGTGCCGACTGTCCCGCCCCGGCGTCGTGTGCAGTCTCGGCGACGATCTCGACGTCATCGCCGAGGCGCTTTTCCAGGGACGCCGCGGACTGACCGTCAGCGACGCCTTCACCCCCGGCCGCGACCTGCCGCTGGGCAGCGTCACATGTTCGCTGCCCGATTGGGACAGCTGGCCATTCGAACAGCGCAGTCGCAACAACCGCCTGCTGGCACTGGCCCTGCAGCAGCTCGAGGACAGCCTGGCGCCGCTGCGTGAGCGCATCGCGCCGGAACGCATTGGCGTGGTCATCGGCACCAGCACCTCGGGCATCGGCGAAACCGAGAGCGCCATCGCCGCAGCGGGCCACGACGGTCCGCTGCCCGACACGTTCCGCTACGCCAACCAGGAACTCGGCGCGCCGGCACGCTTCGTGGCCGACCGCCTCGGCGTCAGCGGGCCGGCCTACGCCCTCTCCACGGCGTGCAGCTCGAGCGCGCGGGCACTGGCCAGTGCCCGCCGCCTGCTCGCCAGCGGCGCCTGCGACGCCGTGATCGCCGGCGGTGCGGACAGCCTGTGTCGCCTGACCGTCAACGGCTTCACGAGTCTGGAGGCGATCAGCGAACGTCCCTGCCTGCCGTTTTCCGAGCATCGCGACGGCATCAACATCGGCGAGGCGGCAGCCTTGTTCGTGGTCACGCCGGACGAGGGCGGCATCCAGCTCGCCGGCGTGGGCGAATCCAGCGACGCCTACCACATCTCCGCCCCGCGGCCCGACGGCAGCGGCGCACACGAGGCGATGCGCCAGGCCCTGGCCACGGCCCATTGCGCCCCCGAGGCCGTGGACTACCTCAATCTGCATGGCACCGGCACGCCCCACAACGACAGCATGGAAGCCAGGGCGGTGACGACACTGTTCGAGACACCGCCGCCGTGCAGCTCCACCAAGGGGCTCACCGGTCATACGCTGGGCGCCGCCGGGGCGCTCGAAGCCGCCTTCTGCTGGCTGGCGCTGACACGCCAGCAGCGGCCGGTGCATGTCTTCGACGGCCATCCCGACCCCGAGCTGCCATGGCTCGACCTGGTGACGTCCGAACACGCTGCCGGCCGCATGCGCTACGCGTTGAGCAATTCCTTCGCCTTCGGCGGCAACAATGCCGCCTTGTTGCTGATGCGCGAGGAGGCCTGACATGCAGACCGACACGCCCTGCGCCATCGAGCCGCTGGTGCCGCATCGCGGTGCGATGTGCCTGCTCGACACCCTGCTGCACTACGATGCCGACGGCGCCCGTGCCGAGGTCGTGCCCGACGCGACGGACCTGTTCATGGAAGCGGGCGTCATCCCTGCCTGGGTGGGACTCGAGTGGCTGGCCCAGGCGGTCGCCGCCTGGGCAGGCATGGGAGCGCGTCTCACCGGCGCCCCGCCGCCGCCCGGGTTTCTCATCGCCAGCCGGCGTTACCGGGCGCGGGTCGATGCCTTCGCGCTGGGCGAGCCGGTTCATGTGCACGTCACCCGCGACTTCGTCGCCGACAACGGCGTGCGCGCCTTCAGCGGCACCCTGACCACGCCCGCGGGCGAAGCGCTCGCCGAAGGCCAGTTGAGCATCTTCCAGCCGGATACCGCGTCGCTTTCCCCGGCACCATCCACCAGCCGAGAGACATGATGAACGACACCATTCTGGTCACCGGCGCCAACCGTGGCATCGGTCGCGCCACCGCGTTGCGTCTGGCGCGCGACGGTTTCGATATCGTTGTCCACTACCGCTCGCGCGAGCAGGAAGCCGAGGCCGTGGCCGAGGACATTCGCGCCCTGGGGCGCGAAGCACGCCTGCTGCGTTTCGACGTGGCCGAGCGAGGCGAGGCCCGCGCGTGCCTGGAAGCCGATATCGAGCGTCACGGCGCCTATTACGGCGTGGTATGCAATGCCGGGATCACCGCCGACAACCCTTTCCCCGCGCTCACCGAAGACGACTGGGACAGCGTAGTGCATACCAACCTCGACGGTTTCTACAACGTGCTGCATCCGCTGGTCATGCCGATGATCCGCCGCCGCAAACCGGGGCGCATCGTCACCATCGCCTCGATGTCGGGCGTGATCGGCAACCGGGGACAGGTCAACTACAGCGCCGCCAAGGCGGGGGTCATCGGCGCCACCAAGGCATTGGCCATCGAGCTCGCCAAGCGCCATATCACCGTCAACTGCGTCGCCCCGGGCTGGATCGATACCGACATGACGCATCACCTGCCCCAGGAAGAGGTGCGCAAGCTGATTCCCATGCGACGCACCGGGCAAGCCGAGGACGTCGCCGGCGTGGTGAGCTTTCTCTGCTCCAGCGACGCCGCCTACATGACGCGCCAGGTATTGCCGGTGAATGGCGGCATGTGCTGAAAAGGCGTGTCGCGTGCCACCATCAAGCTTGGCGCAACGGGGCCGATAATGGGGAGACCCTCGTGGTAATGGATACGACACAATGAAACGCTTGGTTCTGACGCTCGCCGTGCTGCTCGCGACCGCCCTGCTGGGGGGTGCACTGCTGTCGGTCACGGATCTCGCCTGGCCGCTGCCGCCTTCGGCCCTGATCCCGTTGGGCGCCTTCGTGCTCGCACTGGGCGCGCTGGCGATCCTGGCCCTGCTGGGTCTGGCGTTCTGGCAGCAGCTCGTGCAGCAGCAGCGAGCGTTACGCGACAGTCTCGATGCCCTGGCGCACCACGGGCGCACCCAGACCACCGCCCTGCTGGCCGAGCATTTCATGCAGCATGCCGAACGTCTGCTGGAGAAGGAAGGACTGGACCCGAACAAGCGCAATGTGCTGCGCTGCCTGTCCATCGATGCATTGCGCGGAAACAGCGGGCGCGGCGATCCCAACTATGCGCGCCTGGCACGGCTCTTCGAGTGGTTCGATGGCGAGGCGCGCGCCACCGACGACGGCGTCGAACGGCGGCGGCTGCTGGTACCGGTATTGATGCAGTATGCGGAAATCGCCGACCAACTATGCCGGGTCGGCGAAAGCGACGCAGAGCGCCTGAGGGAGTTCTTGCGCCATCAGCCGCCGCCGGCGCAGACGGAGGACGCCGACTCGGCGGAATGAACCGCCGGCAGGCGGCCCCTAGGCTTGCCCCTTGACGGCGGCCGTGACGGTGACTTCCACCTTGAGCTCGTCGGCAGGCATCGGCGCCACGACGCAGGTCCGTGCCGGGGCATGCCCGGTGGGCACCCAGGCATCCCACACCGTGTTCATCGCCGCGACATCATCGCCCGAGCGCAGGTACACCGTGGCCGTGAGCAGGTGACTGCGGTCCGAACCGATTTCCTCGAGCAGGGCATCGACCCGGGCCAGCACGCTCTCGGTCTGCGCGGTGATATCGCCGTGGCGGGCCTCCGGGCCGGCTACCTGGCCGCATAGATAGGCGACGCCGTTGTGAATGACGGCCCGACTCATGCGGGCCTTGGTATCGTGGCGCTGAATGATCATGACGGATCCTCTTCGTTCGCAGCACTTGGTGGTCGTTTTCCACCCCGGCCGATGACAGGGCCTTGTCCCCGGCCCTCGTCATCGTTGGGGGAAATGAATCGTTAGCGAAGCAGCAGCAAGGGAGATTGGGCACGGCGGATCATCGCCGTGGTGGTACTGCCCACCAGGAACTGGCGAATGCGGGAATGGCCGTAGGCGCCCATCACCAGCAGTTCGATGGCGTGCTCGCGCTGATAATCGCACAGCACCTTTTCGACCTCGCCGGCGATGATCCGGGTGTGCACGGCGCTGCTGGTCGGCGCCAGCTTTTTCTCCGCCCAGGCCAGTTGCTCGCGATGCTCGTCGGTGTCGGCCCCCACCAGCACCAGGTGGCATTCCAGACCGCGCAGCAGCGGGCGATCCGCGAGCAATTCGACCATCTTGCGGGTAGTCGGCCCGCCATCGAAGGCAATGAGGTAGCGCGAGGGGCTGGTGAAGGTTTCCGGCACCACCAGAATCGGCCGGTGCAGCCCACGGATCACGCGCTCGAGATTGCTGCCCATGTGCTCCGGCGCCGCCTCGGCCGATTCACCGCGCTTGCCCAGCACCACCAGGCGAGATTCCTCTTCGATCTCGACCAGCGCCTCGACCAGCTCCCCGTTGCGCTGACGCGTCTCGACCTCGGCAATGCCGGCGGCCTCGGCCCGCTCGCGCGCCGCGCTCAGCATCAGGCGGCCATGCTCCTGGGCGAGCTTGCCGCGCTGCTCGTCGAGGCTGGCCAGTTCCTCCAGCAGGTGCTCGCGCGAGCCGAGCCCGATGTTGCCGCGCGGGTCGAACTGGCTGGGTGCCTGGTTACGATCCAGCACATGCACGAACGACAGCGGCACCTCCATGCGCTGGCTCGCCCAGATCGCCGCATCGCTCACGGTTTCCGCATAGTTCGAGCCATCGATGCAAGCCATGACGTGAGGTGCTTTCATGTGGCGGGCTCCTTCCAATGTTCTTGTCGAGTCCCATCGAAATGGGGCTAATTGCATGATACTCAGGCAGGGGGAGACTTGTCGTCTCCCCTTTAAGGCGTAGGCCCAAGGCTCAGGTCACGACTCAGTGGCCCATGAGTTTTTCCACGGCGTCGGGCTTGTCGTGCACCGCGAAACGGTCCACCAGGGTGGCGCTGGCTTCGTTGAGCCCCACGACCTCCACCTCGGTGCCCTCGCGGCGGAACTTGATGACGACCTTGTCGAGCGCGCCCACGGCGGTAATGTCCCAGAAGTGCGCGCGGGTCAGATCGATGCGCACGCGCTCCACGGTTTCCTTGAAGTCGAAGGCGTCGGTGAAGCGATCCGCCGAGGTGAAGAACACCTGCCCCACCACGCGGTAGACGCGAGTATGCTCGTCGCCCATTTCGCTGCCTACGTACAGGATCTGGCCGACCTTGTTGGCGAAGAACAGCGATGCCAGCAGCACGCCGACCAGCACGCCGATAGCCAGGTTATGGGTCGCCACCACCACGGCCACCGTGGCGAGCATGACGATGTTGGTCGACATCGGATGCTTGCGCATGTCGCGCAGCGACTCCCAGCTGAAGGTCCCGATGGAGACCATGATCATCACCGCCACCAGCGCCGCCATGGGAATCTGCGCGACGAGGTCGCCGAGGAACACCACCATGATCAACAGGATGACACCCGCGCACAGCGTGGAAAGCCGCGTGCGCCCGCCGGATTTGATGTTGATCACCGACTGCCCGATCATCGCACAGCCGGCCATGCCGCCCAGGAAGCCGGTCGCGATGTTGGAAACGCCCTGGCCCTTGCACTCACGGTTCTTGTCGCTGGGCGTGTCGGTGAGTTCGTCGACGATGGTCGCGGTCATCAGCGACTCGAGCAGCCCCACCACGGCCAGTGCGGCGGAATACGGGAAGATGATGGCCAGGGTCTCGAAATTGAGCGGCACGTCGGGCCACAGGAACACCGGCAGCGTATCCGGCAGCTCGCCCATGTCGCCCACGGTGCGCACCATGGAGAAGTCGCCCAGCATGTAGATCGTGGTGAGCACGAGGATGCAGACCAGCGGTGACGGCAGCATGCGACCGATGACCGGCACGTAGGGGAACAGGTAGATGATCGCCAGGCCGCCGGCGGTCATGGCATAGACGTGCCAGGTCACGTCGGTCAACTCCGGCAATTGCGCCATGAAGATCAGGATCGCCAGGGCATTGACGAAGCCCGTGACCACCGACCGCGAGACGAAGCGCATCAAGGCCCCCAGACGCAGGTAGCCGGCCACGATCTGCAAGACCCCGGTCAGCAGGGTCGCGGCAAGCAGATACTCCAGCCCGTGCTCCTTGACCAGGGTCACCATGAGCAGCGCCATGGCGCCGGTGGCGGCGGAAATCATCCCTGGCCGACCGCCGGTGAAGGCGATCACCACGGCCATGGAAAAGGACGCATAGAGCCCCACCTTGGGGTCGACCCCGGCAATGATCGAGAAGGCGATCGCCTCGGGGATCAGCGCCAGCGCCACCACGGCGCCGGCCAGGACGTCCGATCGGACGTTCGAGAACCAGCGTTGCTTGATTGATGCGTACATGCTTGTGTCCATCGATGAGAAAGGTCAGGTATTGCGCGCGGCGCGCCTGGCGACGGCTCGTCCGGTCACGGGCATCGTGTCATGTATCGATGTCGAGAATGCGACGGGAGCCGAACAGACGGCCGAACACGGCCCCGCGACGCTGGGTGGCGTCATGTGGAACCGCGCGGGAGCGGGAAACGCTCCGGGGGAGAGGAAAAAACGCTAGGGCGGCGTTGCGCTCATGAAATCAATCGGCCTTGAACGGTCGGTTTCGGGCACATGGCGTCATGTGCCCGGGAAAGCGCGGGATTCTACCAACTCGGCGAGGCCTTTGCACCTTTGGTCGAAGTGGCACCCGCGTTGCGCCAGTCGAAGCGCGGCCAGCCACGTTGCTCGGCGACACGCGCCAGGCGGGCATCGGGCTGCGTGGCATGCGCATGGTCGACATGCTCGAGCAGCGGCAGATCGTTGTACGAATCGCTGTAGCCCCAGAGGATGTCGGGGCGCGCGCGGGCGGCCTCACGCTCGGCGAGCCAGGCCTCCAGCGCCGTCAGCTTGCCAGACTGGTAGGTGACGATGCCGGTGGGCTCGCCGGTGAAGCGGCCCTCGGCGTCGAACGCCGGCGGCGTGGCCAGGGCGTCGTCGGCACCGACCTCGCGTGCGATGGGCTCGACCAGATGATACATCGAAGCCGAGATGATCAAGGTGTCGTGCCCCTGGTCACGATGCCAGGCCAGGCGTTCGAGCGCGCCCGGCATCAGACGCGGCCGGATCCAGGTCTCGACGAACGCCACGACCTCGTCGCGCACCGTGTCGTGCCGGCGCCCGACCAGCGGCGCCAGCACGAAGCGCAGGTGCGCCTGCATGTCCAGCGTGCCGGCGTGATACTGCTGATCGTGACGCGCCACCTGCTCCATGAACGCTTCGCCATCCTCCACCCAACGGCGCCTTACCAGCCAGGCGATCCACAGGCCGGTACAGTCACCGTCGAGCAGGGTGTCGTCGAGATCGAATATCGCCAGATGGCGCCTGTCATCGGGCATGCCGCCTTGCTCCTCGTGAAAACGAGGCGACATTCTAACCGCTCGAGATGACAGCCGTCTGTCACGCTTCGTTGCCCGATGTCTCGTCACCCGCCGAGGCGCGGCCCGACGACGTGCCGGATGCCGCCGCTCCATTCGGGGGTTGGCCTTGCGAAGACGCACCGCCTGCCTTGTTCAAGTGCCCCTTGAAGGCCTCCATGATGTCCATCGGCAGCGGGAACACGATGGTCGAGGCATTCTTGTTGCTCATGTCGCTGAGCGTCTGCAGATAACGCAGTTGCAGTGCCGCCGGGTTGCTGGACATGACATCGGCGGCCTCGACCAGCTTGTGCGAGGCCTGCAGCTCGCCCTCGGCATGAATCACCTTGGCGCGACGTTCGCGCTCCGCCTCGGCCTGGCGGGCGATGGCGCGGATCATGCTCTCGTCGAGATCGACATGCTTGATCTCGACATTGGCGACCTTGATGCCCCATGACTCGGTCTGGGCGTCGAGGATTTCCTGGATGTCGTCGTTGAGACGGTCGCGCTCGGACAGCATCTCATCGAGGTCGTGCTTGCCGAGCACCGAGCGCAGGGTCGTCTGTGCCAGCTGGCTGGTGGCGACCCCGAAGTTCTCGACCTGAATGATCGCCTTCTCGGGGTCGACCACGCGGAAGTAGAGCACCG
This sequence comes from Chromohalobacter sp., assembly GCF_039830575.1. NCBI lineage: Bacteria > Pseudomonadati > Pseudomonadota > Gammaproteobacteria > Oceanospirillales > Halomonadaceae > Chromohalobacter > Chromohalobacter sp. The sequence goes on along the minus strand of NZ_JBDOOX010000015.1, from coordinate 25,333 downwards.
CGTTGACGCGCACGGTGACGTTATCCTGGGAAATGACGTCCTGCTCCGGCACATCCAGCGTCACGGTACGCAGATCGACGACCTGCATCTTCTGGACCCCGGGGATCAACAGCAGCAACCCCGGCCCCTTCACCGCCTGGAAACGCCCCAGGAAGAACACCACGCCGCGCTTGTATTCGGGCAGGATGCGTACCGCCGCGAACAGCAACAGCAGCAGAACGACGATGGGCACGAGATAGGCATAGTTTGCGAACATGGTGCGTACTCCTCTTCAGACCCCTTCTGGAACACCACCGGGATGATGGCCGTTCCGCGATACTGGCGGCATCGGGTACGGGGCTTACGCCCCGTCCGACGCTTGCGGCGTTTCCGCCAACGGCTCGACCATCAGCGTCAGCCCGTCGACGGCCACGATGCGAACCTGCTGGCCACGCGCGAGCCGCCGGGAGCAACGTGCCCGCCAGCGTTCGCCGTGCACCATCACCTTGCCCTGCACCTCGAAACCCGCCAGTACCGTGGCCACCTGCCCGACGAGTTCTTCCTGTCCCCCCTGGGGACGATGCCGCTGCACGCTCAAAAAACGCATTACGACCCATAGCAGGAAGCCGGCGGCGATCAGGGCAATGCCGCCCACCATGGGAAGGGCCAGGCGCTGGTGAGTGTCATCCATCAGCATCACCGAGCCGGCGACGAACGCCGCCAACCCGCCGAACCCCAGCACGCCGATGCTGGGCACGAACGCCTCGGCGACCACCAGCGCCATGCCCAGGAAGACGAGTACCAGGCCGGCATACCCCACCGACAGCACCTGGAAGGCATACATGGCGAGCACCAGGCAGATGGCGCCGATCACGCCGGGAAACAGGGTCCCGGGGCTCAACAGTTCGAAGATCAGGCCGTAGAAGCCGACGATCATCAGGAAGTAGGCGACGTTGGGATCGGTGATCACCGCCAGCACCTGGGCCCGCCAGTCGGGCGGCTGCCGCTCGAGGGCCATGCCCTGGGTGGAAAGCGTGCGCTCGCCGTCGTCCATGACCACGCGGCGACCGTCGAGCTGCGTGAGCAAGTCGTCGAGGTCGCTCGCCACGATCTCGATGACATTGGCCTCCAGGGCCTCGCTGGCCGTCAGGTTGGCCGCCTCGCGGACCGCGCGTTCGGCCCACTGGGCGTTGCGCCCATGGCGTTCGGCGAGCGAGCGGATGGTGGCCACGGCATCCTCGAGCACCTTGCGCTCCATGGCCGACGACGATGTCTCCTGAGCGTCGCCCTCCTGCGCTTCGTCCGGCGCCGACTCGCCGCCACCGCCGCCGAGCTGCACCGGCGTCGCCGAACCGAGATGCGTGGCCGGCGCCATGGCAGCGACATGGCTGGCGTAGAGCAGGTAGGTACCGGCACTGGCGGCACGCGATCCGGCGGGCGATACGTAGCTGACCACCGGGATCGGCGAGGCCAGCATCGCACCGATCATGTCGCGCATCGCGGCGTCCAGCCCGCCGGGCGTGTCGAGTTCGAGAATCACCAGCGATGCGCCGGCTTCCTCGGCACGCTCGAGTCCGCGCTGAAAGTAATCGCTGGTGGCGGGGCCGATGCTGCCGTCGATGCTCAGCACCACACCCAGAGACGCGTCGCGCTCGGACTGCGCGCTTGCCCACCATGACAGCCCCAGCCCGACCATCAGCAGGCAGGCCCACAGCAGATATCGCCGCCTCGCGAGTGCTTCGCTATGCCATCGCATGATGCCTCTCCTCACATGACAAACGCCCCGTCCACGCGGCGACGTGCACCTGATCAGTCACACGGCATGGGGCGCGTCGACCACGTGGTCGTGCCTTCATCGTCACGGCATACGCGATTCCCGTCGGGAACGTCGGGACGCGCCTCGGTGGAAGGAGCCGGCGCCATGCCTCTCAGGTGAATCTCGGGACGCACGATCACCTCGCGATCGTGCTGCCAGTGCCGGTCCGGCACGTGCTGGCGGTCATGCCGCCAACCGGGGTCGGAGCGCTGCGACTCGAGCGGCAGCAGACGTCCGCTGTCCGGGTCGTATACCCTCACGTCCCCGGCCACCACCGACAACGTCAGCGCCATGCCCACCGCGGCCACCGACATCCTGACAAGAAGCCGGACATACCGGCGCTTTCCCCTCGTTGCCATGCTTGTCTCCCGCAGCCCGTGACACCCTTGGCGGTGTCGGTATCGTCAGTCTAGTTCACCCACATCGCGCAGCCATGCCCATAGCGCATCGCAGGCCGGACGCGGGGCGCGCGCCCGTGGCCGCACCAGCCAGAACGCCTCGTCGGTGGGCATGGAAAGCGCAAAGGGCGCCACCAGATCGTCGCGTCCCTCGAAGAGGCGGCGATGCGTCAGGGCCACCCCCGCACCGCGGGCCGCCAGGGCCAAGGTCGCCACCTGCGTATCGCAGATGAACGAGGCACAGCGCGCCTCGAGCCCCTCGACACCGGCCAGCGACAGCCAGCTCGGCCAGCCCAGCGCGAAACCGGCGGCATGCAGCAGCGTATGGCCCGCCAGGTCTTCCGGCTTGTGCAGTTGCCGCGCCACGCCGGGCGCACAGACGGGCAGCATGACTTCCTCGTTGAGCAGCACCGCCTCCATGTCCGGCCAATCGCCCTGACCGTAGCGAATTTCCATGTCCACCCCCTCGGCGCTGAAGTCGCCGGGCCACACGGCACTCACCAGACGTACCGTGACATCGCGATGGCGCCGATGGAAATGGGTCAGCTCGGTGGCCAGCCATCCGGCCTGGACGGCAGGCGTGGCTCGCAGCGTCACCGGGGCATCCGGGTGGGGGCCGAAGACTTCGGCGGTGCCCTCGGCGATGCGCGTGAAGGCCTCCTGGATGCTCGGCAACCAGGCCTGACCGGCCGGCGTCAGCGACAGGCTGCGGGGATGGCGCACGAACAAGGCCTGGCCGAGTCGGTCCTCGAGCAGGCGAATCCGCTGACTGACGGCCGACTGCGTGACGCCCAGTTCGCGGCCGGCCTGGGTGAAGCTCAGGGTGCGCGCCGCGGCCTCGAACGCCTGCATCCATAGAATCGGGGGCAACGACATCATGGCCTCGTCGGTGGTGGCAACCTCGCCATGTTCTTCAATAAGCCACCCATTAGCAAATCTTGGCCTCAGGTCCGAGATTCATCGTTTGTCTAATGTCGCCATGAGGCGACATGCTAGTGACCGATTCGCACGACCCAATATCAGGAGGCCAGCATGCAGTCCCAGAGCCAATCCCCCGCCGTCGAGATGAGCGAGCTGTTCCCTTACGCACAAGGGCCCGCACTGCGCACCAGCCAGGCCCACGACAAGGCGCTGGAGATCACCTGGGAAAACGCCGACAGCGCGCGCTTCAGCTACCGCTGGCTGCGCGACCACTGCGCCTGCCCCGAGTGCCGTCATCCCATGACGCGCGAGCGTCTTTACATGCCGCTCGAGGACGAAAACTTCCTGAACGCTCGGCCCGAAGCCAGCGTCGAGGACGGCGTGCTGGTGCTGCGCTGGGCCGACGGTCACGAGTCGCGCTTCGACGCCGGCTGGCTGCACCAGCGCCGTCCCGAATCGCGCATCGATGACGGCGTTCCCCGTGCCGAAGCCTGGCGCGAAGGTTTCACCCCGGCACATGTGCCGCATGCTGAGATGATGGGCGGCCACGAGGGCCGGCGCGAGTGGCTGACCGCCCTGTTGCGCGACGGCCTGGTCCTGCTCGACGACGGTCCGCGCGAGCTCGAGGAGGTCGTGCGCATCGCCGAACTGTTCGGGCCGATGCGGGCCACCAACTTCGGCGCACGTTTCGACGTCCAGTCCAAGCCGAACCCCAACAATGCCGCTTACACGGCCATCGGCCTCGAGCTGCACACCGACCTCCCCAACTGGCGCCATCCGCCGGACATCCAGCTGCTGTATTGCCTGGAGAATGAAGCCGAAGGCGGCGAATCGCTGTTCGCCGATGGCTTCGCCGTGGCCGAGGCGCTGCGTCATGAAGCGCCGGAGCTCTTCCTCCGTCTGCGCGATACGCCTATCGATTTCCGTTTCCAGGACGAAGACAGCGACATCGCCGTGCGCGCGCCGGTCATCGAGGTCGATGACACCGGCCGCATTCGTGAAGTCCGCTTCAACAACTGGATTCGCGACACCCTGCGTCTCCCGCCGGAAGAAGCCGATGCCTGGTACGAAGCATACCTGATCTTCTGGCAGCGCCTGCGCGAGCCGCGTTTCCGGGTCGACTTCGCGCTCGAACCTGGTCAGATGGTGGCCTTCGATAACCGCCGTGTACTGCATGGGCGCGGCGCCTTCGATCCCAATACCGGCCGTCGTCATCTGCAAGGCACCTATTTGGATATCGACCACCTCGAATCGCATCTACGCGTGTTGGCGCGCCACGCCTCTACAGTCGCGCCCGCTACTCCGACAACATCCACCAATGAAACGGGAGTTTCCTGATGTCTCATTCGCTTCGTCCCTTGCTCGTCGGGCTACCGCTCGCCGCCGGTATGGGCTTCGCCATGCCGGCCCAGGCAGCCGACACGGTCGCTTTCGGTGTACCCTCGTGGCCTGGCATCACGGTCAAGACCGAAATCGCCAGCCAACTGTTGGCGCCCCTCGGCTATGAATCGAAAACCGATGACGTCGGCCTGCAGGTCATCTACCAGGGCATGGAAAGCGGCGATCTGGATGTCTTCCTGGGCGGTTGGCTACCGGCACAAGAGCCGATGCTCACACCGATGGAAGACAAGGGAAGCGTGAAGCGTATCGTCAACAACGTCGATGGTGCGCAAATGACGCTGGCGGTGCCCGAGTATGTCTACGAACAAGGCGTAACCTCGTTCGAAGACCTCGACGAGCACCGCGACATGTTCGACGGCAAGATTCATGGCTTCGGCGCCGGCTCCGCCGCCAGCGAGATCCTCAACAAGGCGATCGATAACGACACCTGGGGACTCGGTGACTGGCAGCTAGTGGATACCAGCACCGTGGGTATGCTCAGCGCGGCGCGCGATTCCATCTCGCGCGAGGAGCCCATCGTCTGGGTCGGCTGGACGCCGCACTGGATGAACCTCGAGCTGCCGATGCGCTATCTCGACGACAGCAAGAACCTGCTCGGTGAGGGCAACGGCGCCAGCCAGGTGCTGACCCTGATGAGCTCGGACTTCGCTGACGACAACCCCAACTTGACGGCGTTCTTCAAGAACTTCACGTTTACCGCCGAACAACAAAGCTGGATGATCAAGGCCTTTGGTCTTGATGAGAAAGAGCTCGGCACTGTGGCCACGACCTGGATCGAGGATCATCCGGATCGCGTCGAGGAAATGCTCGACGGCGTGACCACTACCGATGGCGACGCAGCTTGGCCGGTAGTGAAAGAGGCGCTGTCACTGTAAGAGTGGTCCGCGCCCGACACGGCACGCAAAGTGCCGTGTTTTCCCCGTGCGGGCTCTCACGTATGCTTGGCGCAGTTCACGCATAGAGTGCCCGCATGTCTCGTTCTCTCGGAATTCTCTTCATCTTGCTCGGTGTCATGCTCGGCTGTGGCCTGCTCTGGCAATGGCTCGCCATGCACGACATTCTGACCCCGCAAGCGCTGCTCCATCTGCTGCAAAATGCCGCCTCATGGCGCGACGCCCCCTGGGCGCCCCTGGCCGTCATGGGTGTGTATGCCCTCACTTCCCTGGTCGTCTTTCCATTGAGCGTGCTAGTCGCTGCCACCGGCCTGGTCTTCGGCCCCGCCTGGGGCTTCGTCTACGCCATGCTAGGGACGCTGTCGGCGTCGATCGCCACTTACTGGGTAGGGAGAGCGCTGGGACGCGACGCACTCCTACGCCACGGCGGCCAGAAGCTCAACGGCCTGGCGCGACTCCTCGCGGGGCGCGGCGTTCGCACCATGGTGTTCTTCAATCTGCTGCCCTTGGCACCCTTCACCTTGACCAACATGCTCGCTGGCGCATGTCACCTGCGCTTTCGCGACTACATGGTCGGCTCCACGCTGGGCATTGCACCGGGCTTGCTGGGCGTCACCCTGCTGGGCAGTCAGCTCGGCTCGCTGATGACCGCGGAAAGTCGCGAAGGCTTGCTGGTCGCCAGCGCCGGCATCGTCGTGGCGGTGGGCTTGCTGTGGGGGCTCAAGCGCTATGCCGACCGACGCGGCAAGCGCGTGACGACGCGCCCGCCGCAGTGACATTCACTTGCTGGGGACTTCTTCCACCGGCGGCGTCTCGCTGACCGGCAGGGTTTGAAACACCGAACGCAGCACGCGGCCGCGATGCCGTAGCAGGCGCCACTCGGCCTCGAGACGACCGCGAACCTTTTCCCAGGCGCCATCGTCGCGTTCCGCCGCACTCGTCTCGGCCTCCAGCACCTGCCGGTAGACCGTCAGGCAGCGCTCGGCACAGCGACGTTCATCGAACGCATGCGCGCTCTCCAGCGCCCCCTGACGCAAGGCCTCGCGCCGTGCCGAGGATTGCAGCGTCTCCAGCGCATTGGCGAAGGCGTCGATATCGTCGCCGGGGAGCATGATGCCGTTGACACCGTCGCGCAGGACTTCACGCACGCCACTGGCGTTGATCGCGACCACCGGCAAGCCCGCCGCCATGGCCTCGGCGATCACCATGCCCTGGGTTTCGCTGTGCGAGGCGAAGGCGAAGGCATCCATGGCGTGGTAGGCATCGATCAAGGCCTGGTCATGCAGCTTGCCGGTGTAGTGAAAACGATCCGCCACACCCTCGCGGGCCGCGTGTTCGTGCATCGCCATGCGTGCCTCGCCCTCGCCGACGATCAGGGCGCGCGCCTTGGGATGTCGCGCCAGAAAACGCGCCAGCGCGGCCGCCAGGAAATCGAGGTTTTTCTCCATCGCCAGACGTCCCACATGCCCCACCACCATGGCGTCATCGGGAATGCCGAAGCGCTGACGCCAGCGCCCGCCGTCACCCTGCGCGAAAGTCCGCGTATCCACGCCACTGGGAATCACGCGCACCTTCTCGGCACGCACGCCGCGCTGGGCCAGCAGCTCAGCGATGCTCTCGCTGGGTGCGATCACCGCATCGCACAACCGCGTGTATTCACTGGCCAGGGCAATGGCGAAACGCTGCATCCGCGGTGAATCGCCGGGAACGTAATGCGTGTAATGCTCGTAGAGCGTGTGGTGGGTGAAAATCAGCGGCAGGCCGTAGGTCTGCGCCACGCGCGCCGCCGTATCCCCCAGCAGGAAGGGGTGGTGCGCATGCACCAGATCGGGCTGGAACGCCTCGATCGCTTCGTACAATTGGCCGGGAACCGGCACGGGGAGGGAAAAATCGCTGCCGTTGAACCGCTGCATGGCCACCACGCGTACGACATCGCGCTCGAAACGCGGCTGTCCGTCCAGTTTCGGCGCCACGATCAGCACGCTATGTCCCTGGCGCTGCAAGCAGCGTTTGAGACGCTGCACGGATTCACTCACCCCACCGACGATCGGGCAGTAGGTGTTGGTGAACATCAGGATATTCAATCCCTCGACTCCCTGTGACCTCGGAAACGCGGCGCGGGGCAGACCCTCTCCGCGAGGCGGCACATCATAGCAGATAGCATAGCCTTGTCGGACACCTCGGGATATCAAGGCGGCGTATCGGGCAACGCCGGCACACGGCCGGTCATCTCCGTGATCATGAAATCGACGAATTTGCGTACCCGCGCGTTTTCCCGCATCCGCTCGCTGTAGAGCAGGTAAAAATCCGCGCGCACCCCCTGCCACTGCGGCAGCAGGGGCACCAGATCGCCGCTCGCCAGGTATTCATGCACATCCCACCAGGAGCGCAGCAATATACCGTGGCCATCGAGCGCCATCCGCGTCATGGCCTCGGCATCGTTGCTGGCCAGTCGACCATTGACGCGCACGGCCCGTTGGCCGCGCGTCCCGTCAGTCGCCTCGAACCGCCACAAGGAATAATCGGTGTCGTTCTCGCGTACGATCAGACACCGATGGTGGGCCAGATCCTCCAGCGTTTCCAGCTTCGGGGCATTGGCCAGATACGCCGGCGCCGCACAGAGTATCCGGCGATTGGAAAGCAGCCGCCTGGCAATCCAGCGCGAATCCGGCGGCTCGCCGACGCGAATGTTGATATCGAATCCCTGCTCGTCGAGCCCCAGCGGGAAGCTGGTCAGTTCCAGCAGCAGCTCCAGTTGTGGATGCAGCTCGGCAAAGCGCGAGATCAGCGGCGCCACATGGCGACGCCCGAAGCCGAACGTGGCGTTTATGCGCAGCCGTCCCGACAGCAAGGCGTCCTGATCACGCAGTGAGGATTCGAGATCGCTCAGGTCGCCGAGGATCATCGCGCCACGCGTCAGATAGCGCTCCCCTTCCGCCGTCAGCGCTAGCCGCCGCGTCGTCCTTGCCGCCAGCGACACCCCCAGACGTGCCTCCAGCTGCTGCAACCGCTTGCTCACCGCCGACAGCGACAGCCCGAGCTCACGCGCCGCGCCGGTCAGGCTGCCGGCCTGAGCCACCCGCTGAAAGAAGGCCAGATCGTCGACCGCCGACATCGGATTCTCCACTTCAACGCAACATTAAATCCAATAATACCCGGATTGTCCCGAAAACTTCAGCCTCTACACTAGGGACAAGCTGCTGGACAAGCCAATGACGAGGCCAAACCAATGTTCGACGGATTTCGCGAATTCGATATCGAGGTGGAAAACGGACTCGTCATTCATGGCGTGATCGGCGGTGAAGGCCCGCCATTGTTGCTGCTCCACGGCCACCCTCAGACCCACGTCATCTGGCATCGACTCGCCCCTCGTCTGGCCGAACGTTACACCGTGATCGCCACCGACTTGCGCGGCTACGGCGACTCCGGCAAGCCTGAGGGAGACCGCCGACACCTCAACTACAGCAAGCGGCGCATGGCATTGGATCAGGTCGCCGTCATGCAGGCATTGGGGTACGAGCGTTTCTTTCTCTGCGGGCATGATCGTGGCGGACGGGTCGCACACCGGCTGGCACTGGATCATGCCGAGCGAGTCGAAAGGCTGATGGTACTGGACATTGCGCCGACGCTGGCGATGTACGAGGCCACCGACCTCGCATTCGCGACCGCCTACTGGCATTGGTTCTTTCTGATCCAGCCCAGACCGCTACCCGAATCCTGGATCGAAGCGGCACCCGCCGATTACGTCACCCGAATCATGGGAAGCCGTCATGCCGGGCTGGACCCGTTCGATCCTCAAGCGATCGCCGAGTACCAACGCTGCCTGGCGCTTCCGGGCGCGGCTCACGGGCTGTGTGAAGACTATCGTGCCTCTCGCACCATCGACCTGGAACACGACCGCTCGGACCGGGAGGCCGGCCGACATCTATCCGTTCCACTGAAAGTACTCTGGGGGGAATTCGGCACCATCGAACGTTGCTTCGATGCACTCGCCGAGTGGCGTGCCGTTTCCGGCGCTGGCGTCGAGGGCGGCACGCTGCCCTGCGGACATTACCTCCCCGAAGAAGCACCGGATGCAATCCTTCATCAACTCATCGACTTCATGAGGTAAGCCAACCATGGCCAACGACCAGGCACCCCGCAAGGCTCACAGCATCGCCGTCATTCCCGGTGACGGCATCGGCACCGAAGTCACGCCGGAAGGCGTTCGCGCCCTGAAGGCCGCGGCCGAACGCTTCAACATCGATCTCACCTTCGAAGACTTCGACTTCGCCAGCTGCGACTACTATCTCGAGCACGGCCAGATGCTGCCGGATGACTGGAAGGCCACGCTCTCCCGGTTCGATGCCATCTTCTTCGGCGCCGTCGGCATGCCCGAGAAGGTTCCCGATCACGTGTCGCTGTGGGGCTCGTTGCTGCAGTTCCGGCGCGAGTTCGACCAGTACATCAATCTGCGCCCCTGCAAGCTGATGCCCGGCATCAAGAGCCCGCTGGCCGACCGCCAGCCCGGCGAGATCGACTTCTACGTGGTACGCGAGAATACCGAGGGCGAGTATTCGAGCATCGGCGGCAAGATCTTCGAGGGCACGCCCCGCGAGACGGTGATGCAGGAAACCGTGATGACGCGCACCGGGGTCGACCGCGTTCTCAAGTACGCTTTCGAGCTCGCTCGGAAGCGTCCGCGCCGCAAGCTCACCTCGGCCACCAAGTCCAACGGCATCTCGATCACCATGCCGTATTGGGACGAGCGCGTGAAAGCCATGCACGGCGCGTACCCCGAGGTCGCGGTGGACCAATTCCACATCGACATTCTCGCCGCCAACTTCGTGCTCCATCCCGACTGGTTCGACGTGGTCGTCGCCAGCAATCTGTTCGGCGACATCCTCTCCGACCTGGGGCCCGCCTGTACCGGTACCATCGGCGTTGCCCCCTCGGCCAACATCAACCCCGAAGGCGACTTCCCCAGCCTCTTCGAACCGGTCCACGGCAGTGCCCCGGACATCGCCGGTCAGGGCGTCGCCAACCCCATCGGCCAGATCTGGTGCGGCGCGATGATGCTCGATCATCTGGGTCACGAGGACGCCGGCAAGGCCATGCTCGACGCCATCGAGTCGGTTCTCGCCAAGGCCGACCCCGGCGTGCTGACGCCCGATCTCAAGGGCCAAGGCACGACGCGCGACCTGGCGCAGGCCATCATCGAGGCGATCTAGATGCCGCACCCGAGCACGACTCGCGCCGACGACGCGCATCGCTTAAGGTAGGAAAAGGGCTCGGGGTGGCACGTACACCACGAGCCCTGACCGTGAACGATCTAGGGAGAGGATCATGACGTTATTCGAAGCACTTCGCGAAAGTCACGACAAACAGCGCACCCTGCTCGACCTGCTGGTCAAGACCCAAGGCGACAGCGACGGCCGCGATGAGCTGTTCAAGCGCGTGCGCGCCGAGCTGGAACATCACGCCGGCGCCGAGGAGCGGGCGCTCTACGTGCCGATGATGGAGCACGACATGACCCAGGAAAAAGCGCGGCATAGCGTGGCCGAACATCATGAGATCGATGAGTTGATCGAGACGCTGGAGGAAACCGACTATAGCTCGCCGGGTTGGGTCGCGGCCGCACGCCAGTTGCAGGAGCTCGTCACCCACCATCTCGACGAAGAAGAACAGGAAGTCTTCCAGCTGGCCGGGCGTGTCTTCGACGATGCCACCAAGCAGTCGCTGGCCGAGACGTACCAGGAGGAAATGCGTCGCCTGGCATCGTGATACCAGCTCCCGTGATACCAGCTCCGCTCATGCAAACGCCCCGGCGGTCACCGCCGGGGCGTTTACGTTTCGTTGGCGTGCGCGAACGATGCGCACGCCGTGTCGAGGCTAGCGATCCGAGGCCACGCGGAAGCGTACCACCGCCTGGTAGAGATCGGCGGCCTGCGTCTCGAGCGACCCGGCGGCGCCCGCTGCCTGCTGCACCAGCGCCGCGTTTTGCTGGGTGACCTGGTCCATCTGGGTGACGGCCTGGTTGACCTGCTCGATGCCCGAGGACTGCTCCTGCGAAGCAGCCGAGATCTCGGCCATCAAGTCGCTGACACGCTGGGCACCATCGCGAATCTCGCCCATCGCGCTATCGGCCTGGTCGACGAGTTCGGCCCCGGCATTGACGTGGCTCACCGAGCCCTCGATCAACGTCTTGATATCGCGTGCCGCGTCTGCACTGCGACTGGCCAGATTGCGCACCTCGCTGGCGACCACCGCGAAACCACGGCCTTGCTCCCCGGCACGCGCCGCTTCCACGGACGCATTGAGCGCCAGCAGATTGGTCTGGAAGGCGATGTCATCGATCATCGAGATGATATCGGCCACCTTGCTGGAACTGGAACGAATCTCGCCCATGGTGCTCACGACCTGGGAAATCACTTCCTGGCCATGTGCCACCGACGCCGTGGTGGCATCCGAAAGCTTGTTGGCCTGATTGGCGTTTTCCGCATTCTGGCGCACCGTCGCGGTCAACTCTTCCATGCTCGATGCGGTCTCCGCCAGCGACGCCGCCTGTTCCTCGGTACGCGAGGACAGGTCGTTGTTGCCCGAGGCGATTTCCCGCGAGCCCTGGTCGATGGCCTCGCTGGACTGACGGATACGGGCGATCGTGCGACTCAGTTCGAGTCGCATGCGCTCGATGGCGTACATCAGGCTTTGCGTATCGCCGTCGCGCAATGCAGTGGGCGTGGTCAGATCGCCCTCGGCGATGCGCCCCACCACGCGCGCCGCCTCGTCGGGCTCGCCCCCGAGACTGCGGTAGACGCTGCGGATCACCACCAGGAAGGCCGCCGTCAAGAAACCGCCCGCGACGAGCAGCACCAGTGCGTATGTCCAGAGCTTGTCGATGAAGGCGGCCTGGATATCGTTGGTATAGACGCCGGCCGCCATGTTCCAGCCCCAGGGCTGGAAACGCTCGACGTAGCTCAGCTTGGGAAAGAGCGCGTCACTGCTCGCATCGCGCGAGGCATACGGCAAGTAACCGCTGCCTTCCTCCGCGAGCGACGCCAGATCACGATAAACGGCCACGCCGTTGGGATCTTCGTAATTCGACATGTCCGTACCGGCGTCACGGCGCGGATGGTAGACGAGCTCGGCATCGGCGTTGAAGACGAAGACATAGTTGTCGCGGTCGCTGCCGAAGCGGATCGCATCGAGATCTTTCGTCGCGCGAGCCTTGGCTTCGGCTTCGCTCAATTCGCCCGCCTCGACCTGCTCGGCATAGCCGTTCAACAGGGTGTGCACCATGCCAATGGTGTTGGAAAGCGCCTGCTTGCGCTCTTCGAACATCACGTTGCGACTCTGCCACGCCAGGCTGACTACGATGGCGATCATCACCAGCCACATCAGCCCCAGCGTCAACCATAGCTTGCGCTTGAGTGTCCACCGCGTCGGCGTCGGCGCGACGCCGGCATCGTCTGCGGCCACGGGCGCCGTTGTCTCGCCCGAGTGAGCGACTACGCTCGAATCAGTCATTAACCCCCCCTTGCCCTTTGCGTACATTCATCATGATTGATGCAAGGGTATTATCGACCGTCGTGGCCTGTTCTTTAGGGTATTGCCGCAATGTGAGTGTCCACTTCGACCAGCACGCTCGCAGCGCAAGCACCGCTGCCTCTCCCCTATTGGTCGAATAGGTTCAACATACGGTTCAGAGAGTTCTACATTCAAAAGACAGGAACCTCGTCACACACCCTCACTTTCAACGACAAGGACCCCACGCCATGACCATGGGACGCCGCCAGTTTCTGGCTACCTCGACCGCTTTCGCCGCCACGGCGACCTTCGCGCCGACGCTATTGGCGCAGACGAACGGCACCGGTACGCCGCAGCGTTATCCCGACGATGCCTGGCAGGTACTCGACGATCGGTTCAAGCCTTATTACGTCTTCAACACGCCGCTGGAGCGCCAATGGAGCGGCGGCTTGTGGCTCGAAGGCCCCGCCTGGAACGCCGTGGGCCGCTACGCCGTGTTCAGCGACATCCCCCGTGCCCAGCAAATGCGCTGGGACGAGGCCAGCGGCACGGTCAGCGTCCTGCGCGAAGGCGTCGGCCATTCCAACGGCAATACCTTCGACCGCTGGGGACGTCTGGTGGCATGTGAGCACTCACCCGCCCGCGTGGTGCGCTACGAATGGGACGGCAGCCTGACGGTGCTGGCCACGCATTATCAGGGCAAGCGCCTCAACGCCCCCAATGACCTGGTCGCCCTCGACAACGGCGGCATCCTGTTCACCGACCCGGGCTACGGCGCCCACGTGGACTACGAAGGCCACAAGCGCGAACTCGAGCTCGACCCGGCGATCTATTACATCGATGACGACCTCGACGAGCCGAGACTGTTTTCCGATGCCCTCTACAAGCCCAACGGCATCGCGCTCTCCGCCGACAAGCGCACCCTCTACGCCAGCGATACCGCGCCTTCGCACTATCCCGATCAGCCGGCCACCATCTCGCGCTGGCGTCTGGCGGCGGATGGCACCGCTCAGGGCGACCGTGAGATCGTGATCTCGAGCCAGGACGAGGGCTACGACGGCATCACCCTGGACCAGGACGGCAACATCTGGAGCAGCGTCTCGGGCGGGGAAGGCAAGGACGGCGTGTCGGTCTTCACCCCCGGCGGCGAGCGCCTGGCTCGCATCCTGCTGCCGGAAGTGTGCGCCAACGTGTGCTTCGTGGGGAAGGATCGCAACCGGCTGCTGATGACGGCCAGCCAGTCGATCTACACCCTCTACACCGGCGCCCGAGGTCTCTGACGCCAAGCGTTGACCGTTATCGACCGTTGCCCGGTTTTCATCGTGGAGCCAGGCATTTTCATTACTCCGACCTCCCCTCTTGTGGTCGTGCGCCCGGCTCGTAATGTAGGGATATCGACAGCGCTAATCCCGCATTAGCGCAGCTTGCAGCCAACAGCGCGCCCGCGCGCGGATATCGCGATACGCGGACGTCGCCATAACACAACAGGCGCACGACATGATCGACCAAGCGTTCCTCACGCCGTCATCGAGTCACGACGGGGCTCTTGAGCAGGATTCCTCCACCATCGGCATGCATGCACCCGGTGTCTTCACCGAGGGGTGCGGTGCGCACCGCGAGGAGCGTTGAGCATGCTCGACGACTGGCTCGCCTTCAGCCTCGACGGTACGCCGCCGGCCGTCGATCGGGGCACGGTGCCGGGCGGTCGCTACCGTCTGCTGGCGCCGGGGCTGCTGGAGCTGACTCCCGACGCCCCTGCCCCCCATGCCCACGCCTGCGTCATCTCGGCGGGCATTCATGGCAACGAGACCGCGCCCATCGAGCTCGTCGGCGAATGGCTGGCACGCCTGGAAGCCGGCCGCTCGACGCTGGGCGCGCCGGTGCTGGTGATACTCGGCAACCTGGAAGCGATTCGCCGCGGGGAGCGCTTCTGCACCACGAATCTCAACCGCCTGTTTCGGCGTGACCTTGACCTCTCGGGACCCGAGCCCGACCGCGCCCGCGAGTTGATGAGTGCGGTGGACGCCTTCTTTGCCCGCCATCGCTTGCCGCGCCTGCACTACGACATGCACACCGCGATTCGCGAGAGTCGCTATCCGTGTTTCGCCGTCGACCCCCACGCCGAGACGCGCACGACGCACGAACAATGGCGCTGGCTGGCCGCCGCCGGCATGCAGGCGATCCTGCATCAACATCGCCATAGCTGGACCTTTTCGCATTATTCGAAGCATTATCACGGCGCGCAGGCCTTCACCCTGGAGCTCGGCAAGGTACGCCCCTTCGGCGAGAACGATCTGGCCGCGCTGACCGGCATGAGCCGCCTGCTCGACGCCCTGCTCGAGGGGCGCCCGGCCCCCGAGGGCGAGGTCGACAGCATGCGCTTCTTCGGTGTCGTCACCGAGCTGATGCGCCAGTCGAGCGACTTCCAGTTGCGCTTTGCCGAGACGACGCCCAACTTCACCGAGTTCGCCGTGGGTACGCCACTGGCGCACGATGGCGAGGTCGGCGACATCCGCGTCGAGGATGCCCCGGTCGCGGTGGTGTTTCCCAATGCGCAGGTGGAAGTCGGTGCACGTGCCGCGCTCCTGGTGCGTGCCTGCCCGCCGCCGTAGACGCGCCATTTCATTCGCCGCGCCGCGTTTCGCACACGGCGCTCATCACGACAACACTCACAACGACAACAACGACAGGACGATCTCCCATGCCCAAAACGACGCATTCATACAACAAAAGTCGTATCATCGGCCGCCAAGTCGAGTCTACTCGGTCGCTCGCGGCCTGCTAGAATCGCTCCCTTTTCGCGCTAGCCGCCCCAAGGTCACCACACCGCGCTCCTTGGCTTCTTCATCGCCGCCGGTGTGCCGACCGTGACTTACCGCCACGTTTGGAGCTTTTCATGGCTGATACGCCCATTCCCCTCGAAGTGCGAGACATCACCAAGCGCTTCGGTGACAACGAAGTCCTCAAGGGGCTCTCCCTCACCGCCCACAAGGGCGACGTGATCACGCTGATCGGCGCCTCCGGCTCCGGCAAGAGCACCTTCCTGCGCTGCATGAACCTCCTCGAACAGCCCAATGAAGGCGAATTGATCGTGCATGGCGAGAACATCGCCTTCAAGACCACGCGTCATGGCCGCGAGCCCGCCGACTGGAAACAGGTCGAACGCATTCGCGCCAAGCTTTCGATGGTCTTCCAGAGTTTCAATCTGTGGGCCCACATGACGCTGCTCGAAAACGTCATCGAGGCGCCGATCCATGTGCTGGGCAAGACCCGCAAGGCGGCCACCGAGCATGCCCGCGAGCTGCTCGATCGGGTGGGCCTGCTCGACCATGCCGACTACTACCCGGCCCAGATGTCGGGCGGCCAGCAGCAACGCGGCGCCATCGCCCGCGCCCTGGCCATGGATCCGGAAGTGATGCTGTTCGACGAACCGACCTCGGCGCTCGACCCCGAGCTCGTCGGCGACGTGCTCAAGGTCATGCGCGACCTGGCGAAAGAGGGCCGCACCATGATCGTGGTCACCCACGAGATGAGCTTCGCGCGCGACGTGTCCACGCAGGTCATCTACCTGCACCAGGGCATGGTCGAGGAAGCCGGGCCGCCGGAAGAAGTGCTGGGCAACCCCCAGTCGGAACGCCTCCAGCAATTCCTGGCACCCAAGCACTGATGCCGCGACGGGAGAACATCGCATGATCGACCTGCAGGGCTACGGCCCCCGGCTTCTCGAAGGTGCCCTGGTCACGGTGGAAGTCGCCGTGCTGTCGTTGTTGCTGGCCCTGGTCCTGGGCCTGCTCACCGCCAGCGCCAAGCTGTCTCGCCACCGACTCTTGCACCGGATCGCCACGCTCTATACCACCCTCATCCGCGGGGTGCCCGACCTGGTATTGATGCTGCTGCTGTTCTTCGGCGGCCAGATGGGCGTCAATGCCATCACCGACTGGCTGTATTACCAGTTCGATGTGGATATCTTCATCAACATCAACGAATTCGTCGCCGGCGTCGTCACCATCGGCTTCATCTTCGGCGCCTACATGGGCGAGACATTCCGGGGCGCCTTCCTCGCCGTCGACAGCGGCCAGCTCGAGGCCGGACGCGCCTACGGCATGTCCAGCCGTCTCATCTTCCGGCGCATTCAGTTTCCGCAAATGATGCGTCACGCCCTTCCCGGCCTGGGCAACAACTGGATGGTACTGCTCAAGACCACGGCCCTGGTCTCCGTCATCGGGCTTTCCGACATGGTGCGCATCGCCGCCGAGGCGACCAAGGCCACCCATGAACCCTTCCTGTTCATGATCCCGGTCGCCGTCATCTATCTGCTGATCGCGAGCGTGTCGGAGTGGGGCGTGGCGCGACTGCAAAAACGCTATAACGTCGGTTTCGGGGAGGCGGACGAATGGAACAACTGAACGCCTGGTTCACCGAACTGCTCGCGGGCAACGCCATCTTCACGGCCAACACCCTGGGGTATTACCTCGACGGGCTGGGCAATACCGTGCGGCTGGTCTTCTTGTCCCTTGTCATCGGCCTGCTGCTGGCCGTGCCTCTCGCCATTGCCCGCGGCTCGCGCCGCAAGTGGATCAAATGGCCGGTGTTCTTCTACACCTACGTGTTTCGCGGCACGCCGCTGCTGATTCAGCTATACATGATCTATTACGGCGTGGTGTTCATCGAGGGCATTCAGGACACCATTCTGTGGGTGGTGCTCAAGGATGCCTTCTTCCCTGCGCTGATCGCCTTCACGCTCAATACCGCCGCCTATACCACCGAGATCTTTCATGGCGCGATCAAGGCCACCTCGCGCGGCGAGATCGAGGCTGCAAGGGCATACGGCATGTCGCGCGGGCTCATGATGCGCCGCATCATCCTGCCCAGTGCCTTTCGTCGCGCCCTGCCCGCCTACGGCAACGAGGTGATCTTCATGCTCCATGCCAGCGCCATCGCCAGCGTGGTGACGATCATGGACCTCACGGGGGCCGCCCGCTTCGTCTATGCCCGCTTCTACGCGCCCTTCGACGCCTTCCTGTTCGTGGCGGCGATCTACCTGTGCTTGACCTTCGCCATCCTGTATCTCTTCCGCTATCTGGAAAAGAAACTCCTGGCGCACCTCAAGCCGATCAACGGTTGAAGCATTGCGCTTCACGACGACCGCGAGATTGTTGACATGAAAAAGCTGCTCACGCTGACCCTGCTGGGAATGTTCCTGGCGACCGGCACCGCCGAGGCACGGGGTACCGACGAGGTGCGCCTGGCCATCGACGTGCCTTACGAGCCCTTTGTGTATCGCACCCCGGAAGGAGAACTGGCGGGCTTCGAGATCGACCTCGGCAACGAGCTGTGTGCCCGCGCCGATCTCGAATGCACCTGGGTCGAGCAATCCTGGGACGGCATCATCCCCGGGCTTCTCTCGCGCAAATACGACGCCATTCTCTCCTCGATGGCCATCACCCCCGAGCGCGAAAACCAGGTGCTGTTTTCGATTCCCTACTACAACACCCCCAGTGTCTGGATCACGCGGCGTGACCGCGACATCGACATCAGCGACAAGGCCTCGCTCGAGGGGCTTTCCGTCGGCGTGCAACGCGGCACCATCCGCGACAGCTACGTCACGCAGATGTACGGCGACACCCTCGACATTCGCCGTTACTCGTCATCGCAGGATGTCGCCAACGACCTCGTCGCCGGGCGTCTCGATCTCTCGTTCGAGGACTATCCCCTGGCCGTGGACACCTTCCACTTCAATGAAGCGGACAGCGAGTTCAAGCAGATTGGTGACAGCATCAAGAAACCCGTTTCCATTTTCGGCAAGGGCGCGGCGATGGCCTTTCGCAAACGCGACGAGGCCCTCGCCGAGAAGTTCAATGCGGCGCTGCGCGACGTCTATGCCGATGGCACCTTCGATGAGCTGATGCACCAGTACTTCGACTACGACTTGTCACTCCCCGTCGGCGAATGATATCCGATGGCCGGCGGCTTCGGCCGCCGGCACTTTCAAGGAAAGATAATGCGACACCACACGCATCCCTTGCTGAGCCCCGTTCCCGGCACCCAGCGCGCGCTGGAAAGCTTCCACTTCGGCCCCGATGACGCGCGGCGCGTCTACATTCAAGGCTCGCTGCACGCCGACGAGCTCCCCGGCATGCTGGTCGCCTGGAAGCTCAAGCAACGCCTGAAAGCGCTGGAAGAGGCCGGTCAACTCAAGGCGCATGTCATCGTCGTCCCCGTCGCCAACCCCATCGGGCTCGACCAGCAGTTGATGGACATTCCGCTGGGGCGCTATGACTTCGAGAGCGTGAGCAATTTCAACCGGGGCTATCGCGATCTCACCGATGCCATCGCCGAGGGACTGGAAACCGCCCTGACTCAAGATCCCGTCCATAATCGGGACGAGATTCGGCGACGCTTCATCGCCGTGCTGGACGCCACCCAGGCCACCTCGACCTACGAGTCCCTGCATCTGACGCAGCAACGCCTGGCCTGCGAGGCGGATTTCATCCTCGACCTGCATTGCGACTTCCACGCCGTCGAACATCTCTATACCACCCCGGCGGCATGGCCCGACTTCGAGCCCCTGGCACGTTATTTCGGCGCCAAGGCCAGCATGCTCGCCACCGACTCCGGCGGTGGCTCGTTCGACGAATGCTTCACCCTGGTCTGGGAGCAGCTACGCGAGCGCTTCGGCGACCGCTTTCCCATTCCCTATGGCAGCCAGTCGATCACGCTCGAACTGCGCGGCCAGCAGGACGTGGAGCATGCCATGGCCGATCGCGATGCCGAGGCGATCCTCGACTGGATGCGCTACCACGCCCTGATCGACGGTGACGCGCCGCCGTTGCCGGCATTGCCCTACCCCGCCACCGAACTCGCCGCCATGGACTTCCTGCGCGCGCCGGCAGGCGGCCTGGTGGTCTTTCACATGGCGCCCGGGCGGGAAGTCAAGAGCGGCGACCTGATCGCCGAGATCATCGATCCCATCAGCGACGCCGTACACGCCGTGCGGGCCGAACAGGACGGCATGTTCTATGCCCGTACCCAGCGCCGCATGGCCACCGCCGGCATGATCATCGCCGACGTCGCCGGCCACCACGCGCACCGCAGCGGCTACCTGCTGGCGCCGTGAAACAGGGCTGACCCTCGAATGTAATAGCAGGACCGCAAAAGCAAGCGACGGCAAAAGTGGGCGGTGACGGATAGCACATCATTTAACCGTCGATTTTAGCCAGGCGCCGCTTTCACATTTCAGGCGTGTTGCGTCAATGCTGCCGCTTACGCGTGCACTGGAGAGCATGATGGCTTGATCCGTGGCCATGAGCTGGCCGGTGACACTGCCGGCAACGCAAATCGTACGCGCCTCGATACGCGGAGATACGCTGCCCGCTTCGTTGACCATGACAGAGTGCTCCCAGGCCGTGACATGGCCAACGATGGCGCCACTGATGACCAGCGCTTCATGAGCACTCACATCACCGTCGATACGCAGCGTCGAACCAATTAGGCTTCCGCCGGACGCGGACAAACATGGGGTGATTTCTGTCGGTGGGGATGTCGGTAAATCTTCCTTGGCGGGATTTTGCGGCTGAGTCGGTAGATTGGAGGCTTCTTGGGAGGGAGATTGACGCTGCTGCTGACGACAGGAAGACGGCTGGGCTGCGGAGGCACGATGTTTGATACGCCTCTTGCCGTCCAACACAATGATGATGAGCGCTATCAAGCTCAAGACGAAAAATACATCCGCGCCCCCCATAATGGCCCCTCGGTCAGCATAGAACGTACAAGTATAGGCAGGTTTCTACACACTGAGAAAACACGACTAACAAGCCTTTTCGTCAGCTACTCATCCTTTTGATCTCAAGCCGACAAGGCAATATTTCCTGATACGGTTATTCTTACTTACCCGACTCGGACCTACCCCTATGTTCAGCAAGCACAAACCCGACAGTGTTCCTGCCGACCATACGGTGCCGCCTCCCGCCTCCCCCAAAAGCACCGCCCAAGCGGACGGGTCACGAGACAAGACCGGGCGAACCGCTATCATCGGCGCCCAAACCAGCATTAAAGGTAACGTCATCGGCGAGGAAGAACTGATTATCGATGGCCAAGTAGCGGGTACCGTAGAGTTCAAGCACAACACGGTCAGCATCGGCAATACCGGCCGTGTGGAAGGGGATATCTATGCCCAGACGCTACACGTAGCAGGGCATGTCGAAGGCCGACTGATCGCCTCTCACAAGATTTCCATCCATCATACAGCATATATCGTTGGCACCATCATCACCCCCTGCCTGGTGCTGGAAGACGGAGCCGTCTTTCAGGGCAGCATCGATATGGACGCCGAAAACGAAGTCCTGCTCTCCACCTTTGAAGGCGAGGTCGACAAGTCGACGCCTCATCGCGCCCAGGACCAAGAAGACACGGTGGATGATTTTGAGGAAGCCGACGCGACAACGCCAACCTCTGAGGAAGACATATATCACGAGGATAAATCTTGACCCTGGCCTCCGCGCAGCAATCACCACCGAAAACGGGTAGCCCAAGCTGCCCGTTGCGTTGCAAGTAAGCCAGCACTTACCATCCTCACCCGCCGATAATCACCGTTCTCTCCAGGCCACGAACTGCATCGATAAGTAGCGCCTTATCCGCTTTGCTGACCGACCTCATCCCGCCTAGTATGAATCTCCAAGACCGCTTAGACGGCTCAAAAAATAACCGATACACACGGGACTACCGCATCAACACGATATGCAGTGGCCTGGGCGGTAGCGTGCCTGCTGACGGCTCCGCACCTCACCGAAGTGCTGACAGAGCAACAGAAGCCGGCAAAGGCAGCAGGCACGCGAATACTGCGTAGATTGCCGAAGTATTTTTAATTCTTTTTAAAATCAAAAGCTTAGGTTGGCAATGGCGGGCAAGGTAAGATTTATTGAACGCGCCGGCTCGTTCAAGTAGCAAAACGAGCGCGCTATCTAATACCTGTTAAAATTCGAGGAGGAGCATGCCAAAAAGCAAAGCATTTCATTCATTTGAGTCAAAACTTGCTTATTTTGATGACGATATTGAGCTTATCGATGTGCTCCGGGATGGTGTTCTAGGAGGGGATCTGACAGATCCGCAAACTAATAATCTTCTGAAGCACTTGAACCCTCAAAAGCACCAGCATTTGGCAAGACGTCAGAACTCCGAAGGTAGCAGAAGAAATACTATAAACCATCTGAGGCAGACGGTTTACTCATCCTATCTGAAAGACTTGTATGAAGAAGTAACCGATTATCTGAGGCTGATTTTAGAGCAAGCGTCACGTAATGGTTTTAATGCCAATCGAGTGATTGGAGAGCATTCCTTTAAAATGGATGCAAAGCTTGTGCTTGCCTTGGGGAACTGGGATGCAGTTTGCCAAGCGGTTACTGAATCGGTCTTCCAGTCTCTGGAAGCTGAGAGAAGCACCTTGAACTTGCTTAGAAAGGTTGCGAGTAAACTCGGCTTGGACATAGATGATCAACTAATCGACAATGCTCTTCCGTATTTGGAAGTACGGCATTTTCTAGTGCATTCGGATGGTCAATTAAGTCAGGAATATATTGCTAAATATCCTCATATTCATCGAAGAGGAAACGGCAACGTCAACCTGACTTACACACTGATAAGCAACGCAAGATCATCCGTTCAAGCATTGATAACAGCGTATGACGAAGAAGTAACGGGTAAGAACCTAATTTCGCCACAAGATCTTATGCCGTAGAAGTTTTAACAAGTGGCTGTTGGCGGACGCACCTACGCTGCGCTCCGGTTCGCCGCAAAGCCAAGCGTTAAATATTTACAAACCCGGAGAGTGAATTATGGACTTTGAGGATTTCAGAAAAAGAGAAGAGGAACTTCAGCGCCAAGTCTACGTAGCTGATGGGCACATCGTTATCAACGTGAGCTATGAGTATAACGTTGCGTTAAATAGCTGCGATTCAGCGGAGAAACTCCTACATTGGGTTTGGCATCTCACAGAAAAAACGTGGATGACCAACATGGCGATGCGTCGCTTTATTGAGTTGGCATGCCGAGAGAATGGAATCGAAATGAAAGATGCTTAGCTACCATTTTTGCATTCAACCAAATTTATAAAAATATTAGGATTTTCTATGCCTATATGTCGGGTCCCGTGTGATTAACCACCCGCCTGGTAAATAAGTCAGGCCGTTTAGTCTGCCATTCTTTCATCATCGCAATAGGTGATTGATGGTGCAGTGCCTTCTGCGGGATGTGGTGATTGTACAGCCAGGTATAGCGTTTCAGCGTCTGTTCCAGGTCCTCGCCTGAGGCATAGCGCCGAGTCGCCAGCACGTCGCTGATGCGGCCGTTGAAGCGCTCCACCATGCCGTTCGTTTGCGGCTTTCCCGGCTTGATCAGGCGGTGTTCGATGTCATGTGCCTGGCACTCCTGGTCAAACGGATGCCGGCCGCTGGGCTTGCGCTCACCTGCACGTGTGAAGCGATCGGTAAAGGATTTGCCGTTGTCAGTCAGCACCGTCTGGATCTTGAAGGGCGCCTTCTCTTCCACCTGCTTCATGAACGCGCGAGCATCCTTCGCGGACTGACTGCTTCGGATCTCCAGATACACCCAACGCGTGGCGCGATCGATGGCGACGTACAGGTAGCGTTTCTGCTGCTCGTCGGGCATCCGAGGCAGGTGCTTGATGTCGATGTGCACATACCCCGGTTCGTAGTCCTTGAAGGGCTTGTGCCTCGGTTTCTCGTCATCTCCGATGTCCTGCCGAGCCAGTTCCGCCAGTGTCGGCACGCCGCGCCGCTGGAGCATGCGATGCAGGCCGGAGCGAGACAACCGGGAGTTCAGGAACTCACGCGCCACGACGAGGAGATCATCCAGGCCGAGGCGAAGGAATTCGCGTGCTGCGATCAGCACCTCCTCCTGCTCGGGCGTGAGCGTGGCCAGCAGGTTGTGACGCGTGTGCGATCGATCATGGACATCGTCACGGTAGCGCCAGCGCCGTATGGTCGCGGTGGCGACACCATACTGGCGAGCCAGCTCGCTATCCGTGATGCTGGAGGGCGCTGCCTGGATCTCGGCCCGGATCTTCGGTGTCGTGGTCGCTTGTTTATGCAGCTTGATGTCCATGAACTTGCTCCCGGATGAATTGCTGAAGAAGCTCTCTCGCTGCTAGCAGAGGATAACTTCTATAGGCGATCCGATCATCAGGGACCCTACACCTATAGTGATTACTTTTGACATTGAAGGTGCGCCTCCCCAAGAGAGGAATCGAATCCAAAGCTTTTTTGAGCGTTTTGGGTGGCAGAATCTAGGCGGCAGCTCGTACCGGTATCCGAAGCTCGGTACACAAGATCAGCCGGTTGAGGATTGGTTCAATCACGTTATTCCGGCACTTACACTGTTCCGCCAATATTTAATAAACAGTGAAAGGCCGTTAAGTTCCTTTACACTTGATACCCAATCTACCACGGGATATGAACCTGAAAATTCATTTGGCTCACCTCCGCAGACTGGTGACGCGATAAGGCTATACAGACCTGGAAATACTGCCTTTGGTGAACGCAACCTACGCGACTGGATTGATGACCTTTCTTACCCCTACTAAGTCGGAAGTTATTTAAAATCGGCTGCACAGCGACCGATTTTCCGCCGCTTCGCGGCTACAAACCGGCGCGTGAGCCGGGCGTTATGCAATCAAACCAACGGAGAAACACCTATGAAAAAAGCAATATTAGTAATTTCGGCAATAGTAGCATTTTCAGGCGTAGCGCAAGCAGAGGACTATTTACACGGTCAATCTGGCACTACATATCAAAGTATTGGTAATACAACCTATGGTTCCAATGGTTCCACTTCACAACAAATTGGAAATACCTCATACGGCAGCAATGGTTCAACATCACAACGTATTGGTAACACCACCTACCATTCTGACGGCTCGACATCTCAGCAAATCGGTAACACTCTTTATAACTCCGACGGCAGTACCGTTCAGCGCATAGGCAATACAACTTATGGTTCAGATGGTACAACTTGCCAAAAAATCGGCAGCCAAACCTACTGCAACTAAATGCATAACAAGGCCAGCCAGAGGGACAGCCAAACCGCTGCGCGCTTTGTCTGCCCCTGCTGGCGGCGTTAAGCGTTGACGCAGCCTTCCAAACGATGGTCAAGCCTTGCCGCACAGAGGAGGTCGTAGATGACCAAGTCCGAACTATCGAACGTCTATCGAGACTACATCACCTGCTTGAACAGGCAGGATTGGCCATCGCTGGCGCGCTTCGTTCATGCAGGCGTTAAGTGTCGGGTCCCGTGTGATTAACCACCCGTTTGGTAAATAACTCAGGCCGCTTGGCCTGCCATTCCTTCATCGCCGTGATCGGCGATTGATGATGCAGCGCTTTCTGCGGGATATGGTGATTGTACAG